>JARFRM010000120.1 GCA_029287235.1 Thermoanaerobaculales bacterium
AGCTGAAACCAGGTTCCTGAATGCGATGATTGTGGGGGTAGGCTTCCAGCCTGCCCTTCAGAGCCGCTCACAGACCGAATTTCGATGAACGACAGTCCCGAATCCTCGATTCTCAATTGGGTCGAGAGTCGGCGGCAGCTGCAAGGGCAGGTTCAACGACAGGGACAGCGGCAAAGGCAGGGCCAGGAGCAGCGACAACGAGATCGGGAGTGGGAGCGGATCATCGCGGGAACGGACACGGGCAGCCGCCGCAAATGCGGCGGCTGTGGGATAATCCGCCAATGCCCGAGATGCCCCGCATTCTGGTGACCAACGACGACGGATTCTCCTCGCAGGGGATCGCTGCGTTGATGGAGGCGCTGGAGGATATCGGCGAGCTCTGGCTGGTCGCCCCCGATGGCGAGCAGTCCGCGGTGTCGCACGCGCTCACCCTCGATCGCCCGCTTCGGGTGCGGCGGGTGGGTGAACGACGCTTTGCGGTCAACGGCACTCCGACGGACTGCGTTACCCTCGGGATCTCGAACCTGCTGAGCGACCGGTCGCCCGATCTGGTGGTTTCCGGGATCAATCGGGGCGGCAATATGGGAGTCGATGTCCACTACTCGGGAACGGTGTCGGCGGCCTTCGAGGGTGTGATTCTCGGCTATCCGGCGATTGCGTTGTCCCAGGTGGTGGGTGAAGGAATGAGCTGGGACGCATCGGCGGCGTTGGCCCGCGAACTCACCGTGTGGGTTCTCGAGCACGGTCTGCCGAAATCGACGCTGCTCAACGCGAATGTCCCACTCGGGCCGCCGCGCGGGCTCAAGCTCACCCGGCTCGGCGTCCGGCGCTACACCGAAGGGGTGGTGGAGCAGCGGGATCCGAGGGGCCGCCGGATCTACTGGATCGGTGGCGGCGAACCTGTCTGGGAAGAGATTCCGGACACCGATTTTCACGAGGTGGCTCAAGGCTTCGTGTCGGTGACGCCGTTGCACCTGGACATGACGGGCCACCATTTCCTGGATGAACTCAAGGATCTCCGACCGACCTTTCTCGACCACCCGAACGGGGATCGGTCGACGCTGTGATGGCGAGCGACGGGTACGCTTACCGCCGAGCGCAGATGGTCGAGGCGCTGGAGCGGTACGGAATCCGCGACCAACGCGTCCTCGACGCCATGCGCCTGATCCCCCGCGATTTCTTCGTGCCCGAGGCCTATCGCCACGCCGCATACTCGGAGGATGTGTCGATCAATATCGGTGAGGGGCAGACGATCTCGCAGCCCCGGGTGGTGGCGGCCATGACCGAAGCCGCCGGGATCGGGCCGGAGGATCGCGTGCTCGAGATCGGCACCGGATCCGGTTACCAGGCGGCAGTGCTCGCCCGGTTGGCTCGTTTTGTCTTTTCCATCGAACGGATCGCGCCCCTGGCGCGTGAGGCCAAGGGGCGCCTGGATGCGCTCGGAATCGAAAACGTCAGCATCAAGGTGATGGACGGGACGCTCGGATGGCGGGCGCTGGCTCCCTACGATGCGATCCTGGTGACGGCCGCGGCGCCCGATGTGCCGGAGCCGCTCATTGAACAGCTGGTCGACGGGGGGCGTCTGGTGTTGCCGGTCGGTGCCCGGGAGACCCAGGTGATCAGGGTTGTCGAGCGGCGGGGAGAGCGATACGAGACCACCGATCTGCAGGGAGCGTGCTTTGTGCCCTTGATCGGCCGGCACGGCTGGCGGGGGAAAGTGGAATGAGTGGGGTCCTGGATTGGGTGCATCAGGTCAAGGACTGGCTCTTCGGTCTCATCGATCAGTTTGCGGCATCGCCCCACCCGGGGTGGTGGCTCTTCGCCCTGGCGGTGGCCGAAAGCTCGTTCTTTCCGATTCCACCCGATGTCCTGTTGGTGACCCTGGGTGTCGCCCGGCCCGAGATGGCGATCTGGTACGCCCTCATCACATCCGTCGGCAGCGTCCTGGGCGGCGGACTCGGCTACGCCATCGGCCTCTACGGCGGCCGGCCTCTGCTCTACCGCTTCTTCAAGGAAACCAAGATCATCGCCGTGGAGCGGCTCTACGATCGTTTCAACGCCTGGGCCACCGGGATCGCCGGGCTCACTCCGATTCCCTACAAGGTCTTCACCATCGCGGGCGGCGCTCTCAAGATCAACTTCAAGATCTTCATGCTCGCGTCGCTGGCCTCGCGAAGCCTGCGCTTCATGACCGAGGGAGTTCTGCTGTATTTCTTTGGCGAGCCCATCAAGGACTTCCTCTACACCCAGTTCAACTGGCTCTCCATCGCCTTCGTGGTCCTCCTGGTGGGCGGATTCTGGTTGATTCAGCACATCGGCAAGCGCCATTCCCGAACCGAGCCTGAGGTTTCAAGAGACTGAGATGGCGGCCGCGCATCGACTTCGTGTTCACGGTCGGGTCCAGGGGGTTGGATTTCGCGCATTCGTCTTCCGCGAAGCCCGGTTGCTGCGAATCAACGGATGGGTTCGGAACCGGACCGACGGGACCGTCGAGGCCTTGGTGTGGGGAGACGACGCCGCCATCGACGCGTTGCTGCTTCGGCTGAGAGAAGGGCCCCGGTGGGGCCGGGTCGATCGGGTGGACGTGACCGTCGAGACCGACGGCGTCGAACTGCCAGGCGGTTTCAACATTCGATCGGATCGATGATG
>JARFRM010000324.1 GCA_029287235.1 Thermoanaerobaculales bacterium
ACGATTGGCCCTGGATCTTCCCCGCCGTGACCGGAATTGCCCGTCTTGACATCTCCAGGCTGGCTCAGCGCCGCTGCATTTGCGAAATCGAGATCCGACCCCTCGACCATGCCCAGCCCGAATCCCCACAAACCCCACAACACAACAACCATACTCACCAATTGTCTTTTCATTCCGTCACCCTCCTACTGTGCGGATGTTTTCGCACATAGTGTTGTTATGGGTCCCGGAGTCGCTGTTGAAAAGACGTCAAGCTCTTGAAACAACACACCTTGTGACCCGGGTCACGTTCCATTGGCATCGGTGTCGGGTCAGACGATCCAATCGATCTTGTGATCGGGGGGACTTGAATGGTTCACCGAATGCCGAGGGGTGCTAAGGCGCACAGCTTTGTTCGCCGCGAACAGAGCTGGAGCCCGGCACCCATCCCGCGTTCTCCACATTTCTGCGAGCGATCATCTCGAGAGATCGCGACCGGTTCAATTCAAGCTCGAGGACCACCAATCCGTGGTGCCGCTCTCCAGTTCTTCGGCGAAGTTGAGGTCCTCGTCGCCCATGATACGAGCCACGGCCATGAGCCGACCGGACTCGTAGTCGGTGTATCCGGCAGCCAGGATCTTGCCGTCCGGCTGCTGAGCAATCGCGTAGCCCCGCGCATCGTAACCGTAGAAGAAATGGATATAGGTGTAAATGTAGCCGTCGTTGAAAGTGAAATCGAGAGCGCCGTCGGCCTTCCATCGCATCAACGCGAGCTGCCAGGTGCCGTTATAGTTCATGTAGCCGACCGTCAGAATCTTGCCGTTGTGCTGGACGACGACGTCCATCGCGGACTCCTCGTTGCCGCTCACGATCACGGTGTCCATCCCATCGGTGCTGAAGGTGGTGTCGAGGGTGCCGTTGGTGTTGAATCTCGCGACCGCAAAGTCGCCCCCATTGACCTCGCACCGACCAGAGACCACGGCCTTGCCGTCCTTCTGCAGATCAAGGCCGAACCCATAGGCATCTTCCGAGAACGACGCCACCCCGAGGTTCAAGGGACCGCCGGTAGCGCTGAAGACCATCAGACCGAAGACATTCTGCCCGTTCCACATTGCAGACCCTGCGACGACGATTCTGCCATCCGACCGGACCTCGATGTCGTTTGCGCTGTCGTTGTCGTTGTCGCCGAAGTCCCAGTCGGCCATACCATCGGAGCTGAAGGTCGTGTCCATGGTCAGATTCGAGTTGAGCCGCGCCACCGCGAAGTCGTAGAGAGATGAGGCGTAGTAGGTCCTGCCGCAGATCACGATCTTGCCGTCGGGTTGGAGGGCGACTCCGAAGCCGTAGGTGCTGCCGCTGAAGGGCACGGTCGTGGAGTCGTCGAGCGAACCGTCGGGATGAAAGCGCGCCACCCCCATGCGGTTCACGCCGCCCACCCTGGCGTTTCCCACCACAACGATCTTGCCGTCGGGTTGGATGACCATGTCGCGGGCGGTGTCGGTGGCCGAATCGAAGTCGAAATAGGCAGTACCGGACTGACCAAAGGTGTTGTCGGGGTACCCATCCAGACCGAGGCGAATCACCCCAAAATCGAGATCCGACCCGTTGAACCTCGACCCGGCCATCACGACCTTGCCATCGGTTTGGACCGCCACCGCGACGGCGGAATCTTGACCCGCGGGACCAACAAAACCGGCCCAGGCTCTCCCACCGGAGTGGTAGGTCGGATCGAGGTCCGCGTCCCACGCCCCGGCGGCGCCGGCGAACAGAAGCAGTGAGACGAGTACGCCCGCGCGCCCCGGTTTACTCGCAGGTGAAAGATAGTGAGCTCCATTTCCATCATTCATGTTGACCTCCCGTGTTCATCCGAATCGAAGAGGCGCTCGGCGGCTTCGGTTGTCCGCAACCGTCGTTCCGATATCGCGAGTCCGTGTCGTGTTGTTCATCGATGATTCAACATGGGTTCGCACAAGCCAATTGGACATAGACGGATGCGACAGCTGCCTGGACGGAAGCGACAAATCGCACCAGTCAGGGCCAGGAGAATCTTCACGGACTCGCTTTGTGACAGGTCCCTCGCTCGAGAGGAGTCAAAGTACTGAGGCGGCGCCGGGAGATTTGATTTTCCACCAATCCGGGCGAGAATCTTGAGGACAAAGGAGCCACTCATGCATCGTGCCGTGCTCGCCATCGACCAGGGAACCACCGGGACCACCGCGCTTGTGATCGGCCACGACTGCTCGGTGCTGGGCCGTGCCTACTCCGAGTTCACCCAGTACTATCCACATCCCGGCTGGGTCGAACACGATGCTGTGGAGATCTGGAAGGTATCTTTGGATGTCGCCTCGCGGGCCGTGGCCGCTGCCGACATCGAGGGCGCGGAACTTGCCGCCATCGGTATCACCGACCAGCGCGAGACCACCGTCATCTGGGACCGCCGGACCGGCCGGCCCGTACATCGGGCGGTGGTCTGGCAGAGCCGCCAGACCGCCGAGATCTGTGATCGCCTGCGCGACGCCGGTCACGAGAAGTGGATCCACGAACGCACCGGCCTCGTCCTCGACGCCTACTTCTCGGCGTCCAAGATCCGCTGGATCCTCGACCGGGTTCCCAACGGCCAGGCGCTCGCCGAGGCCGGCGATCTGCTCTTCGGGACCATCGACACCTGGCTGCTGTGGAAGCTCACCGGCGGCGAGGTCCACGCCACCGACCCGACCAACGCCTCGCGCACCCTGCTCTTCGACATTCACCGCCGTCGCTGGGCGTCGGATCTGCTCGAACTCTTCGACGTTCCGAGGGTCATGTTGCCCGAGGTCAGACCGAGTTCGGGAGTGTTCGGCCGAACCCGCTCCCTCGGTTCACTCCCCGCCGGGATCCCCATCGCGGGCATCGCGGGCGACCAACAGGCCGCCCTCTACGGCCAGGCGTGCTGGCGACCGGGGATGGTCAAGGCGACCTACGGCACCGGCAGCTTTGTCGTGCTCAACATGGGTGACACGGTCACCCTCTCCGAAAATGGACTTGTGACCACGGTGTGCTGCGACGCCACCGGCGGACCTGCCTACGCCCTCGAGGGCTCCATCTTCACCACCGGCGCCGCCATCCAGTGGCTGCGCGACGAAATGGGCCTCATCGACCACGCCGCCGAGACCGAGACCATCGGCAGCCGGGTGAGCGACACCCTGGGCGTCTATGTCGTTCCCGCCTTTGCCGGCCTCGGCGCACCGCACTGGGATATGCATGCCCGCGGCGCCGTCGTGGGTCTGACCCGGGGCAGCGGGCGCGATCAACTCATTCGCGCCACCCTCGACAGTATCGCCTACCAGACGCGCGACGTCGTCGACATCATGAACCGCGATTCGGGCATCGAGATCACCGAACTCAGGGTCGATGGCGGCGCCGCCGCCAACAACGTGCTCATGCAGTTCCAGGCGGACATTCTCGGGATTCCCGTAGTCCGGCCGAACTTGCTGGAGACCACCGCCGCCGGCGCCGCCTTCCTCGCCGGGCTCGGCACCGGTTTCTGGCAGGACCCGGACGAGCTCGAAAGCAGCTGGCGGAAGGAGCGCCTCTTCGAACCCTCGATGGATGAGGGTCGGCGAGATGAGCTCAACGAGGGTTGGCGGAACGCCGTGAGGAGAGTGCTGACTGCGGAGTGATGCTGGATGCTGGAGCATCCCAACGATGCAGGATGCAGGATCGTAGGTCGATATTGATTTCCGTCAAACCCTCAGGACCTCAAGACCTCAAGACCTCAGGACCTCAATCCCAACCGCGTCGAATCTCACCTTTCACTCCGAGGTTTCGCTAGAATCTTACCCAGGGGGTACGCGCTGCGATGAATCATGAGGAAGGCACCCTTGCCACGGACGACGGTTTCGCCCTCTACTGGCAGTCGTGGCAACCGCCCGGCGAGCCCGATGGTGTGCTCGTCTTTGTCCACGGGTTGGCAGAGCACTCGGGACGGTATTTGAATCCGGTCCGCCACTTCGTCGCCCGCGGCTGGACGTGCTTCGGCTTCGACTACCGCGGCCACGGAAAGAGTCCGGGTCCCCGGGTCCACGTCAACCGCTTCGACGAGTTCCTCGACGATCTTGCAGAAGGACACCGGCTGGCCAGGATCCGCCATCCGGACCAGAAGATCTACCTGGTCGGCCACTCACAGGGGGGGCTTCTTTCGCTGCTCTACGCGGAAAAGAACCCGGACCATCTCGACGGCGTCGTGGTCTCGTCACCATTTCTCGGCATCCACCCCGATTCCAAGCCGTCTCCCTTCGTGATGGGGGCCTCCAAGTTCATTTCGCGGGTCACTCCGAAGATGATGTTCTCGAAGATCGCCAACCCCGCCTACCTGAGCAGAGATCCCGAGGTCGAGAAGAACTACGTCGCGGATCCGCTGGTCAGCGACAAAGTGTCGGCGCGATGGGCCACCGAGGTCATCGATGCCCAACGCACGGCTCTCGCCGAGGCGTCGCTGATGACGATCCCCGCTTTGGTCATGCAGGCCGGTGATGACCGGTTGGTGGATCCCGAGACGACCCGCGCCTGGGTGGCCTCGGCGCCCGCCGACCTCGTCGACTACGTCGAGTGGGAGGCCTACTACCACGAGCTGTTCAACGAACCGCTCCTCGAGCGAAAAAAGGTCTTCGACAAGATGGAGTCCTGGCTCGAGATGCATTAGGAGCCTGTAGCGCAATAGCCGAGCTGTGTTTTTTGGATGCCGTTTGGCCCATTTCCCGCCCGATTCTTGGCCCATACCACCAGTATGAACCTGCACATCGGTCGAAGAATGGCCTCAAACAACCCTCCGAACCCCACCATCCGTATGGCACTACAGGCTCCTCGCCCGCAACCTGACCGGGCGCGCAAAGACTATGCGGAACAGGAGCCGAGGGACACGATACACTGCGGCGGTGGTCGCGACCCTGAGACCCGATTGCAGACGGGTCTCGGTCGGTGAGAAAGGCGGATCATGCAGTCCCCCTCGAAATTGGTCATCTCGGTCCTGTCCCTGGTACCGCTCGGCATCCTCGCGTTCGGCATCGCCCGTCCCCTCCCGGCCGGCGATGCAGACGACGGTGTGAGCCGCCGCGGCAGACCGAATGTGATCATCCTCGGTTTTGACGGCATGGACTACGAGCTGACGGCACGAATGATCGAAGACGGCCGCCTTCCGTCCTTCAGGAAGCTGGCCGATTCGGGAGGGTTTTCCTCCCTCGGCACCTCCATCCCGCCCCAGAGTCCGGTGGCGTGGTCCGATTTCATCTCCGGTACCGACGCCGGTGGTCACGGAATATTCGACTTCATCCACCGAGACCCGGAAACAATGACGCCGTACCTGTCGACGAGCATCGCCGAGGCCGGAACCATGTGGAGTCTGGGCAAATGGCAGATCCCCTCATTATTCAACCCCGGCTTCGTCAAGCTCCTCCGACAGGGCAACGCGTTCTGGACCGTCCTCGAAGAGCACGGTGTGCCGACCACCGTCATCCGGATGCCGGCGAACTTCCCACCGTCCGGAACAGCAGGCAAAGAGCTGAGCGGAATGGGAACACCGGATGTTCTCGGCACCTACGGGACCTTCTCGCTCTACACCTCCGACCCGTTCGCTCCCGGCACGGAGAGCGTCAACGGTGGCGATGTCTTCCAGGTGGAGAACAGGGCCGGTCGCATCGGCACCAAACTCTACGGGCCCGACAATCCCTTCCTCATCGAACCGACTCGATTGTCGACCGACATCGTCATCCATGTCGACGAGCAGACCAACGCCGCGAAATTCGTCATCGGGGACGAGGCCTTCATTCTCGAAGCCGGCGGTTGGAGCGAGTGGATTCCCATCGCCTTCGACATGGTTCCGACCCAGGTCCTTCCAGCCATCGCACGTTTCTACCTCCGCTCCGTGGCACCCCACTTCGAACTCTATGTCTCCCCGCTCAACATCGACCCGACTGCACCGATCATGCCGATCTCGACCCCCCACTCCTACGCCAAACACCTCTGCAAGTGCACAGGTTATTTCTACACCCAGGGCATGCCGGAGGACACCGGAGCGGCCAAGGCCGGAATTCTGACCGTCGATGAGTTCCTCGCCCAGGCCGAGATCGCCGGCGATGAGAACATCGAACAGTACAAGTTCATCGTGGGCGAGTTCGACGAGGGCCTGCTCTTCCACTATTTCGGCAATACCGATCTGGTCGGCCACATCATCTGGCGGGCCATGGACCCGGACCACCCTGCCTATGTTGCCGCAGAGGACGCGAAATACGCCGAAGTCATGCCCGAGCTCTACGAGAAGATGGACGGGGTCGTGGGCTACACCCTCGAACACATGCCCGAAGACACCCTGCTTGTGGTGATGTCCGATCACGGTTTCTCGCCCTGGCGGCGGGCCTTCCACCTCAATACATGGCTCAAGGAGAACGGCTATCTGACCCTGAAGGACCCGGACAAGACCGGGGAATACTACTCCAACGTTGATTGGACGAAGACCCGGGCCTACGGCCTCGGGATCAACGGTCTCTACCTGAATCTGAAGGCACGGGAAAGGGGCGGCACCGTCGATCCCGAGGACCGCGATGGGATGATCGCCGAGATCGCCGGCAGGCTCCGTCGGGTCATCGATCCGGAAACCGGCGAGCCGGCCATTTCCAAGGTCTACATCCGTGAGGAGACCTACACCGATGGCAGCTATCTCCACATCGGGCCGGACATCCAGGTCGGGTACGCCCGAGGCACCCGGGGCTCCGACGAGTCCGCCATCGGCGAGATCCTACCCGAGGTCCTGACCGACAACATGGATCGCTGGAGCGGCGACCACTGTATGGATCACGAGAGCGTCCCGGGCATTCTGCTGACCTCGCGGCCCCTTCAGAAGGAGGCAACCGAGCTCAAGAACCTCGCCGCCGCGATTCTCGCCGAGTATGGTTTGGAGTACCCGCCC
>JARFRM010000121.1 GCA_029287235.1 Thermoanaerobaculales bacterium
CGGACCCAGTCGAGAACGATGAAATGCTTCTCCCGATTCACGGGCCGCACGGCGGTCCACTTGGAGTTGGGGAGCTTCTTCCGATTGACCGGATTGCCGGTCGGGGGGTTCATGACGTATCCGAGGGCCTGATGGCTCTAATTGCCTCGATGTCGAGGCGAAAAGCGCCTTCCTGCCGGCTGATGAGAAGACCGAAAGTCGCGATCCTTCTCGGATCGAGCTCCGGGTGGCCCTGCACAAGCCGGCCGCGATACACCGGAACGAATTCGCCGAAGGGGACCGCGATCTCGACCCACTCTCCGGCCGGCGGTACGATCTCGACCTGATAACTCACACCGTCGAACGAGGCGTCGGTCCTGAGCCGGAAGCCGTATCGCTTACCGTCTCCTCGAACCCTGAGGATGAGACCTTCGAAAGCCGAGAGGTCGTGGACAACAGGGAGGGAGCGCACCGACGAGAACCCACCGTTGTTGTCGAACGACACATCTCCTTGAAAGGTCGCATAGCCGTCGGCGGCGGTCATTCTCCCCGATGAAAGGCCACCCATCACGCCGTCGTTGATCGATGGCCAGATCGAGTCGTCCCGTGAAAAGTCGATGATCGTCATGGACTCCCTCTCCCCTGTACCCGCCGTTGTCGCCAGGAACAACATCGCCAGCGCGAGCACCCGTGCTCTTCGTCGCATCAGCCGGCCTGAGATCCGGCCGGCGGCCGCATCAAGGTGTGCGCGACGAACCACTCGCTTCCGCCACGGTAGCGGAAGAGCTCGGAACAGGCCATGAAGAACATTCGCCAGCGGGCGAACCAGCGACGAGCATCGGTTCCGTAGGTCTCGCTGAAAAGCGGCAACAACTCGGCGCGGTTTTGATCCATGGCGCCCAACCACGCCTCAAGGGTTCGGCTGTAGTGGATGCCGCTGACCCGCCACTGATCGACGACCTCGAGGTGATGACCGAACCGCCGCGGGAGATTGACCGAGGGCATGATACCGCCGGTGAAGAAATGCCGCGCCATCCAGTCGCCTGCGCCATCGTCGCTGTAAAGGTAGGCGTACCTCTGGTGACAGAACACGTGCTGAAAAAAGGCCCCGTCGGGGCGTAGCCAACCGGCCACCCTCTCGAAGAGCTTCGCCCAGTTCCTCATGTGCTCGAACATCTCCACCGAGACCACCCGGTCGAACCGGCGGTCGGTTGAGAAATCGTTCATATCGGCGGTCACCACCTCGACTCCGCTGTAACCTTCGGAGGCACATCGCTGATGAATAAATGCGGCTTGAGAACGCGAGTTGGACACCGCGAGAGTCCGGCACTTCGGGAAGTTGCGGGCGATCCACAAGCTGAGAGAGCCCCAACCGCACCCAAGATCGAGAACATCCATTCCATCTTCGATTCCGGCTCGCTCACAACTCAGCGTGAGCATTCTCTCTTCGGCCTCGGCGAGAGTGTCGGCGCCGTCCGTCCAGAGGCAGCTCGAGTACTTGAGGTTCGGACCGAGCACCGCGGCGAAGAATTCGGCCGGGAGTTCGTAGTGCTGCTCGTTGGCGTCCAGGGTGGCAACTGCCACGGGCTCGGATTCCATCTCCCTGACAAACGCCTGGACGCCTTGCCCTTGCCGACGTGCATCGTTTGCGCGCTCATCCCGCAACCGCTGCGACAGCAGCCGTCGCATCCCGACCCTGACCAGAGGATCCGGCACAACACGCCTCTCTGCAAGCTCGATCGCCAAGCTCATCGATCGTCTCTCCCCATTTCCGCGCCCCGACCGCTGCGCAGCATCCCGAGCTGCAGAACACCGATCTGACGCTCCAGGAAGGCTGCCTCACAGGTCGCGAGGTAGAAATCCCACATCCGGACGAAACGATCGTCAAAGCCGAGTTTCCTGACTTCAACCTTGCGATCATCAAACTCCGAGCGCCAGGAATGGAGCGTCGTCGCGTAGTCCTCGGCCATGTCGTCGAGCCGTTCAATGACCAGACCCGTGCGCCTCGACAATGATCCCTGGATCGCCCCGAGGGACGGAAGGTGGCCCCCGGGGAAGATGTAGTCACGGATCCAGTCGGTGCCCCGGCGATATCGGTCATAGATCTGGTCGGGTATGGTGATGGTCTGCAGGGCAACCTTGCCGCCGGGACGCAGAACACGATCAATCGTGGCGAAGAAACCGTCGAGGAATCGGTGGCCCACCGCCTCGAGCATTTCGATGGACACCACCGCATCGAAGGTCGCGTCGACATCCCGATAGTCCACGACTCTGATCTGGACCCGGTCCTCGAGTCCGTTTCTGAGCATCCTTTCACGTGCGAAGGCCGCCTGCTCTTCCGACAGCGTGATCCCGGTGACGTGGCAGCCCAACTCGCCGGCCGCGTACTCGGCAAACCCGCCCCAACCGCAACCGATCTCGAGCACGTGCTGCCCGGAACGAAGACCGGCCCACTCGGCAAGGCGCTGGTACTTGCGCCGCTGCGCCGCCTCGAGATCGAGACCCGGGCGGTCGAAAAGAGCCGCGGAATAGGTCATGGATGGATCGAGAAAGAGCGCGTAGAGCTCGTTGGACAGATCGTAGTGGGCGTGGATGTTGCGCTTGGCCTGGGTCCGGGTGTTGCTCCTGAGCAGGTGCACGACGCGATCGCGAAAACGGCTGATCGCGCCGAGAACACTCGGTGGTGCGAGCTGGCGCTCGTTGGACAGAAAGAATCGCGACAGACCGACCAGATCGGGGCTCGACCAGTCGCCGTCGACATAGGCTTCCCCGGCGCCGACATCGGCGCGCCGCAACAGGCGCGAGAAAAACCGCCACCGATGGACGTGGAGCTCCATCACCAGGTTGGCGCCCGCAGCTTGGCCGGCGAAGGTCCGCGTCGAGCCGTCCGGCAGCCGCACCACCAGGTGCCCCCGACGAACTCGGGCCAACCGGCCGAGAACGATCCGGGCCGCCAGCGGAGGTCGGATCTCCCTGGTGGGCCGCGGCGCGGCGGTGTTGAAATCAAGCTCCGAGGTCGGGCGCGATGCCACGATCTCCCGGGCGGAATGGCGTCTACACTCAGCCATGGCGGGTCCTCCATGCCCCGGACGGGGGCGCTGGTTTGGTGAAGAAGGGCGCTTTGCCGAGCCACAGGCGCAGCGCCTGATAGTGGATCAGTCCAAGTGTCCAGAGACCGAGATGCGGGTGTCGGGACACGGTGCTCAGCAACGAGCCTCCGTCCAGGTCCCGTCGTTGTGACGACAGCGTGGTGTCGAAGACCCGGTCTCCATCGCGGATCACGTCGATGTGCGCCGTGAGCTTTGGTCCCGGTTCGGTGATGCGGAATCGATACCGGCCGTCGAGCGGCTGGAACGGTGAAACGTGGAACCGCTTCTCTTGCTCGTGTCGGATCGACGATCCCTCGACAGCGAGGAGATAGCAGTAGGTCTCGCCGAAGGTGTTGTTGACCTCGGCGACCGCGTGCCGCAATCGATCCTCCCGGTCCCGGATAAAGTAGAACGAGACCGGGTTGAAGACGTGTCCCAGGATCCTGAGGTGGGTCAGCAGCTGGACACGGCCGAGCTCGGTCTCCACACCCCTGACCCGCAGCCAGGTCTCGAGCTTGGCCCGCACCGGCGCGGGTTCCGAGCCCATGTGATCGCGATCGTCGAAACCGGTGAGGTTGATCCGGTTATGGGAGAAGAACCGCAGATCACGATCCAGCGTCGGCAGCTCGTCGAGATCGATGAGCGCGTGCCAGATCGGGTAGGAGAACTCACGTACCGGTTCATCCATCCGGCGGTGCCGGATCCGGCCCAGATAGAGGGATGACGCCGCCATCAGAACGCCACACCGAGATCGTCGGCGACCGAGACCGCTGAGGCGAAACCGTCCTCGTGGAATCCGTTGCCGAAGTAGGCGCCGCAGAAGTGGGTGCGGTTGCGCCCGTTGATCCGGCCGAGCTCGGACTGGGTCTCGACGCTCTCGCTGGTGAAGATCGGGTGGGTGTACGACATTCGGCGGATCACCGTGTCCGGGGCTGGATCGGTCGCGGGATTGAGCGAGACGAGATACTCTCGATCCTCGTCGAGCCGTTGCAGCCGGTTGAGGTAATACGTCAACGATGCGCGCTGCCTGCTCGAATCGTCCATGAGGTAGTTCCACGATGCCCACGCGGCGGGACGGCGCGGCATCAACCCGGCGTCGCTGTGAAGCCATGTGTCGTTGACCGAGTATCGCCAGCAGCCGAGGAGCTCATTCTCCTCGGCCGAGGGCTCGGCCAGCATGGCCAGCGCCTGATCGGCGTGGGCGGCGATGACGACGTGGTCGAAGCGGTGCCTCGAACCGTCACCGAGCACGATCTCCACACCGTCCGCGCCGCGGAATATGTTCTCCACTCCGTGACCGAGGTGGATGCGGTCACCGAGCGGTCGGGCCAACCCGGGGATATAGCTGTGGCTGCCGCCGACCACGGTTCTCCACTCGGGCTGTCCGGTGACCTGAAGCAGACCGTGGTTGTCGAGAAAACGCAGCAGCGGGTCACGTGGGTAGTTGGCCGCGAGCTCAGTGCCGGAAGACCAGATCGCCGAGACCATGGGCATCAGGTAGTAGCGGGCGAAGTCTTGAGAAAACCGACCGTCGGCGAGGAACTCCGAAATGGTCACCCGAGGATCACCAGCGCCGGCGAGAATACGCCGACCCCGCCGCCCGAAGCGGACGACATCAACGAGCATCTTCAGATAGGCCGCCGAGAGCAGGAGCGCCGGGTCGGCGAAGAGCCCGCGCAGTCCGTGTGAGGCGTACTCGATATCCGGCTCGGCACAGCTCACGGAGAACGACATGTCGCTCGCCTGCGTTTCAACGTAGAGCTCGGAGAACAACCTGGTCAGCAGCGGATACGTTTTCTCGTTGTAGACGATGAAACCGGTGTCGAGGGGGAGCGTCCGGCCCGCCAGATCGTGAACGACGGTGTGCGTGTGGCCGCCGAGCCGGTGACGCTTTTCAAAAAGGTGAACCTCGTGCTTTCGGCTCAATAACCAGGCTGAGCCGAGACCCGAGATTCCACTGCCGATCACTGCGATTCTCATCGTTCCCCCTTTTCGGCAGCGTCACCCTTCCACCGAACGGATGAGCGATGCTGCCCGAACGGTGAAACTTGACGATCAACCGCAGGAATTCCAGAAAATCTTGATAGAAACTGGATAACTGTCGATTCGACCTGGTTTTCGGATCGCAATCCGGATAACAGCGCCCCAACCGGAAATAGCCGGCGCATTTCACTCATTATCCTTTTCAGATCTCGGATCGCAGCTCTTGATCTATTGAAGGACCACCATGACCACCCGAGTGACCCTCCTCTTTCTCGCCATGACCGTGGCCGGCGTCGTGCTTCTCCTGACGAGCGGTCTGCCATTTCTCGGCGGACTCGGCATCATCACCGGCTGCTTCGTGTTGCTGTGGTTGCTCAGCCTGGTTCTCGGCAACGCGGGAATCGTCGATATCTTCTGGGGTCCGGGCTTTGTCGTCGCCGGCATTTTCTATTTGATGACCCTTTCCGAGGAGCCGACCTCTCGCGGCGTTCTGGTGGTCGCTCTCGCGACACTCTGGGCCGCACGTCTGGCGCTCCACATCGGCATCCGCTTCTCTGGCGCACCCGAGGATTTCCGCTACCGTAAGTGGCGCGAGGACGCAGGACCCAACTTCTGGTGGATCTCGCTTCTCAAGGTCTTCCTGCTTCAGGCGGTCCTGCTCTGGATCGTCTCGTCGCCGTTGTTGCTCGCACAGCTCGAAGGTCCCGGCTCGGAGCTGAGCGCCACGGATTTCATCGGCATCACTCTGTTTGTCATCGGATTCGCCATCGAGGCCATCGCCGACCGGCAGCTGACGCGCTTCAAGGCGGATTCCGCCAACAGCGGCCGGATCCTCCGAACCGGACTCTGGTCCCGCAGCCGCCACCCAAACTATTTCGGTGAAGCTGTCCTCTGGTGGGGAATCGGTCTGCTCGCTCTACCCACCGGCGGATGGCTCTCCCTCGTTGGCCCGGTTCTCATCACTTTCCTTCTCATGAAGGTCTCGGGAGTGGCGTTGCTGGACGCAGCCCTCGTCGACCGGCGTCCCGGTTACGCCGACTACATCCGATCGACCCCGGCCTTCTTTCCCCGCCTGCGTTCGAAATCGGCCGACTCCCGGGGGGCGTCTGATGCGGGCAATACCGGCCACCCGGGGCCTTAATTGTTGTGATGTCAAGGTGATCGGGGCTATGATCCCTTTGGAGTCACCATGAACCACACGATCAAGCTCGTCATTTCGGTCGCTGTTCCTCTTGCGGTGGGCGGTCTCTCGGGCTTTGCCACCGCCCGCGGGGTGTCGACCTGGTACCCAACCCTGGCCAAACCGCCCTTCAATCCACCGGCCTGGGTTTTCGGCCCCGTCTGGACCCTGCTCTACATCATGATGGGAGTGGCCGTTTTTTTCGTCTGGCGAAAGGGTCTCGACGCCGACGGGGTGAGGATCGCGCTCACCGTCTTTGCGATCCAGCTGGTACTCAATGGGCTCTGGTCGATCCTGTTCTTTGGACTCCACGCCCCCGGCTGGGCGCTGGTCGAGATCATTCTGCTCTGGGCCGCCATCGGGACCACAACATGGCTCTTCTGGCGCGTGGCCCCGGTTGCGGGAGCGCTGATGCTGCCCTACTGGGCATGGGTCAGTTTCGCCACCGTGCTCAACGCTTCACTCTGGTCGCTCAATCGCTCGGCTCAGGGCTGAGGGAAGCGTCACTGGAAGGGCAGGAACCGCTTTGGCGTTACCTTGACCATGAACTTCACGACCTTCCTCAAGCTCTATGCCATCGCCATAGTGGCGTTCTTCATCATCGATCTCATCTGGCTGGGTGTCGTCGCCCGTTCGTTCTACCAAGCGCAGATGGGCCATTTGATGCGGGCCAACGTCAACTGGGCCGCGGCCACCGTCTTCTACCTGATCTTCGTCGCCGGGATCATCGTCCTGGCCGTCTGGCCCGCGGTGGAAAAGCAGAGCCTCGGCTACGCCCTCGCCCTCGGCGCGCTGCTCGGCCTGGTGACCTACGCCGCCTACGATCTGACCAACCTCGCAACCCTCGAAGGCTTCCCTCTCAAGGTTGTGGTGGTCGACATGATCTGGGGAACGGTATTGTGCGCTGGGGTGAGCGGCATCACCTATCTGGCGTCAACTCGCGTACTCTGAACGAAGGCGAAGGCACATCCAGCCCATGAACGCTATCGATTCCGAGTCCACCATCCAATCTCTTCTCTGCAACCTCGGAGAGACGTTCAATCTCGACCGGTCGTTCGGTGACCGTTCCCTCGGCGACCATCTCGAGGAGATCATCCGCGAGGCCGCGGCGACCGAGATCATCGAGTTCGGCACTCCCGGCAGCGCGACCGAGTTGCGTCGGGACTCGGAGGGCGCCATGAATTTCTTCTACCGCCCCCACCTTTTTCCGGAAATGGACCCCGCACTCCACCTCGGCCACATGGTGCAGTACAACCTTCTCCCCCGTGAGATGCCGGCCAACTCGCCCGTCGAGGCGGTGGCCATGCTCGAGTCCTACTGCCATCTCTCCGGTGACCTCTTCGGCTGGAGGTGCAACGAAGACGAGCTGACCATGTGGGTTCTCGATGTCTCGGGTCATGGCGTCCGAGCAGGATTTGCAGCGGTCGTCTTCAAGCTGATCCTGGCGGATACCGATCCGCACCTGTCGTTGACCGCCCTGGCCAAAGAGGTCGAATCGAGATTCATCGACACCCGACACCCGGAGGACCCGGGGTTGATCTATGCCACCGGGGTGCTGCTCAGAATCCATCCAACCGGCGCTGTCGACTACCTCTCGGCCGGACACCCACCGGTGATGGTGAGACGGTCCTCGGGCTCGGTGGACACCTTTGAGGCGACAGGGGTCCCCATCGCCCTCATCCCGGAGATCGAAAACGCCTCGTCATCTTTCCAGCTCGATCCCGGCGACGCCGTGGTGATCTGCACCGACGGGCTCCTCGAGCTGGAAAACGACGACGGCCAGCCCTTTGGCTTGGACCACACCGTCGCCAGCATCGAATCGTCGGACGGGAGCCCGTGCGGGATCTATTCGACCCTGACGCGGGCGATCGCGGAGTTCCACGAACTCGATCGGCTCGACGACGACCTGAGCTTCGTCGCCATGCGGATGCGGGACTGATTCGAAAAAATACCGGAGGGAGGACTATAGTAACCGTCGGCCCATTCGGGCCCGAGGAGGTTCCCATGTCCACCGACCGCGGCACCACCGCTCTTTCTTCCGCCGAGGACTACCAGGACAGGATCGTTCGCTTTCTCCGTGACATGATCGCCATCCCCGCCGAGAGCGGCCAAGAAGAGGCGCGCTGCCGACGCGTGCTCGCCGAGTACGAATCCCTCGGTTTCGATGAAGCCTATTTCGACGGCCTGGGATCGGTGATCGGCCGGATCGGCAACGGCCCCATCAAGATCCTCATGGACGGCCACATCGACTGCGTCGGGGTCGGCGACCGCTCGGCATGGGAATTTGACCCCTTCGAGGGCAGAGAAGAGGACGGTGCGGTCTGGGGCCGAGGCGCGGTGGACGAACTGCCGGCCATCGCCGCAATGGCGTACGGCGCCCGTATCCTCGCCGATCAAGGGTGGCCCGAGGCGGTCACCCTCTATCTTTCCGCATCGGTGATGGAGGAAGACTGCGACGGATATTGCATGCTCCACCTCATCGAACGCGAAAACATACGACCTGATTATGTCGTTCTGGGAGAGCCCACCGATCTCAATGTCTACCGCGGACAGCGAGGACGGCTCGAGGCGACCATCACCACCAAAGGCGTCTCGGCGCACGGCGCCCACGCCGAACACGGCGTCAACGCGCTCTACAAGATGGCACCCATCATCTCGGATGTGGAGGAGCTCAACACCCGGCTCGCCCACGACGAGTTCCTCGGCACCGGCTCGGTCATCGTCTCGTTCATCGAGTGCACCACGCCATCCCTCAATGCAGTTCCGGACTCGGCGAGAATCACCATCGACCGGCGTCTGACGGTGGGAGAGACCAAAGAGACCGCCCTCGCCGAGCTGCGGTCACTCCCCCACCTCGGCGATGCCGATGTCGAGCTCCTCGACTACGACCGGACGAGTTGGCGAGGCGTCCGGGCGCAACAGTCCAAGTACTATCCCACCTGGGTTCTC
>JARFRM010000202.1 GCA_029287235.1 Thermoanaerobaculales bacterium
AATCGGCGCGCCGCGGCGAAGGTCGTGCCGACTCCGTTTTATTCGCGCCCTGAGAAGTGAGTATCAACGACCAACGGACGCACCCAGGACCGGGGAGGAGACAACCATGAACGTACCAGCCGATCTCATGTATGGACGCACTCACGAGTGGGCTCGCGAAGAGGGAGACATCGTCGTGATGGGGATCAGCCACTATGCCCAGGACCAGCTTGGGGAGGTCGTCTACGTCGAGCTCCCTGAAGTCGGAATCGGGGCCAACGCCGGCGAGGAGCTCGGGACGCTCGAGTCGGTCAAGGCGGTCTCCGAGTTCAACTCGCCGGTCGGCGGTGAGGTGGTCGAGGTCAACGAGCGCCTCGAGGACGAGCCGAATCTGGTCAACGAGGACCCCTACGGTGAGGGTTGGCTGGTGAAAATCAGCGGAACCACCGCGGGAGAGGACCTGCTCGATGCCGAGGGATACGGGGCCATGATCGAGGAGGAAAGCGCCTGATGCACCCGTGGATCGGTGCCGGAGACGAGGATCGCCGGCGAATCCTCACCGAGCTCGGGCTCAGCTCCATCGATGAGCTCTTTTCGTCGATCCCGGCGGAGGTCTGCGTCGAACGGGTGGCTCTCGACGACGGCCGCGACGAGACCGCCGTGCGCAACGAGCTCATCTCCATGGCCCATGCCAACCTGTCGCCCGAGTGCGTGCCCTCGTTCCTCGGTGCCGGGGTCTACCGCCATGTCCAGCCGAGCGTGGTTGACGCCGTTCTTTCACGGGCGGAGTTCTTCACCTCGTACACCCCGTACCAGCCCGAGATCTCGCAGGGCACGCTCCAGGTCATCTTCGAGTTCCAGACCCTGATGTGCCAGCTCACCGGAATGGATGTCGCCAACGCTTCCCTCTACGACGGCGCCACCGGTCTGGTCGAGGCCGTGCTCTTCGCGCATCGACTCAAACGCGGAAAGCTCGATCGAGTGGTGTTGGCCGAGACCGTCCACCCCATGTACCGCCGCGTTCTCTCCACCTACGCCGATCCGGCCGGCCTCGAGGTCGTGGTGGTGCCGCCCGGCGACGACGGTCGGATATCGGCCGATGCCGTACGCGACGCGGCCGGTGACAATCGAAGTTGCTGTGTCGCCATCCAGTCCCCCAACTTTCTCGGGATCGTCGAAGATCTGCCGTCGGTGGCGGATGCGGCCCACGAGGCCGGCGCTCTGGCGGTCCAGGTCATTGCCGAAGCGGTCTCGCTCGGTTTGTTGGCGGGCGGAGGCGCCCACGACTTCGACGTGGTCTGTGGTGAAGCCCAGAGTTTCGGTCTGGCGCCCGGCTTCGGCGGGCCCCATTTGGGCTTTTTCACCTGCCGCGAGAAGAACATCCGCCAGCTGCCCGGCCGCCTCGCCGGTGAGACCCTCGACGACAACCGCCAACGCGCCTTCTGTCTCACCCTTTCGACCCGCGAACAGCACATTCGCCGCGCCAAGGCGACGTCGAATATCTGCACCAACCAGGGACTCATGGCTCTGGCCGCCACCATCTGGCTCGAGGCCATCGGCGGCCACGGTCTGCGCGACGTGGCCACGGCCTCGTTGTCGCGCACCGAGGAGCTCAAACGCCGGATCGCCGAGTTGGGCGGGGGATGGAAGCTCGCCTATCCCTCGAGCCCGACCTTCAACGAGTTCCTGCTGACGGGGCCCGGCACCGGCGACGAGCTCGCCCGTCGACTCGCCGAGGAGGGTGTTCTCGCCGGGGTCTCCGCCCACCGTTGGGGCGGTTCCTGGCCCGAAGGGCTTCTGGTGGCGGTCACCGAGAGGAACACCGCCGCGGAAATGGAGGCGTTCCTCGACGCCCTCGGGAGAGTCTCATGAAGCGCCGGGCCATTCGCGACGAATTGCTCATCTTCGAACGCAACCCCGATCGGGTCCGGCGCCAGGGTTTCAAACTCCCACCCCTCGATGTGCCCGCCGTCGAGCCGGGATCGGTGCTCCCGAAGGCCGCTCTCCGCGATGAGATCGGCGACTACCCGGACCTCTCCGAGATGGAAGTGGTTCAACACTTCCACCGCCTGAGTCAGCTCAACTACGCGGTCGACGAGGGACTCTATCCCCTCGGTTCGTGCACCATGAAGTACAACCCGCGGATCAACGAGGAGACGGCTCGTCTGATCGGTCTCGCCGCCGCCCACCCGCTGCAGCCTGTCGATCAGGTTCAGGGCGCCCTGCGCCTCATCTGGGAGCTCGAACAGGCGCTCATGGGGATCACCGGGATGGCCGGCGTCACCCTGCAACCGGCGGCCGGCGCCCATGGCGAGCTCGCCGGAATCCTGATGATCCGCAAGGCCCTCGAGGCGCGCGGCGATGCCCGTCACGAGGTGCTCGTACCCGACTCCGCGCACGGCACCAACCCGGCCACCGCAACATTCGCCGGTTACAACGCCATCGAGGTGGCATCGGGTCCCGACGGAACCGTCGACATGGTGGCCCTCGATCAGCTCATGACCGACCGGGTGGCCGGCATCATGCTCACGGTTCCCAACACCCTTGGGGTCTTCGAGCACCGCATCGTCGAGATCTCCAAGCTCGTCCACGACCGCGGTGGTCTGATCTACATGGACGGCGCCAACCTCAACGCCTTCGCCGGCCGCGCTCTGCCCGGCCTCATGGGCGCCGACGCCATGCACATCAACCTGCACAAGACCTTCTCCACGCCGCACGGAGGCGGCGGTCCCGGCGCAGGCCCGGTGGTGGTCTCTGAAGCCCTGGTGCCCCATCTGCCGGTGCCGCGGGTGGTCAAGGACGGCGAGAGCTTTTTCCTCGTCGAAGACGATGCGGCATCCATCGGCGCCATGCGCGGCTTTTACGGTAACTTCCTGATCCTGGTGCGGGCCCTCACCTATATCTGGAGCCTCGGCGCCGACGGACTGCGCGAGATGTCCGATGTGGCCGTGCTCTACGCCAATCTCATCCGACGGCGACTGGCCGGAACCTACAACCTGCCGTACGACTCGCCCACCCTGCACGAGGTGGTCTTCGACGACACCCGCCAGACCGCATACGATGTCCACAACACCGACATCGCCAAACGTCTCCTCGACTACGGCTTCCACCCGCCGACCATGAGCTTCCCGCTCATCGTCCACGGCGCTCTGATGATCGAGCCCGCGGAGAGTGTCTCGCCGGACGAGATCGACATCTTCTGCGACGCCATGCTGGCCATCGCCAAAGAGGCCGAGGAGAACCCCGAGCTCGTTCGCTCGGCCCCGCACGACACCCCGGTCAGCCGGGTGGATGAGGTGAGGGCCGCAAGAAAGCTGAAGGTGCGCTGGACACCGGGGAGCGACGAGTAACCGGGGGGCAAGCAGGCTGGAAGCCTGCTCCACAATAACGACCTGGTCAGAGCAGGGTGGGAGCGTGTTCCAATCGGGCGGTGATGGTGTCGTGGAGCAGCCATCCCGGCTGCCTGGTGCCGCAACATCCGGGCTCCAAGACACCGCGGGAGGTCACAAGCAGGCTGGAAGCCTGCTCCACAAAGGTGATTGCTTCGCCGCGGGCTCCCGGAAGTCTGCTCCACCTGGGGCGGCAAACGATTTGTGGAGCAGGTCGTCATTGTGGAGCAGGCATCCTGCCTGCTCGTTTGTCGGTTCACTCGATCCTCAGCCACGGCCCATCAAGGCGACCGCTGCGGCATTTCGGGCACCGGCCGGGTGGGTGGAGAGCCTTGCTCGAGAGCGCGAACCCGCAGTCGGCGCAGATGGCGGAACGCACTCGGAGACGTTCGCCGTTGGCCTTGACGCTTCGCTGGATGTGGCCGAGGTCGTCCTCGAGGGTGCTCACGGTGACGGCGAGCTCGTGGCGAAGGTCATCGAAGAGCCACTCTTGATCACGCAGGCGCTGAAAGATCTCCTGGCGACGGGTGAGTGCCGGGCTCACGGCTCGGTGGTCGGTGGTCGCTCCGGCCCGCCGGACGCCAGCCACCCGCGCACCGGCAGACCGTCAACATAGAGGTCCTCGATGACACCGACCCCATCGTAGACCCGGACGGTCACCCAGGCCGGCCGGATGCCCCGGCTCCACATGGCCTTGTCCACCTCTTTGGCGAGCTCCTCGGTCATGTAGTAGCGCTGGAAAGGAAGAGCGAGCGACAGCCGTCGCCTTCCTTCATCGTCCATGAATTCGACTCCGCTTTGAAGATAGAGATAGTCCCCCGTTTCCGGGGCCTCCAACCGCGCCGCTCCGAAAGTCGCGAAGCCCTCGTCATCCACCACCAGCGGCACGTAGACCTTCTCTTGCCTGAGGTGGGGCACCTCGTCGGCCACGGGAGTGCGGTCTTCGGCGAAACGTAGCGCAACATAGCGGCCGCGGAAGGCGTCCACCGGATCCACCGGCTGGAGTTTGAAGCGGTAGACCTCCCCGTGGCGGAGGGCGATCTCGGAGAGGATGATGGCCCTCGCCGCCACCGCGATCTGAGCCAACGCGAGCGCGATGAAGAGGATCAGGCGGAGAGTCTTCGCGTTCACGACCCGCCCTCCTCCGCACGCTTGAGCCGCCTCGAGAGGATCAGGTTGGCGACGAGGAAACCGACACCGATGGCGATGAAGGCGAGACCCTTGGCGACAAATCCGATCTCCGCGTCAAAGAACCGCACCACAACCAGCAGCGCCACAACCATCATCCCGAGATTGACGGTTCCCAGGTGCTGGGAACGAATCCCCGATGAGATGGTGGCGATTCCGACCCCGAAGAGCAGCAGGTTGAATGCTATGGCGGCAACATATCTGGCGTCGGAGGTGTCACCCGAGGCGACCCACGGCCACATGACCGCAACCAGCGGCACCGACGCCGCCCAGATCATCTGCAGGGCGTTCCTTCTTCGATCCAGCACGAGAAAGACCACCAGCAGCGCGGCGAGGGGAAGGGCGACGGCGAGAACCACATCAAAAAACGACGCCGCCTGGTGAAAACGCTCGTCATCGCGGATGTGATTCCACCCGATGTTTCTCCACGGCTCGTCAAAGCTCAGAATCAGCCACAAAATCACGCTACCGGCAATCCCCACCACTTCGAAGGGTCGTCTCCACAGACCTTCCTCATCCCGCCGAATCGACGCCCCACCGGCGATCATCAGCGCGAAAAGCCCGGTGTAGACCACGATCCACAGCCCCGGCACCCGCCACTCGAGCCCGACCCCCGCAGCGACACAGAGGAAGAGAGCGCATGCCCACTGGAGATTGGCCGCGCGGAGACCACGGCGGTCGGATCGCAGAACCGAGATGAGGTGCGGCACCACCGCCAGCGCCAGCGGCCAGAGCCAGATGACCTCGAGCCGGTCGGCCTTGGCGGCGCCGGCCCACCA
>JARFRM010000233.1 GCA_029287235.1 Thermoanaerobaculales bacterium
AGTGGTTATCCGCCCGAGTCCAAGTTGAAAGCCGACAGCCGGCGGCTACGGGATGAGAATCAATCCCGGCCCCGTTCGATTCCCGGCCTCCGGTGTTTCACCCTCCCAGGCCAGGCTCCGGCTCTGGATCAACATCGGCACCGGCTGTCCACGGCTGTCCGATCCGGTGAACATGAGCTTGTCACCCCGGATGGCAATTCGATAGGGCCGACCCCATGGATCGCTCATCAAGGCCTGATCATGCCGAGATGCTGACAGCTCATCGAGATCCGTGGGATAAAACCCGTGCAGGAAGAACTCGGTCTCGGCCGCGCGGGCAAGCCAGTCCATCCGCAGCCACGACTGGCTTTGAACCACGTACCGTTCCCACAGGTCGTCCTGAACGCTGAAAGTCGGGTTCATCGGGTTTCGGGGCATGATGGTGAACGCGAATCCCAGGAGGATGAGGAACGGGATCGCAAGCCACGGCAGATAGCCGACAACCGACGGGCGCTCCACCCTCGATACCGGTTCCGTCAGCAGCTCCACCTCGGCGATCTCATTGTTGGTCCGCTCGCGGATCAGGCCCATCTCCATCAGATCGGCGAGCGCCTTGCAGGTTTCAAACTCGATGAGCGGGCTGGCCAGGATGATCTCGTGAACGTCATCCAACCCGTCGACCAAGCGGTACACCGCCATTTGATCGGGGCTCACCTGTCCCTGCGTCAATTCGGTGTCGCTTACCGGCTCCGGCTGCGGCGTATCGGAAAAGCTGAAACCGAGATCGTCGAAATCATCGTCAACCGGTTCGACGACAGACAGTTCTCGATCGGGATCGACCTGGATAAAAACCACATTCCGATCGGGCAGTCGCCGCTCGATAAACGGCCACTCGTCGGTCATCCTGGCGCCCTCCATGATGATGTGGTCGGCCGCCATCGGCTCGGTCAGCTCTCGGTCGTAGTCGATATCGGATTCTTGAGAAAAATGATAATCGCCATCGCTCCAACGAAAGATCCGATAGACGATCTGCAGGATCTGTTGTTGGAGAGCCGAGCGAACGGTGTCGGTGGTCACGACACCGTGATCAATGAGAATTCTGCCGAGGCGCTGGAGAGTTTCTTCCTGCCGCTTCAGAGCCTCTTTGAGCTCCCCATCTTCGACCTCGCCACGCTTGAGCAGGATCAAGCCGATGAGATCTTCGGTGTGTTGGTTGAGAGTCGACGCACCGACGATGTTGCCATCGATGAAGGAAACGGTGGTGACATTCTCATCCGACTTGAGCGTCAGGACCCCGGTCTTCCGCTGCAGGGAAATCAACTGCAGAATATCGGCAAAGGAGAAGTCGCGGAGGGTTCCTTCGAGTGCCACATCACCCCCTTTGCCAGGACGCGATGACGCCTGCCAACCAGGCCGCGACAAAGATGAGAACGAGGGCGGCACTCACCGGTCGGACCGGTATGGTCGGCTCGATCACTTCGAGAAACCGCGGCACCCAAACCGTCACCCCGACCAGAGAGACCCAGGCAATAATCCCGAGAGCGACACCGATGGCGACCCGATCCCGGACGAGCTGGTCGCTCCCCGGGGCTACCAAGGCAGTCAGACGTCGGATAATCGTCGTCCAGCGGTCCCAGCGTCGAACCTGCGCCAGCTTGGTCGTCTGCTGGTCAATCGGCACGAGGTCCCGCTGGAGAAAGACGGACACACACTGGCGGCAGTAGACGGCGCTCTCTCCGGGCTCGTCATCGAGCCGGTAGACCTTGCCGCATTTCGTGCACTCTTTGGCCCCCGGGAACCAACGCGAACGAACAAAAAGAACACCCAACCCAACCAATCCACCGATCCAGAACATCATGGAAAGCGGACTGAGGAACTCCCGAGCCGAGCGCCACGATGACGCACTCAACCCGACAAGCAGCTTGTCCTCCGGGGACAACCCTGAAACGAATTCCCGGACGTCGTCCGATGAGACCATGGGATACCGGACCCGCGGATCCCGCCCCCGGAAACCAAGCGATGCCGATCGCCCACCCGCCAACTCGCGGGCTCGAGCGCGAGCGGCGTCTCCCTGCTCGAACCTCCGATTGAGATCGTAGGCCGACGACAGATTGTGGTAGGCCAGGGCTGTGAGCCTGTCGGTGTCGATCGCGGCGTCGTAGTATTGAATCGCCAGCTGGACGTTGCCGTCCTCCAACGCCATGTTCCCGAGGAAAACAAATGGCCGGGCATCGCCAAACGGTTCGACAGCTGCGGCCTGGAACTCGATCTTCGCCGATTCGACGGCGGAGTGCATCCGGAGGAGTTCGCCGACGATCAGATGGTAGGTCGAGTCGCCATCGAAGTTGGCCTTCACACCGAGAAACTCTCTCAACGTCGACGGGTCGAGCTGACGCTCGTCGAGCATGACCTCAACACGATCGGTCATGGGAGGCACTCTCAGAAGGGCGCTCTGCCAGCTGTCGGCAAGAAAGGGAACCAACGCCAATACCGCCGTGATGACAACCGCCAATGCCCTCTGATTGTCGTCGAGATAAACCCATCCGATCACAAACAGATATACCGCCAGCCACGCGGGCCCGAGGCCAGCGAAGAGCGGCAGCAGCAGGAGAACCAAACCAAAGACCACCGCGTTGATTCGTCCGAAGATCATCGCTCCCACTGTCAGCGCATCGTGATTCGATCGGCGAACCGTTCGAAGCATCATGACGAGCAGCGCCACGAGGCTCGCCGCCGAGATTCCGATGGTCAACCATATTCCAAACGACATGAGGAGGTGGCGCCGAATCACCTCGTACTGAAAGCACGCCAACCAACCCCTGAGGTAGTATCGCGCGCTCTCGAGATGTGAGCCCTGCGCCCAACTTCGGTGGGAGAGCAGGAAGTAGCTTGAAGGCAGCTCTGAGTCGATGACGGTCGCGGTTTCAAGGACCAGTGGATCGCCGTCCGGGTTGGCCTGTGACCACGCCACAAAAGCCGACGCATAGGGCGTCATCCGCCGGACGTCGATTTCTTCCGCCGAGTTGATCAGATCGTCGATGGGCTCCTGGAGCGATCGCCCCTCGGGAGAGGAAAGCACCTCCTGCACCTCGAGCCACGCTTCGTCGACGGACGCCGCGATCGGCGACACCGCCAACAAAACGCACACGAGCAGCAGGACGATGGTTCGCTTCATGTGTTGTGCTGAACGTAAAGTGCACGGAGTTGGAAAACCACGCTTGAGAGCACCTGCTTTTCTTCCGTGGACAGGTTTCCCGTCGTCTTGCTCTCGAGCATCGACAGAATCTCGATCACCCGTTGCGCTTCGGCCGGTTGCGCCGGCAGTCCTTGGCCTCCGGTCATGAGGATCTCAGCCTGTTGGGCAAGCCCTGCAACCAGGTCGAGAAACAACGGCGACGTCGTCTCCGTCCCCCCGGGCTCGGCGGCGGACGGGCGAGCCGCCGTTTCGTACCCCGGCGCCTCCGCCGCGGCGGGAGTCGCCTTGGGAGCAGGGGAGGCCGGTTCCTGAAGAGGCGGCGAAGTCGCCTTTTTCTCCGGCGACGGCGGCCTGTCGGGGCGCAGATCCCCGCTCTCATCGAAACGACGTCGATCGACGACCTTGATCCGGTTGGATCCTTCGTCAGACTCGCTCAATGTTCCTCCAACAATGCTCGGATTCCAGCATACTACGAAGGCACCGCCGTCCGATCAAGGTGCTCCGATTTCGAAAAACCCAATCAGAAAACACAGCGCTCAGCCCTTTCGAAAATCGGGTTTGCGCCGCTCGAGAAAGGCGGTTGTTCCCTCGCGCATCTGGTCGCTCGCAGCCCCGACGCCGAACAACGTCGCTTCGAGGAGAGAGGCGTCGTCCAGACACATCTCGAGTCCGGAGTTCACCGCCTCGAGACAGTGGCTCACCGCCAATGGTCCATTGGCCAGGATGCTCACCAGGAGTTCGGTCACGACAACCTCGAGCTCATCGGGTTCACAGACCGCGTTGACCAGCCCGATTCTCTGAGCCTCCTCCGCCGTGACGTTTCGACCGGTCAGCAGCATTTCAACGGCCCGCCCTCGGCCCACGAGGCGTGGTAGGCGCTGGGTCCCGCCATATCCGGGAATCAGACCAAGCTTGACCTCCGGCTGACCAAAGACGGCCTTGGACGAAGCGACCCGAATGTGGCACGCCATTGAAAGCTCACAGCCCCCACCAAGCGCATACCCGTTGACCGCCGCGATGACCGGTATTGCAAGCCGCTCGAGGCGACGGAACACTTCCTGGCCGCGCAGGGCGAACTCCTTGGCCTCCACAGGTCCAAGCGTCGAGAGCTCCGAAATATCGGCCCCGGCGACAAACGCCTTTTCACCGGCACCGGTGATCACCAGCGCCTCGATCCCGTCATCGGCTTCGACCTCGGAGATTGCCGAGCTCAGTTCGGCGATTGTCGCGACGTTGAGGGCGTTGAGCTTTTCAGGACGGTTGATGGTGATGGTTCGGATTCCGCCGGAATCGGTGATCTTCAGATTCTCAAAATTCACTGGCTTGCTCCTCGGAAACAACGCTGTCTCAACAGCCGATTTCACTCACAACCGTCAAAGTGTATCGCGGAATCGATGCTGGGTGGAGCGGAAGAAGCGGGGGGGGCCGGGCCGCCCCGCGTGCGTTTTTTTAGAAGAAACGGGGAAAAAGTTTTAATAGGGAGGACTAAACCCCCGGGCGGCGACAGCCAAGGCGAAAACGTCAACCGTATTATCCCCGGCGGACACGACCATATGGAGCCGGCCAGCGGCCAGTCGATCATGCTTGCGCATCGGGTCCAGGTCGAAAAAACTGAAGCTCCCGCCGGTCGCGGGCGCTGATGTTGAAAGCGGGCTAGCCCAGGCCAGCGTCGCTGATTACGGTGCAGACCACGGTTCGCTCCCTGCGGGGGCCGTCGAATTCGCAGAAGAAGATATTCTGCCAGGTCGACAGACCCAATTTGCCCTGGATGACCGGAATCGTCTCCGAAGGGCCGACCAGGCCGGCTTTCAAGTGGGCGTCGCCATTACCGTCCTGCTGGTCATGCAGCCAGACGCCCCTGGGGATGAGCTTGCGCAGGCAATGGACGACGTCGGTTTGTACGCTTTCGTCCCAGTTTTCCTG
>JARFRM010000284.1 GCA_029287235.1 Thermoanaerobaculales bacterium
CCCAGAAGCTTTCCGGCAGCGTTCTTCCTCCCGCACATTGTCATACCGGGCAACCCACGGCGAAAGCGCTGTGAGCATCTCTCCCCGCTCGCCATGAGGCCGCCGGGGCGCGGGCAGCGTGGTTACCGTCCCTCCAATCCCGCCCGAACGACCACGCTGATTGGGCGACGCTGGGACGTCCGACGTCCCAGAAGGCCGGGGATGAAAGAATCGGGAACGGGAACGGGAACGGGATCGGCAACGGACGCGGACGCGGACGCGGACGCGGGTAAGATCGGATCATGGAAGATGCACTTCAACAATCACTCGACCGCTCTGCCGAGGCCGTCGAAACCGCCGACGCCCTCCTGATCACCGCCGGTGCGGGAATCGGGGTGGATTCGGGTCTGCCGGACTTTCGCGGCAATGAGGGTTTTTGGCGGGCCTATCCGCCGCTGAAACGTCTCGGTATCAGCTTCTACGACATGGCGAATCCCATGTGGTTCAAACGCGACCCCGAACTCGCCTGGGGATTCTATGGTCACCGACTCGGTCTCTATCGCGCCACCGAGCCCCACGACGGGTTTCGGATCCTTCGTCAGTGGAGCGATAGATGTCCGCTCGGCTCGTTCGTGTTCACCTCCAACGTTGACGGACAGTTTCAGCGAGCCGGCTTCGCCGGCGAGCAGATCCTCGAGTGCCACGGATCCATCCACCACATCCAGTGTCTCAATCACTGCGGCGAAATCTCACGCACGGAGACATTCGACATCGTGGTGGATCAAGAAACCTTTCGAGCCGCCCCTCCCCTGCCCTCGTGTCCCAGATGCGGCGCACTGGCGCGACCCAACGTGCTCATGTTCGGCGATTTCGGATGGCTGCCGGAACGGACCAGCGCCCAGGAACAGCGATTCGCCGACTGGGTGGCTCGCCTCGGTGACGCACCTCTCGTCATTCTGGAGATCGGCGCCGGCACTGCGGTGCCCACTGTCCGCATGACCTCCGAACAGCTTGCTAGGAGGCCGGGGGCGACACTGATCCGAATCAACATCCGAGAACCGCAGGTGCCGGGAGATCACATCGGGATCGCCCTGGGGGGGTTGGAAGCGTTGACTCAGGTGGATCGTCGCCTACGCGGTGCCTGATTTCGAGAACTTGCTCTTTTTTTCTGGCCCTGGCTTTCAGAAAGCCAGGGCCAGAAAAAAAGGTCGAGCACCAATCTGCTTGACACCACACCGCCCCTGAAGTACAACTGATTTCGATGAAGAACGCGACGCTTCCCACCATGGCAATGATGATGCGCATGTCGATGCGCAAGCTGTGGGTGAGGAGCCTCGCGGTCAGCTCGATCTAGTAACACCGCCACAAAGCTCCAAACCCGCAGCCCGGTGCTGCGGGTTTTTTCGTGGCAGAAAAATAGGAGCCGGACATGACCGATCGAAACGACAGCCGAATTCGAATGTGGATCTCCAAGCTCAACCCCTCGACCTACGATCCGAGAGCTCGACAAACGGGAGAACCACATGTCCGACCACACCTACGACTACCACTTTGAGACCCTTCAACTCCACGCCGGGCAGGAGCCCGCTCCGGGCAACAACGCCCGCGCCGTGCCTATCTACCAGACCACGTCCTACACCTTCGACGACACCGCCCATGGTGCGCGCCTCTTCGCCCTCGCCGAGTTCGGCGACATCTACACCCGGATCTCCAACCCCACCACCGATGTCTTCGAGCGTCGGGTCGCAGCGCTCGAGGGCGGTGTCGCGGCACTGGCCACGTCCAGCGGACAGGCGGCGCAACTCCTCGCCCTGACCACCCTGTGCGAGGCCGGCGACCACATCGTCGCCACCCAAAGCCTCTACGGCGGCACCTACAACCAGCTCAAGATCACCCTGCCCCGTCTCGGCATCGAGGTCGACTTGGTCGATGGCGACGATGCCGAGAGCTTCCGCCCGACCATCACCGATCGCACCAAGGCGATCTATGTCGAGACCCTCGGTAACCCGCGCTTCAATGTACCCGATCTCGAAGGTCTGGCCGACCTCGCCCACGAACACGGCATTCCGCTCGTGGTGGACAACACCTTCGGCTGCTGCGGCTATCTCTGCAGGCCCATCGAACACGGCGCCGACATCGTCGTCCAGTCCGCCACCAAGTGGATCGGCGGCCACGGCACCTCCATCGGCGGCGTCATCGTCGACTCGGGCAACTTCGACTGGTCGAGCGGTCGCTTCCCCCCGTTCACCGAGCCTTCGCCGGGCTATCACGGGTTGGTCTTCGCCGACGCATTCGGCCCCTCCAGCCCGCACGGCAACATTGCCTTTATCACCCGCGCACGGGTCGAGGGTCTTCGCGATCTCGGTCCGTGCCAGAGCCCGTTCAACGCATTCCTCCTGCTCCAGGGGCTGGAAACCCTCTCGCTCAGGGTTGATCGCCAGGCCTCCAACGCCCTCGAACTGGCTCGTTGGCTCGAAAGTCAGCCCGATGTCTCGTGGGTCTCCTACCCGGGGCTCGAGAGCCACGCCTGGCACCACCGCGCGCGGCGCTACCTGCGCAATGGATTCGGCTGCGTCCTCACCTTCGGCATCCGCGGCGGTGAAGCGGCGGGGCGCGCGTTCATCGACTCGCTCCGGCTCGCATCTCATCTGGCCAACGTCGGCGACTCCAAGTCGCTGGTCATCCATCCCGCGAGCACCACCCACCAACAACTCACCGACGAGGAGCAGCGGGCGTCCGGGGTGAGCCCGGACCTCATCCGGGTCTCGGTGGGGATCGAGCACATCGACGATCTCAGGGCCGACTTCGAGCAGGCATTCAGCCGGATTGCGGGGGCCACCGCATGAGCCCGACACAGATTCCCCGCATCGGCGCTACGATCCATGAACTCGACGACTTCGAGCTCGACAGCGGTGAGACCCTGTCCGACGCACGGATCGCCTATCGCAGTTGGGGGCGACTCACACCCACCGGTACCAACGCAGTGGTGGTCTGCCACGCGCTGACGGGTTCGCCGGACGTGGACCTCTGGTGGCCCGAGCTGCTGGGTTCGGGGCGAACCTTCGATCCGGACCGCGATTTCATCATCTGCTGCAACGTCCTCGGCAGCTGTTACGGCAGCACCGGACCGGCCTCGTTCAAACCCGGAACCGGGGAAAGATGGGGCGTCGACTTTCCCGCCATCACCGTGGCCGACACCGTCCGCGCCCACCGCCTGGTCCTCGACAAACTGGGCGTTCACGGCATCCGTCTGGTGGTCGGTGGGTCCCTGGGCGGGATGCAGACCCTCGAGTGGGCGCTGCAGGACGCCCGGGTAGCAGCGGCGGCCGTGGTGGCCGCGCCGGCGCGCCACCCGGCATGGGCCATCGCCCAGTCCCAGGCACAACGCGCCGCCATCGCCGCCGATCCCAACTGGTGCGGCGGACACTACGATCCGGAGACGCCACCCGCCGCCGGGCTTGCGGCGGCGAGGATGATGGCCATGTGTTCCTATCGCACTCCACGCAGTCTGGACGACCGATTCGGTCGCCGGCCCTCAGACGGCGACAGCTTCGAGATCGAGACGTGGCTCCGGTACCACGGCGATGCGCTGGTGGAACGATTCGACGCCGCCAGCTATGTCCAACTCACCCGGACCATGGACAGCCATGACGTCGGCCGCGGACGCGGCGGGATCGAGCACGCTCTGGGATCCCTCGATATCCCAATCCTTGCGGTGGCCATCGACAGCGACGGCCTCTACCCACCCGACGGACAAGAGGAGATCGCCAAGCTGTCCCCGTTGGGCGAGCTCGGATTCATCCACTCGCCGCACGGCCACGATGCTTTCCTCATCGAATCCGTCGATCTCGACGAACAACTGAGGGCCTTCCGCGATCGCGTGTCCTCGTACCGCCGCCGGCTGGCGAGCTGATCATGCGGGTTCTCAAGTTCGGAGGAAGCTCCGTCGCCGATGCCGATCGAATCCGACGGGTGGTTTCCATCGTCGCCGCCGAGCGTGCTCACGGGCCCATCGTGGTCGTGGTCTCAGCCCTCGGCGGGGTCACCGATGAACTGGTGGCCCTGGCCGATGGGGCGCCCGAAGAACGCGAACCGTTGAAGACGGCCATCGACCGGATCCTCAACCGCCACCTCTCGGTCATCGCCGAGCTTTCCCCGACAGACGACGACACCCGATCCGAGATCGCCGCCACCATCGACGAGCTCAGACGGCTCATCATCGGTGTCGGCTATATCGGCGAGAACCCGCCCGCCGTTCGCGATCGGATCACCGCCATCGGCGAGCGGCTGTCGGCGCCCATCGTTGCCTCAGCACTCAGGGCGTCGGGCCAACCGTCGGTCCCGGTGAGCGGGACCGAGGTCATCCGCACTGACTCTCGTCACGGTGCGGCCGAGGTGGCTTCGGCGGCCACCTCCGATCTCGCCAGGAAGCGCCTGCTCGGCATCTGCGACGCGGTCATCCCGGTGGTCACCGGCTTCATCGGCGCCGATGAGCGGGGTACCGCAACCACCCTGGGGCGCGGAGGCTCCGATCTCACGGCCACGGTTCTCGGCGCCGCACTCGAAGCCGATCGGGTGGAGATCTGGACCGATGTCAACGGTATTTTCACCGCCCCTCCGCGGGTCGTGGCGGGAGCCCGGCCTCAACCCTACGTGAGCTACGACGAGGCGGCCGAGATGGCACGATTCGGCGCGACGGTGCTCTTCACCAAGACCATCGCCCCGGTGCGCGAACTCGACATCCCGGTGGTCGTTTGCAACACATTTGACCCCGAAGGCCCGGAGACCTGGGTCGGTCGCGAACCCGAGTTGCCGTCAGGGGCACGCGCACTGGCGTCGGTCGAACACGCTGCTGTTCTCAAGATCCGATCAGCCGGCGATGCGACCTCCGCCGCCGGCGCGGTGGCCGAGGTTTCGCATCGCTGTCTCATGGCGACCATGGCCGCCGGCAGCGACGAGTGGACCATCGTCGCCGCGGAGACCGACGCCGATGAACTCCACCGTGATCTCGAAAGGTGCGGCCTCCAAGTGGAGTTCATCACCGAGACCAGCGTGGTCTCGGTGATCGGGTCCCGCCTGCTGCAGCAGCCGTGGGTGGCCGGGCGGGCGCTCGAGGCTCTGGGGCGCCGAGACATCGCCCTCAGGGGGGTCATCTGCCCCTCCGAACAGGTCTTCTGCATGGTGGTGGACCACACGGACCACCACCGTTGCCTGACAATCCTGCACGATGCCCTGATGCTCCCGCACCTGGCCGGCCGAGCCTCGGACGCGGCACGGCGCGAAGCCCTCAAGAAGGGCGACCGGGACGGGTCGACCCCGCTTCACCGCGGCAGTGCTCGGCACGACAGGGACCGTCGGTCAACGGCTCGTCCACCGGCCGCATAGGCAGGCGGTTCTGGATGCTGGATGTTGGAGAAGGCCATGGCCGTGCGTTCCTCTCCGCATCCCTTTCCTTCTGTGATTCGATCGCACGCGGAAGCCACTGCTCCGGTTTCACACATCAGCCCGCTCTGCGATGAATCCGTCATCCAGCATCGAGTACCTGGTCTCGCCGTGGCGGAGTGAATCTTGGTGGTGACGCGGTATGATGCGGTCTCGGAGGTCGATGACATGCCCAAGTACTGGCTCCTCAAAGGGAATTTCGATGCTCCCGGGTGGGACGTCCTGCGCCGGGAGTACGATGACGAAAAGGTCGAGATCGTCCATCTGGATCCCAAAGTCTGGGCCATGGTCGAGGCCGATGATCCACCGGCCGGATACGACGGTCTGACCGCGGCCGAACCGGCCGACGGACTCTATCTCGACCCCCAGGGAAACGCGCTCTATCTGGTCAACGGCGCCGTGGTCAGGACGGCGGAGGAGGTCATCGCAGCTCTCGGCGATGAGGCCTCGGAGATGTTCGAAAAGATCGGCGACGCCCACACCGTCCTCCAACGCATGGGTCGGGCTTTCTGAGCCGGCGGTACGATGAGATTTCATCCTCAGCCGTCGATGTTCAGAAGCCAGCGGTCCATTTTCGCTTTGATGGCAGTCATGCTTTGTGGAAGCTTCGCCTCCGCTGAGAAGGGCGATACAGAGGTCGGCTTTCGCCTGATGTATGCGACCGGCAGCGCCAAGGGCGCCGGGTCCATCGGTGACACGGGAAGCTCACCGACCCTGTCATCGGGACCCGGGATCGAGATCGACTGGGTTCTGTGGCCGTTGGACGAGCTCACCGTGGAGCTCTCGATCGGAGCGTCACCCCATCCAGTCGGCACATCTGGCGGGTCGCTCAGCGGTCCCGACGGCGGCACCCTGTGGCGTCTCCCCCTGAGCGCGGTGGCCCAGTACCGACCCGACCTCTATGGCAGGTTCGACCCCTATGTTGGTCTCGGTCTGGTCTACAACGCCGCGGTCTACGACATGTCATCGGCATACGCTGAAGTGTTTTCGAAGGTCTCGTTCTCCAGCGATGCCAACATCGTCGTCCAGGTGGGGGTCAACTACGACCTCGACGAACGATGGTCGGCCAACCTCGATCTGCGCTACATGGGGATGACGACGGACGGCACTTTCACAAGCCTCGACGGCGCCACCCGCGACGAATTGAGCTTGAAGTTCGACCCATGGGTTGTGGGCCTGGGCTTTCGCTATCGGTACTGAAGCCCGGGGGATCCTTCGATCCTCACGTCATCTCAGGATCACGCCCCGTCCCGTGGTGTCGATGAAGTCGAGAACCACATCCACTTCGGCCTGCCCACCGAGCTCGATCTTGGCCTGCGCCACTGCCTCGGTTGTGGTCATTTTCGGGCTCCGCAGGAACCGCCACAGCTGCTTCAGCGCCTTCCGGCTGTCCGAAGAAAAGCCCTTTCGTTCGAGACCGATGATGTTGGGCCCGTAGCACTTGGGCGGCCGGTTCCCGGTCGTGTTCATATAGGGCAGGCAGTCCTTGCTCGGGGTGGTGAATCCTCCGAGGAAGGCATACTGCCCGACCCGGGTGAACTGGTGGATCGCGCTGAAGGCGCCGATTGTGGCGTGGTCCTGTACCTCAACGTGGCCGGCGAGGGTGGCCGCGTTGGCGAAGATGGTCCGTGAACCCACGCTGCAATCGTGCGCCACATGGACATAGGCCATGAACAGGCTCTCGTCGCCGATCCGCGTGATCCCGCCGCCTCCGGGGGTTCCCCGGTGGATGGTGACGAACTCCCTGAAGGTGTTGCCGTTGCCGATTTCGAGCAGGGTCTTCTCGCCGGCGTACTTGAGGTCCTGGGGTGGGGCGCCCACGGAACAGTGGCTCTCGAAGCGGTTTCCCGCCCCGATGGTCGTCCAACCGGTGATCCGGCTGTGGGGCCCGACCCGGCAGCCATCTCCGATCACGACATTGCCATCGATGATGGCGTACGGTTCGACGACAACGCCCTCGCCCAGTTCGGCGCCGGGATCAACGATCGCGGTGGGGTGAATTTCTCTCGCCATCATCGCTCCATCATCGCCGACATCATGTCGGCCTCGCACGCGAGTTCACCATCCACCGTCGCCGTTCCGTGGAGCTTGGCAAAGCCCCTCCTGACCGATTTGACCTCGAGATCGAAGACCACCTGGTCGCCGGGCACAACTGGACGACGGAACCGACAGTTGTCGATCCCGGCGAAGTAGATCAGCTTGTTCTGACGGTCCTCGACCTGGTTGAGAAACAAAAAGCCCCCGGCCTGCGCCATGGCTTCCACCAGCAGCACCCCCGGCATCACGGGGTGATCGGGGAAATGGCCCATGAAGTGGGGCTCGTTGAAGGTGACGTTCTTGATCGCCCGAATGTGCTTCTCGTCCATCTCCAGCACTCGGTCGATGAGCAGGATCGGGTACCGGTGGGGCATCACCTCGAGAATGTCCTGGATGCTATTCATGATTTCTCCCCTTCCGGCGACGATTCCAACTGACGCAGACGGCGCTCCAACTGCTGGACTTTTTTCCGCAGTCCATCGATCCGGGCCAAAGCGGCCTGCGATCTCATCCAGTCCTTCTGTGGTCTCGCCGGGAAACCGGCCAGCACGTTGCCTTCTTCAGGGAACGACTTCATGGCGGCCCCCCTGGCTCCGACCATTGTCCGGTCACCGAGCTCGAGGTGGCCTGCTGCGGCGGCCTGGCCGGCGAAGACCGAGTGACTGCCGATCTTGGTTGATCCCGAAATCCCGACCTGTGAGACCAGCAGGCAGTGCTCACCGACCTGGACGTTGTGCGCGAGCTGCACGAGATTGTCGACCTTGGTTCCACGCCCGATCCGGGTCTCACCCATGGTGGCTCGATCGATGGTGGTGTTCGCCTGGATCTCGACATCGTCCTCGAGGACCACGATTCCCACCTGCGGGACCTTGTGGTGGACACCGTCCACGGTGGCGAACCCGTAGCCGTCGGAGCCGATGACCGCCCCGGATTGGAGAATGCACCGGTCACCCAGACGGCATCCATCCTCAACCACCGCTCGCGGGTGCATCAGGCACTCCTTCCCGATCGTGACTCCATCCCCCACAACGCATCCGGCACCGATGACCGTCCCGGCGCCGATCTGGACTCCGCGGCCGACGGCAGTCAGGGGCCCGACGCTCGCGCCCTCGCCAAGCTCGAGATCATCGGCGACCACCGAACTGGGATGAACGCCGGTTTCGGGCCTCGGCCGAGGGTGGAAAAGCTCGAGCGCTCTCGCGACGGCCAGATACGGTTGGCCACTGATCAAGAGATCCCGGCCGGGCAGTTGATCCGCGCTGTGAACCAGAATGGCCCCCGCGCGGGATTCAACCGCCTGCTCGACATACTTGGGATTGTGCAGAAACGACAGATGCTCGGGCCCCGCCTGGTCGAGGGGTCGAATCCCCTCGACCAACCGGTGGCCGTCGCCCACCACCTCGGCACCGAGAATATTCGCGACCTCGGTGAGGGTGTACGAACTCACTGGGTGGTGTTGAACCGGAGAATCACGTCGTCGGTGATGTCCACCGTGTCGTCGGCATAGACCAGTCCGGACTGGAACTTGTTGAAGATCAGCGTGAAACCGCGCTCGGCGCCAATCTCGTTGATGACCGGAATGATCCGACCCTCGAGACCACCGAGCTCGCGGCGGCGGGCCTCGTCCAGCTCGCGCTCAGCGTCGTCCTGAAAGCGTTGGAGGGCAATCTGCCCATCCTCCATCTGCTTGCTGAGTTCGGCCAGCCGCTCCTCGGAGAGGGTGAAGCGCTGTTTCGACATCTGCTCCTGCATGGTGGTGAGCTCCTGCTGAAGAGCGCGTCCCTCGTCGATCTTGGCGTCCTGAAGAAGCTTGAGCTTCTGCAGGGCCTCTTTGCCGGGGTCGGACTCGGTCACGACACGTTGAACGTCGATCACCGCAATATTGACCCCCTGTGCCGCCGCAGGCAGGGCCGCAGCCAACACGATCGCCACGATTCCAACGGCTAGTCTTGAACGATGCATAGTGAAAACCTCCATGGTCGGCCTTTTCAGGCTGGTTGAATCTCGGTCAGAATGTCGTCCCGATGGAGAACTGGAAGTCGCTCTTGTCCTCCCCCGGCCACGGGTCGAGATTATACCCATAAATAAACCGGATCGGTGCCTGGAAGATCGGAAGAAGAACCCTCAGCTCGACCCCGGTGGTGCGCCGCCACAGCGAGAAATCCCACCCCTGGTCTTCGTGGTAGGTGTTCCCCATGTCGACGAAGAACACCAGCTTCACCGGGCCACCCAGGGCGAACTGCTGTTCGAGATTGAGCAGCCAATAGCGGTCGCCGCCCTCTCGGACTCCGCTCGGGCTGAGGAAGTAAAAGCCTTCAGCCGTCCGCGGAAGCACCGTGTAGTACGGAATGCCGCGCAGGGTACGGTCGCCACCCAACCGGTAGCGCTCGTAGATCGGAATCTCCGAGTCGTTGTAGGGGAAGAACTGCCCGATCTCCGCGTTGAAGGCAAAGATGAACTTCTGCCTCCGATCGTAGGGGAACCACTGGGTATGGGAGATCTCCGGCTTGAAGTAGTCGAAATCGCCGCCGAGCGGCCCGCCGGCCATTCTCAGCCGAGCACTGAAACGTTTCCCCTTGGTGGTGTCGAACGGGTCGTTGCGATTGTCGATGGTGAACGCCGGTGTGAACGACGCGGTGCGCCCTTTGAACTCCTCGTAGAACTGTTCGAAGGGAACCGGTTCCACCGGTGGTACCGAAACCGGAGGTACATGCCCGACTGTCGGATCGCCGGGAACTCCGAACCGGGACACCGCGTACCTCGAATTCACATTCTCGAAGGAGTAAACACCGGTCACCGAGGTGTAGGCACGTAGACCCGTCCCCAGTGAGATCGAGAACCCGGTCGTTTCACGGAAATAGTCGGCAACCTCTTGATTGGTTCTGAAGATCGAGCCGCCGAGAAGGATCCGGCGGTCGAGGAAATAGGGTTCGGTGTAGCTCAAGGTGTAGAAATCGGAGCGGCGGCCGATCTGCACCGACACGCCCAGGGTGTTGCCTCGGCCGAGGAAGTTGCGGGTGTTGAACTGGGCCTGGGCGAAGAAACCGTCGAGCTCGGAGTATCCGGCGCCGAACTGGATGTCGTTTCTGCCGACCTCGGTGCCCGAAACGTTGACGTTGACCCTCTTGGCCTCGTCGTCGAAATCGAAATCGAGGGGCTCTTCCTCCAGCTTCCAGTACCCCAGGGCGTTGACCTTGAACACCGAGCTCTTGAGGGCTCCCATGTTCATCCAGTTGCCTTCGACGATCCGAAACTCACGTCTCAGCACCTTGTCGCGGGTGTTCGAGTTGCCGACGAATTCGATCCGCCCAAGGTTGAATCGATCGCCCTCGAAGACATCCACCGTGACATCGACGGCCAACTCCTTGTCCTCGACCCTTTCGAAACGTTCGTTGGCGTAGGCGTAGATATATCCGGAATTGTGGTAGATCTCCTGGATCTTCTCCTTGGCGCTGTCGAATGCCTTTTTGCTGTAGGTCTTGCCGAGATCGACCTCGAACATGCCCTGCAGGGCGTCGGCGTTGAAGATCTCCACCCCTTCGAGCTTGAGGGATTCGACGGAGTAGGGCTCGCCCTCCTCGACCGGGATGCTCACTTTCATACGGTATTTCTTGCCTTCAAGGGTGTCCGCATCCGGCTTCTTGGCGATCAGCTCGAGCGCCGGCTCGCCGATCTTGATATCGAGATAGCCGTTGTTCAAGTAAAAGTCTCGCAGGTTGTCGCGATCCGCCTCCCAGTTTTCCCGGGTGTAGATGATCTTCTTGCCCCACTTGCGGTAGAGATTGATCGCCTTGACCTCTTTGAGCTGCCCGCGGAGCTTGCCGTCTGAAAAGACCTCGTTGCCGACGAACTCGATCTCGTCGATCTTGACCTTCCCTCCCTCGTCGATGAGGAACACCACCTTGCGCCGGTTCCGCCCTTCGTCCTGAATCTCGAAGGTCACCCTCGCCGAGCGGAATCCCTCTTCGTCATAGATTTCCTTGACGGCCGACTGAATCCGCGACAGCTGCGACATCTTGAGAGGGACGTTGCGGGGAACATCGACGCCCTTCTCGTCGAGGAAGTCCTTCATCTCCGACGTGCTGACCTTCTTGTTGCCTTCGAAGACCACCGTGCTGACGAACGGACGTTCCGTAATGACGATGTAGAGCACGACCTCGCCGTCCTCGGTTTCCTCGCTCTCGATGCGCACTGTTTCGAAGAGACCGGAGTCCCAGAGACGATGGAATCCTTCGGCGATGAGGTCGGATTCAAGCGGGTCTCCGGCCTCGAGTCCGAGGTAGTAGGTAACCGTGTCGAGGGTGACGGTCACACCCCCTTCGACAACAATCTCGGATATATAGACTTCATCGTCCTGGCCACTGGCGGGCGGCGCGAACGCCCAGACCAGGAGAGCGATGAAAATGACCGCTCGCACCTTCATGAAACCTCCTGGGGGTGGACGAGGTTCTCGACGACGACCGCTTCCGGCCGCTCATCGCCCATTCGAACTCTGAGACGGATCTCACCGGAGGTCCGGTGATCGATGAGGACATCGGCCACCGCGTCCTCCACCCACAGTTTGATCAACCGCCTCAGCGGTCTGGCGCCCGCCTGTGGGTCCAGACCGCACTGGTCCAGCAACCACCTCGCCACATCGGGGTCGTATTCGAGCTCGACGTGGCGCCGGCTGAGGTTGTCGACGGTCTCGTCGAGCAACAACCCTGCGACCCGAAGCATGCTCTCTTCGTCGAGGGGTTCGAAGACGATGATGTCGTCAAGACGGTTGACGAACTCGGGCGGGAAATGCCGCCTCAGCTGACGATCGACGATCTCGCGCATCCGGGCCGACCCGAGTTCCTTCCTTCCGTCACCGAAACCGACGCCGTCCTCGGCGACAAGATCACGACTGCCCAGGTTCGACGTCATGATGATGAGAGTGTTGGTGAAGTCGATCACATTGCCGTAGTTGTCGGTCAATCGACCATCCTCCAGAACCTGGAGGAGTAGGTTGTAGATGTCGGGGTGGGCCTTCTCGACCTCGTCGAGCAGGATCACCGAGTAGGGGTTTCGCCGCACCTGTTCCGAGAGCTGACCGCCCTCTTCGAACCCGACATAGCCGGGAGGCGAACCAATGAGCCTCGAGACTGTGTGTTTTTCCATGTACTCCGACATGTCGAATCTGAGGAGATGGCGGACATCCTGGAAGAGGAACGCCGCGAGCTGTCTCGCGACCTCGGTCTTGCCGACCCCGGATGGCCCCAAAAATACGAACGAGCCGATCGGTCGATGCGGGCTGGTCACCCCGAGCCGGCTGCGCCGGATGGCTCGAGCGAGGGCCTTGATGGAATCATCCTGACCCACGACTCTCTGGCGGAGCAGGTCCTCCATGCGACGAAGCCGGTCCGCTTCATCCTCTTTGATCGACGTCACCGGGATCCCCGTCCACGATGCCACGACCTCTTCAATATCAGCCTGGTCGACCGTGATCTCCTCGACCGATTCGGCGGCATGGCTCTCGAGCATCTCGAGCTCCTCGCGCAGCCGCAGCTCCTCTTCACGAAGCTCCACCGCGGTCTCGAATTCCTTCTTGGAAATGGCGTCCTTCATGCCGCGAACCGCGTCCCGGATCTCCCTCTGCACCTGGCGCAGGGACGAGGACGACGCGACCTTCCTCAGTTTGACCCGAGCCCCGGCTTCGTCGAGGACGTCAATGGCCTTGTCGGGGAAGGCCCGATCGGTGATGTAACGGCCCGAATGGGAAACAGCGGCATGCACCGCTCCGTCGGTGTAACGCACCCCGTGGAACTCCTCGTAACGGCTTTGAACTCCTCGCAGAATCCTCACGGTTTCCTCGTCGGACGGCTGGCGGATCGTGACCGCCTGGAACCGGCGCGAGAGCGCGCGGTCCTTCTCGACGTACTTGCGATACTCACGCACCGTGGTCGCCCCGACACAGGTGATCTCGCCGCGAGACAGGGCCGGTTTGATGATGTTCGCGGCATCCAGGGAGCCTTCGGCGGATCCGGTGCCGATGAGTGAGTGGATTTCGTCGATGAAGATGATGATCTCACTGTTCTCCCGGATCTCCTTGAGCAGGCCCTTCAGCCGCTCTTCGAACTGTCCCCGATACTTGGTGCCGGCGACGAGCAACGACAGATCGAGGGCGAGGATTCTCCGGTCGGCGAGCGGCAGCGGCACCGATCCCTCGACGATCCTCGTCGCAAGACCTTCGACTATGGCGGTCTTGCCGACCCCGGATTCACCGAGGAGCAACGGGTTGTTCTTGGTTCTGCGGCTGAGAATCTGGATGACTCGCTCGACCTCTTCGTCACGTCCGATGAGCGGATCGAATCCACCGTTCACGGCAATCTGATTGAGGTCCCGTGAGTACTCGACGATGTGCGGGGTGGCGCTCGCAGATTCCTCGGCCTCGAGCTCGTGGCCGCGGCGAATCACCTCTTCACGAAGCTGGAAGAGCTCGAAACCTCTGACAGTCAAATATTTGGCAGCGTTGGACTCCTCGATCCGCAGCAGACCCAGAATCAGATGTTCGGTTCCAACCCGACCGTGGCCCATGCTCTCGGCCTCGTGCACGGAGAAGGCGAGCACCTTCTTGGTGTCTTCGGACAGAGGAAGATCGGGCGAGGAGCTCACGGGGTCGAGGGTCACACCTTCACCGAGCAACTCGTCACGAAGCTCGCGCACGTCGATCCCGACCGACTCGCAGAGATCCACCAGCGTCTCGTCGGCCTCGCGCAGCATCCCGAGCAGGACATGCTCGGTCGCAATCTGATGACTCGCCGCACGGCTCGCCTCATAGCGGGCAAAGAAGAGCGCCCGGCGGACGTTTTCGTTAAATCTTTCGAACATTTTCTGATAAATCAGCCCGCCGGGCGAGACGGAAGATCCGGTCGCACCTGCGGGCCATCTCCTCGTTGTGCGTCACTATAATTGATGTCAGACCCGCCTTCAAATGCAGCTCGGTCACCAGCTGGAAGAGTCGTTCGGCATTTGCGCTGTCGAGGTTGCCGGTGGGCTCGTCCGCGAGCAGGAGTTTCGGCCGCATGGCGAGCGCACGGGCAACAGAGACCCGCTGCTGCTCCCCGCCCGACAGCTGATCCGGAAAGTGCGAGGCGCGGTCGCTCAGACCCACTGCATCCAGTAACCCGGCGGCCCGGTCGCGAGCAACCCGCCCCTTCTCACCGGCGATCCTCACCGGCAGGGCGACGTTGTCGAGAGCATCGAGCTCTTCGAGAAGGTGGTGATGCTGGAAGACAAACCCGATGTCGCAGTTGCGCAGCTCGGCGCGAGCGTCCGGTTCGAGGTCGTCGGTCTGGACTCCGTCCAGTACGATCCGGCCCAGCTCCGGTCGATCGAGCAGTCCGATCAGGTGGAGCAGGGTGCTCTTGCCGACACCCGACGGACCGACCACGGCCACCATCTCGCCGGTTGCGACCTCGAGGTCGAGCTCTTGGATGACCTCGACACGGGTCAATCCTGCACCGAACCCCTTGGACAGTCCCGTCGCCCGCACCATGCTGGAGCTCTCACTCATAGCGCAGACCTTCCGACGGCTCTCGCCTGGCGACCATCCTCGCCGGCAGCCACGCCGCCAGTGCGGCCAATCCGAGGGCGACCGCCACGACGAGTCCGACCGTCATGGGATCAATGCTGAACGGAACCGCAGTCACCATGAATACGCCCTGTGGAAGTTCGAGTGCTCCGGTCCGATCGAGGACGAAGGCGAGTCCGCTGCCCAAAACCGCGCCCGCCACAGACCCGACGAGACCGATCGACAGACCGAGGACGAGAAAGAGCCGACGAAGCGAAGAGGGCGAGAAACCGAGCCCGGCCATGACCGCCAGATCCTTGCGCTTCTCGGCGGCGACCATGGCAACGTTGCACAACAGATTCAAGGCCGCCACCACCAGCATGAGCCCGACGGCGACGAAAATCATGATCTTTTCCAGGGCGAGAGCGGTGAGAAGCGGGCGGTGGAGCTCTTCGAGTCCCGCCACCCGGACGGCCACACCAGCTTCATCGAGAACCTTGCGGGCTCGCTGCCCCAGGGTCCACGGATCCGCCTTCTCCCGAAGCTCGATAGCTTCAATCACCCGTTCGCCCCAAAGCAGACGCTGCGCTCGCTCAATGGGTAGGACAACCTCGCCGGACTCGGCTCCGGGTTCCGGGGTGGAAATCCGCGCAATCTCGGTCCGGATCCGAACCGGAAGCGGGCCCATCGGGGTCAGTCGCTGACGGGCCGAGATCACCTCGACGCGGTCGCCGGATGCCACCCCCAACCGACGGGAGAGGATTCGGTCCACCGTCACCCGGTCGGTGTCAGAGCGGCCGATCACCGATGCCGGAACGGCATCCGTGTCCGAGCTGACCAGACAAGTTCCCCTCACCATCTGCACGATTTCCACATCGCCAAGGGCGCCTTGCAAGAGCGAGGCCAGCTTTTCCGGTTCCTCGATTCTCCGGCCGGCCGCCGGCCAAATCTCGGCGTGACTCGCGTGGGCCACGATCTGGGAACGAATGCCCGATTGGAAACCATCGAGGAGGGCAAGGGTCACGACCAGCGCAAACACTCCCAGTCCCAAACCGAAGAGCGAGATCAACGTCACGGTCACAACCGGCGTCCATCGGCGGGTCCCGACGAGATAGCGACTCGCCACATGGAGTTCGGCGCTGAGACTCATTATTTCTACGAATCGCGCAATCTGAGCTGCGGAAAGAGAATCACATCGCGGATCGACTGCCGGTTGGTGAGCAGCATGACCAGACGATCGATGCCGATTCCCTCCCCGCCGGTAGGCGGCATCCCGTGCTCCATGGCGAGCACGAAATCCTCATCAACCTTGCCTCCACCGGCTGCGGCCTGCTCCTCGAGTCGACGCCGCTGCTCGGTGGGGTCGTTGAGCTCGGTGTAGGCGTTGGCGACCTCGAGCCCGCCGATGAACAGCTCGAAGCGCTCGACCACCTCGGGGTCGCCGGGCTTCGACTTGGTCAGGGGTGAGATTTCCCTCGGGTAGTCCATGATGAAGGTCGGGTTGATCATCTTCGGCTCGGCAGTCAATTCGTAGAGCTCTTCAAAGAGCTTGCCGTCCGACCGTTCCTCGATCCGCTCGACGCCGACCCGCCGGGCGGCCGCCTCCATCCTCTCGCGGCCCTCGAGGTCCTCCGGCGTCAGATTCGAGTACTCGAGGATGGCATCGCGCATCGTCAGGCGCCGCCACGGACGTGAGAAGTCGATTGTCTCGTCACCCCACGGTACCTGGAGACTCTCCACCACGGTCTCGGCCACGGTCGTCACCAGGTCCTCTGTAAAGTCCATCAACAGCTCGTAATCGGCGTACGCCCAGTAGAACTCGAGCATCGTGAACTCGGGGTTGTGCCGGGTCGAGATCCCCTCGTTCCGGAAGTTCCGGTTGAGCTCGTAGACCCGCTCCATCCCACCTATGATCAACCGCTTGAGGAAGAGTTCGGGCGCGATTCTGAGGTAGAGATCGAGATCCAGGGTGTTGTGGTGAGTCACGAAGGGCCGGGCAGTGGCGCCTCCCGGAATGGGCTGCATCATTGGCGTCTCGACCTCGATGAATCCGGCGTCATCGAGAAATCGCCGGACTCCGGACACGATGCGACTGCGGGTCTCGAAGACCTTCCGCGACTCCGGATTGGAGAGAAGATCGAGATAGCGCTGTCGGGCGCGCGCCTCACGATCCGTCAGACCGTGGTACTTCTCCGGCATCGGCCGCACAGCCTTGGCCAGCACCGTCAACCGCTTGACCGCGACGCTGAGCTCGTTGCTGCGGGTCCGAAAAACCGTTCCCTCGACTCCCAGAAAGTCTCCCAGATCGAGGAGCTTGAAGGCCTTCCACGAAGTCTCGTCGAGATCATCGCGCCGGAGATAGAGCTGAAACTGCTCGGCCCCGTCGGAGAGATCGACAAAGGAAACCTTGCCGTGGCCGCGCACCGCCAGCAGCCGCCCCGCCAGACGGACCTCCGGTTTCTCGGCAGTGAGCTCCTCGGCGGTAGCGTCGGCAAAACGGGTCTTGGCGGCGCGCACCGATTCCTCCACCCGATAGCGGGTGGGATACGGCTCCAGACCGAGCTCTCGGAGCTCGTCGAGTTTCGCCATTCGGTTGGCGATCAACTGTTCGATGGGCGGTTTGCTGGTGCTCTCCACACGACCTCCTGCGGGCGCGTGATTGTACCACGGCAATTCGCCAGCGGCGAATTGCTAAGGAATTTCATTTCAATGGGTTACCGGCGATTTTTCGGTCTTCCGCGGTGCTTTGCGCTGGCGGAGCGCTTCACCGGCTTTCGCTTCTGCGCTCGCTTCGCCTGCGAGGGCTTCGGTTCTTGTCCCGCCGCCCGGCGGAGAGACTTGACCTCTTCTTCGGTCAGCATCCGGAAATCTCCGGCACGCAGGGAGCTGTCCCTCAATGGTCCGATGGCCGAGCGGCGGAGCCGCTGGACAAGGTGGCCGGCGCGGAAAAAGAGTTGCCTCACCTCGTGGGTGCGTCCCTCGGTCACCTCCACACACCACCAGGTCGAGGTGCCGCCCGGGCTTTTTCTCACCCGCGCGGCCGACAGCGGCTTGACATGGTGGCCGTCAACTGTCGTGCCCGCTCGAAGCTGATGGATCTGGTTCTCGTCGAGATCGCCCCGAATCTTGACCATGTATTCCCGCACGACGCCGTAACGTGGGTGGGTCACACGAGCGGCGAGATCCCCATCATTGGTGAGCAACAAAAGGCCCTCGGACTGGTAGTCGAGCCGCCCGACCGGAAAGACCCGTTCTTTGACGATGGGTCGCACCAGATCAATCACCGTGGTTCGCTCTTCCGGATCGTCGCACGTGGTCATCACCGCCCGGGGTTTGTAGAGGAGCACATAGCGGTTGGGTTCAGCAGCTTTGAGGCGCTTGCCGTCAACCTTGATGTGGTCGGTCGCGGGATCGGCCTTGTCACCGAGCGCAGCCGTTTGGCCGTTGACGGTCACCCGACCCTCGCTCACCAAACGGTCGGCGTCACGGCGGGAACACAATCCCGAACGGGCGATCAGCTTCTGGAGTCGTTCCTTGGTCATCATTCCTCCGGTGCTGCCGGGCAGCGGGACGTTCCGCCTCTCGGCGGGGAGGCGGACTCTATCACAGGGGGCCTCCGCCCCCATCCTGGTCCCGCGGGAGTAGCCGTGGCCGCGACCGTGGCCCCGCCCCAGCATGGTTCTTCCGGGTTGGTGGATAATCGAGACGGCGATGAAGACAATCGATCCTACGGTTCTCCGCAAGGACCCGCTGCTTCGGCGAGTCTGGGAGCAGCTCGGGCGGCCATCGCGCTGCCGCGTGACCGGAGGGTATGTTCGCGATCGGCTCCTGGGACGATCGAGCCGGGATCTCGACCTCACTATCGAACGGGACGAAGACCAGGCGGCCGGGCCGGCGCACCGACTCGCCGCGGCAAACGGCGTCCGCGCCCACCTCTTCGGCACCGCACCGCACCGGATCTGGCGAATCGACTTCCCCTCCCTCAAAGTCGAGATCTGGCCGCTCGGCGGACTGACCTTCGAAGAGGATATGAAACGACGAGATTTCGGCTGCAACGCTCTGAGCTGGGAGTTGCCTGACGGACCTCTTGTCGATATTGTCGGCGGTCTTCGCGACCTCGAGCAACGTCTCTTTCGCACGACCTCGCGATCGAACCTCGAGGATGATCCCGTTCGGCTTCTGCGCGCGCCACGGTTTCTCGCACAGTTCGAAACCTTCACCCTCGACCCGACCACGAGACGCTGGATCCGCGAGCTCGCACCCTCGCTGAGTCTGGCCCCGCGAGCACGGGTCGGCCAGGAGCTTCTGGCCTTGTTGCGCGGACCGTCGGCAGCCCGCGGTCTCCTCGCGTGTGTGGATCTCGGTTTGATACGGTGGCTCTCCCCTGGGGCTCACCCGATCGACGCGGGTTGGCTCAGCGAGAATCTGGCGGCCGCCGACCTCCTGGTGTCGCCGACGCGACATCGGTTGCGCCGCGCACTCGAAGAGTCGGGCGACGCGGTTCGACTCTCCTTCCTCTTTCGCGCATGGGGATCCCCCGAAGACGAACGACTCACTCCTTACGGGTGGTCGAGGTCCGACCGCGCGAAAGCCCTCCGCGCCGCCCGGATGCTCGACGACGCTCTCGAGACCGTCGACGCTCCGCCTGCCGCCCGCCGCGAGCTCGCGTGGCGCGCGGGGACGTCGTTCCCGACCCTCATCACCCTCGCCGCCGCCCTCGACCCCGGCCGATCCGGATGGCGCAGGTGGTGGCGCCAGTGGCAACGACAACCCTCAGCGCTCGAGCATCCGCGTCCGCTGCTGACGGGGGTCGAGGTCGCCGAGATCGCGGGAATCGAGCCTGGTCCGGAACTCGGGAGGATCGCCCATGCTCTTCTCCGCGCTCAGGTGAGGGGGGAAGTCCGCAGTCGCGGGGGCGCACGACGCTGGATTCGAAAAAGCTCGCCTCGGTGACGCAAAGGGCAGAGGGCCATGCGGTTCCACGATCGACACCGATCCGGAGAGGAAGGCACCGTTCTCGAGGCTCCCCTTCCGGCTTTGTCCTACTTCACAACGTTCGAGGCCGCGATTTCCAACTCCTCCAGCCAGCCGGTACTCAGTTTTTCCGGCAGACAATCCCCGTAGAGCACCATGATCACGCGGTCCTCGATGCTGAGCGGTATCGCCACCGACTTGCTCGGGGACGGGCCTCCGAGGGCGTCCAGAATCCTGCCGTCCTCTCCGTTCTCCTCCAGCCTGGCGAGGATCGTCTGTCGTTGTTCGGCCGCTCGCGCCAGAATGCTGGGGCTCGCACTCGGAATCTCGAGATTCGAGAGGCGCTCGGCCAGGGCGATCAGGCCCTGATCGAGCCCGACATGACCGACCACTTGGAACCGCCCGGGTTGCACGGCGAACAACAGACACCGCCCGCAGGTGTTGAGCCCGAGATTGAGCAGCAGGTAGACGACCTCTCCATGGATCGTCGGCGAGGTCGACTGCTCGAGCAGGACATCGAGGGAGTCCGGCTGCTCGGCTTCCGACTCCTCTTCGAGTTTCCTTTCGTCGGCACGCCGAGCCGCGTCGAGGAGAACGTGGGTCGACTCGACCTCAGACACGGCAAGAAAGTCTGCCGCCTCGAGCTCGACCTCGCCGCGATCGACCAGCTCTTTGACCTCGAACGAAAACGTTCCCGTGCACCAGCCGACGAACTCGGAGATCACGGTGGAGAACTGTTCTCTGACCACGTCCTCGAGGATGGTGTGCTCGAGAACACCCATCTCGACCAAGATCGTACCCAATCGTGTTTTGTCGCCGCCGGCGGTCTGCCGCAACAATGCCGCGTTGAGGTCTGCCTCGCTGATCAGTCTTTTCGCCATCAGCAGGCTTCCCAGGCTCTTGCGCACCGATGGCGACGCCGCGAAGATCACCTTGCCGCCTCGAAAGGCGATGACACCTTCCTCGTCGACATTCTGGAGTCGCAACACGCCGCTCTTGCCGAGAAACCCGATGATCTGGATCAGCTCGCTGGGACTGAAATCTTCCAAATTCCCGTTCACCGACACCTCCTTCGTGCCCGGTGGCCGCTTCTCGGCAACCCGCGACGCCGGTTCTCAGACAGACCACGGCTGCGGCGCGCATGAGCACTGTGCTCACAGTATAGGTGGCTTCGGATGTCAACGGCTCGATCGTTCACCATCCTCGATCACGCGGCCCACCGGCCGTCTCAGAGTTTGAGATCAGGGAGTCGTCTCTGACCATCCTCCAGTTGTTCCCATCTCGAAGCCGTCGCAGAAGATCGGCGGTTCGAGAGCGTCGATGTCCGTCCACACGGCGTTGTCCGGCGTCGGGTCGATCACACTGGGATCCGTTGCGACATAACCGGTTGTGATCAGCCAACCGGTGGCTCCCGGATCGACGGTTCCGGTCATCGAGAAGACCATCGATGATCCCGCCGGAAGATCGACGGCCGTGAAGATGTCACCCGTCCCGCTCGCCGGACAGCTCGCTCCACCGGTCGGGGTGCATGTCCAGGTGACTCCAGTGAGGTTGACAGTGGCATATGTGTCCACGAGGCTTCCCATGGCGTCGGCCGGACCGTCGTTGAAGACCTCGAGGGTGTAGGTCGTCGGATCGCCCGGAGGCACCCAGCAGCGGAAGTCGGTGAGGTTTCCGTAGACCTCGGCCACGGCGACGACATCCGTCGTGTCGGTCGCCAGGTTGTTGGAGAAATCGAGTTCAGTCACCCCTGGGGGCGCGGTCACCGTCGAAATGTTGGTGATGGTTCCCGCCGCCCAATTCGCAAAGGAGCCCGTCGCCGTGTAGACCAACGAGCCTCCAACCGGGAGGGACACCGTGTCTGAAATGTCGCCGGCCCCAGTCGGGGTGCAGCTCGCGCCGCCGGACGCCGCGCAGGTCCACGTCACCCCGATCACCTCGGCCGGACAGGTGTCCGTCACCAACGCACCGGGAGCGTTTGACGGGCCTGGGTGGACCGCGGTGATGGTGTAGACGACCGGGTCGCCGGACATCGCGGTGCTCAACCCGTCGGTCTTGGTCGTCGAGAGATCGACCTCGGGGGTCAGGGCGGTGGTGTCGGTCGCGTTGTTGTTACCCGGAATGGGGTCGGTGGCCCCGGAGGGCGCGGTCACCGTTGCGGTGTTGCTCAACGTGCCGGTGGCACCGGCGTCGATGGTGGCGGTGACGGTGTAGGTCGCCGATCCCCCTACGGGTAGGTTGACAATATCGGCGATGTCACCGCTGCCCGCCGCGGTGCACGAGGCGCCGCCTGCGGCCAGACAGGTCCAACTCACCCCTGTGAGGTCGGCCGGGAAGGTATCGGCAACGGTTGCGCCCGGGGCATCACTCGGCCCCGAGTTGGTCACCGAGATCGTGTAGACCGCGCCGGTTCCGGGAACGGCCGTCGTCACCCCGTCTGTCTTGGTCACCGCGAGATCGACCTCCGGCGTCAGGGTGGTGCCGTCGGCCATGCCGTTGTTGCCCGGGTTGGGATCGGTGACCCCGGCGGGCGGAGCCACCGTCGCGGTGTTGCTCAAGGTGCCGGTGGCGGCAGGGTCGATGGTGGCGTTGGCTGTGTAGGTCGCCGATCCCCCCACGGGTAGGTTGACGGTGTCGGCGATGTCGCCGCTGCCGGCCGCGGTGCACGAGGCACCGCCCGCGGACAGACAGGTCCAGGTCACCCCCGTGAGGACGGCCGGGAAGGTATCCGAGACGGTCGCCCCGACCACATCGTCCGGACCGGCGTTGCTGACCACGATGGTGTAGGCGTGGCCGGTTCCGGGAACCGCGGTCGTGACACCGTCGTCCTTGCTGAGGGCGAGATCGGCGGTGGTGATGAGGTCTTCGCAGTGCAGGGTGAGCGGAATGTCCACCGTCACGGCGCAGGGATCGTTGGTGGTCAGACGCAGAGCTCCGGTCTCGTCACCTGGGCTGGCGCCGCAGGTGAAGGTCAGGGTCACATCCTCGGTTCCACCACTCGCGATCTGGCCGCTGACCGGCGCCTCGCTGACCCAGGGCAGCCAATCGGTATTGCAGAAGGCCGCCGCCTGAATCACCGCCTCGAGAGCGTCGATCTCGCCCCAGCCGGTTGCCATGTTGGGGACGTTGCCCGGTCCCTCGCCGCCGCAGTTGGAGGCGTACGGGATGGCGACGGCCGAGTTCTGGATTATGTCCTCGGTCTGAGCGTAGTTGCCCGCCAGACACGGCGCCGCCTGCCACATGAGGGCGACGAGACCGCTGACATGGGGCGCCGACATGGAGGTGCCGTTCCAGCTGCCGTAGTCGGAGTTGCTGCCGTTGAGGCTCGACCGGATGCTCACCCCCGGAGCCGTGACCTGCGGCTTGAGGGTCGGGTAGCCGTTGGGGTTGACGGTGTCGAGGTTGTCGGTTGGGCCCCAGTTCGAGTGCGTGGCGTAGGCGCCGTTCGACTGGCCCGTGGAGCCGACGCCGGTGACGTTGCCGTAGCGGCCCGGGTTGCCGACGGTGTCGCACCCTGGTGGAGCCGGGTAGCCGCAGTTGGAGTTGTTGCCGTTGGAAAAGATCGGGTAGATGCCCGCGGCGTGCCAGCTGTCGACCGAGCCCTGGTACCAATTGTCGTAGGACCGGTCACAGTCGCCCCACGAGTTGTTGACGACGTGCGGCCGCTTCGTAGGATCCGGGGACGACGGATCGCCGACCGGATAGGGCGCCGCGATCCACTGGGCGCAGGTCAACAGCGCGGCGGTCGGGCAACCGCCTGATGCCTCGCAGGCGTCACACGCGATCCACGTCGCCCCAGGTGCCATCCCGACCTGGTTAGCGCCGCCGTCGTCGCCGATCATGGTGCCCATGGTGTGCGATCCGTGGCCGTGATCGTCAAACGGCGCCGCGCTTGAACCATCGACGCCGTCGAGCCAGTTGTAGTCGTGGTTGAAGGCGCCGCCGCCGAGATTGCCGCGGTAGTGTGGCTCGAGCACCTCGTGGGTATAGCGGACGCCGGTGTCGAGATTGGCGACCACCATCCCGGTGCCGTCAATTCCCAGGGCCCAGACCTGGTCTGCCAGAACGTGGGTGATGTTGGCCTCGATCGCGCGTCCCTCCGCCAATGCGGGGCTCCGTTTGTCCGGCTCGATGAGACCGATCAGCCGCTCGGCGCGCAGAACTTCGATCTCCTCGAAGGCCAGAAGCCCTTCCATATCCTCCCGCGAAGACGACGGCACGGCGATGATGTTGTCGATCCAGAAGGCCTCGTAGGACACCTTCCGGCCGTCGAGGTAGTCGCGCACGCGGCTCTGGGTACGCTTCGCTGTGGCCATGAGCGCATTGACCACGAATCGGCCCCGCTCGTCCCATCCCATGGTCAGGGCGGGGCTCAGATCGGGTCGCTCGCGGAAGTCGATGAGGTAACCGGCCTCACCCGCGCTGCGCATCTCGGCCTCGAGCTTGGGTTCGATCGTGACCGGGCCGGCCGCTGGCGGCGCGGAAAGCGGGTTCGCCGCCTCGGTGGGTGGCAGCTCACTGAGGGTCCAGTCCAGCGGTGGCAGGTATCCTTGATTGCTCAGGGTGAGGGTTTCGTCCGCGCTGCTACTGGTGGGCACGGTGGTGTCGAAGCTCGTCGGCGCGGCTCCCAGCACGGGCCGCAACAGATCGAAGTCCATCGTCGTCGTGGTGCCCGCGATCACGGTGACGCCAGTGGCCGATTCGTCGCCGAAGCCCGAGGCTGAAGCGGTGACATCGTAGGTGCCGTCCGCCAGGAAAACCGGTCCATAGTCGCCCGCCGCATCGGCCGGTGCGGTGATGTCGCCGGGAACGATAGTCGCCGACGCACCAGTGCAGGTGGGTCCCGAGGTGTAGGCATCCCGGATCTGTCCCTCGAGACTGCCGAAGGAGGAGCAGTCAGGAATCAGCGCCCGCGGCAGGGTGCTTTCGTCGCACGCCGACTGCCCGGACGGGGTGTAGCCATCGTCGCTACACGGCCAATGGGGCGCACTACCGTATTCGTCGCCGTCCCAGAACCACGACACGAGCACGTCGCCGCTGCCGGCGCCGGTCAGCACATCGACGCAGTAGGAGGCCGTGCAGTGGTCGATGGGTTCCATGGCCCACGTTTGGTCGATGTCGATCTCGTACGACGGGGTCTGGAACGACCACGCGAACCCGCCGAAACTCCCGTTGTCGCAGGAAGGAGATCCAGCCACGGCAACGTTGGACACCGTCCAGTCGGACGGCAGCAACAACCAGAGGTTGTAAACCCACTCCCAGTCGTCGGTGAAAGACTCGGCCGTGAAACAGAGGGTCTGTGTCGTCGACGGCGTCCAGCACGCCGAGCCTCCGGCCGCAGGGTCAAAAACGACGAAGGAGCCGCTGAGCGACTTCAGGTCGCCCGGGGCCGTCGGCGGGTCCGCAATCGCCGCCATCGGCAGCGAGCAGATCACAACGGTTAGACAGAAAAGGCGCAGCGAATCAACGGTCCGTGGGTTCATGGCATCCTCCAACGATTTTCGGATGACGGTGCTCCGTCGCCCTCGGGACCGTCTGGAGACGATCTCAGAAGCCTGGCGCTCCATCGATACGCTCCACCTTGATTGTAACCTAAGCACCGGATCCCCAAAGTGTGCCGAATCTCACTTCCTACCCGACTATGGACTGCGTTGCCGCAGCTTGCTCACAACAACCGGTCGAGCCAATCGCAGTTTGCAACGCGCTCCCGCACCCGATCCACCGCCCGTGCATAGCCGCGACTCGAGACACCCGGATGCCAGGTGGACGGCCGCGGTAAACCGGCGGCGATCTGGGCGGCCTGGTCGGCACTCAGATCGCCGGCCGGCACGCCGAAGAAACGGTCCGCCGCGGCCCCGACGCCATAGATTTCGGGACCGAACTGGGCCACGTTGAGGTAGAGCTCGAGGATCCGTTGTTTGGAGAGATGCCGTTCGAGCTGCCAGGTCAGCAGAGCCTCACGTAGCTTGCGCAGCGGCGAGCGCGACGGCGACAGCCAGAGATTCTTCGCCAGTTGTTGAGTGATTGTTGAGGCGCCGCGCACCCGTTTCCCCCGAACCGCATCTCGCGCCGCGTTCTTGAGCTCGTGGGTGTCGAATCCGTAGTGGGAAAAAAAGCTCAGGTCCTCTGCCGCGATGACGGCTTTCTTGACCTCGATGGAAATCCCGTCGTAGGGAACCCAGCTCCACTCCACCCGATCGCCACGGGCCCGAGCAGCTTCAATGAAGGCGGTGGATTCGGGGTTTTCGTTTGCGAGGGCAGGCACATCGGGCCACGTGAGCCAAACCCAACCCACGACGACGACAGCCGCGATGAGGACCCCGGCTGCGAGGCACCCGATCTTCCGCAGACAACCTTTCTTCTTCTTGCTCACCGAGGCAGTGTAGCGGGACGCGCCGGCTCCGCGGCCGTGTCCGTCTACGTTTCCGTTTCCGTTCCCAATCCCGATCCCGATCCCGATCTCGATCCCGATCCCAATCCCTATCCCGTTGAGATGTTCCGAGGCATCGGCAGCGGCAACCCGCGCTCGTCTGGCGTACGAGTCAGGCCGAGATCGCAGAAAGCGGGATCGGGGCTCGTCGGATCAGCCGACCCGGTCTGGAGAGTCGAGGAAGACTTCAATCTGACGCCCCGCGACTCCACCGACGACATCGGCGCCCACCACGCCGCGCCCGGCGGCAACCCGGGATGGACCTTGAACGCCGGCTTCAAACCGTCGCGACGGATCTTCGAGGATGGCTTCGAGCTCGGCTCGACCGTTGAGTGGAGCGCGGTTTTCTCCCCGTCACCCTGACTACCGAACCCGACCCGCCTTCCACGCCTCGAGCAGCTGGTCGTAGGGCACGGTCTCGCCCTGAGGTTTTTCGTTGGCGAGCTTGGGTTTGGGTGAGCCCGGCCGCTTCAGCCACTCATCGGCGCTGGTGGCCGGGTTGAGCTTGGGGCCACAGGTTTTCTGAACCTTGGCGCGCTCGAGTCTTTGGAGCATGCGGTCCTGTTGCGCGGCGAGATTGTCCATGGCCTCCTGCGGCGTCTTCTCGCCGCTCGCCGCCTCGGCCACGTTCTGCCACCAGAGCTGGGCGAGCTTGGGGTAGTCGGGAACGTTGGTTCCGGTGGGGGTCCAGGCGACCCGCGCCGGGCTGCGGTAGAACTCGACCAGACCACCCAGCCGGGGCGCGGCTTCGGTCATGGCATCCGACTGGAGATCGGACTCACGGATCGGGGTCAATCCCTCGAGGGTCTTCTTGAGCGAGACCGTCTTCGAGACGGTGAACTGGGCGTAGAGCCATGCCGCCTTGCGCCGCTCCACCGGGGTGCTCTTCAAGAGTGTCCAGGACCCTGCGTCCTGGTAACCGAGCTTCATCCCCTCTTCCCAGTACGGACCGTGGGGCGACGGCGCCATCCGCCACTTGGGTGTCCCGTCGGCGTTGACCACCGGGAGTCCCGGTTTGGTCATGGCCGCTGTGAAAGCGGTGTACCAGAAGACCTGCTGGGCGATGTTGCCCTGACCGGGGACGGGCCCCGCTTCGGAGAAAGTCATCCCCGCAGCCTCTGGGGGCGCATACTTGCCCATCCACTCGATGTATTTGGTGGTGGCGAAGACCGCGGCAGGGCCGTTGGTGGCGCCGCCGCGCGCGACGCTGGAGCCTACGGGGCTGCAGCCTTCGACCCGGATCCCCCACTCGTCCACGGGTTTGCCGTTGGGGATGCCCTTGTCACCGGCGCCGGCCATCACCAGCCACGCGTCGGTGAAGCGCCAACCCAACGAGGGGTCCTTCTTCCCGTAGTCCATGTGGCCCCAGACACGCTCGCCGTCGATTGTCTTGACATCATTGGTGAAGAAGTCGGCGATGTCCTCATACGCCGACCAGTTGACCGGGACCCCGAGCTCGTAGCCGTACTTGGCCTTGAAGCGCCTCTTGAGGTCGGGGCGTGAGAACCAGTCGGCGCGGAACCAGTAGAGATTGGCGAACTGCTGGTCCGGGAGTTGGTAGAGCTTACCGTCGGGGGCGGTTGTGAAGCTCTTTCCGATGAAATCGTCGATGTCGAGGGTGGGCAGGGTCACGGTCTTGCCCTCACCCGCCATCCAGTCCGAGAGCGGAACCACCTTGCCGTAGCGGAAGTGGGTGCCGATGAGATCCGAGTCGTTGACCCAGGCGTCGTAGATGTTGCGGTCGGACTGCATCTGGGTCTGGAGCTTCTCGACGACATCGCCCTCCTGGATGAGATCGTGGGTGAGCTCGATCCCGGTGAGCTCCGAGAATGCCTTGGCCAACACCTTCGATTCAAAAACATGCGTGTAGATGGTCTCCGAAACGACGTTGATCTTCATGCCTTTGTATGGCTTTGCCGCCTCGATGAACCACTCGAGCTCCTTGCGCTGTTCCTCGCGGGTCAGGGTGGATGGCGAGAAGGTGTCGAGCCATTTCTCGACGGCCGCTTTCTGGGCGGCGGCGTCCGTCAATGTGAGCCCGAGGGCGATCAGGAGGGCGAGACCGATCCGAAGGGTGGTTGCCTGCATGGGTTCTCCTCGTTCTGCCGTCTTGGCGGCGCTCAATTCTGCCACAGCGACTCTGATGGGCAGGCTGGAAGCCTACCCCACAATGGCGGACCAGTGGTTGTGGAGCAGGCATCTTGCCTGCTCGCGACAGCCCTTGATCATCCCCAGCGCATCGTGGCGACGAGGAAGACAATCGAAATCGCCAACGCCCACCACAGGGGCAGCCCGGTGGCGGCCATCCAACCGAGGTGGATGAAGGCGCTGCCCAGGAGCCCGATGAAGAGTCGGTCGCCGCGGGTTGTGGCCATGGGCAGAAGACCGCGTCGTTCGACGCTCGGCGAAACGAGCTGCCAGACGGTCATCCCGGTCAGCATCACGGCGATGGCGGCAAAGAAGATCGCCGTGGGAACGGTCCAGGCCATCCAACCGAGGAAGGACATCACACCCTCCCCAGGGCGAAGCCTTTGGCGATGTGATTGCGGACAAACCAGATCACGAGTGCGCCCGGGACGATGGTCAACACCCCCGCAGCAGCGAGGACGCCCCAGTCCATGCCCGACGCGCTGACCGTGCGGGTCATGACGGCGGCGATGGGTTTGGCGTTGACCGAGGTCAGGGTGCGGGCGAGCAGGAGCTCGACCCAGCTGAACATGAAGCAGAAGAAGGCCGTGACCCCGATCCCGGAACGGATCATCGGCAGGAAGATGGTCAGAAAGAACCGAGTAAAGCCGTAGCCGTCGACAAAGGCGGTCTCGTCGATCTCCTTCGGGACACCGGACATGAACCCCTCGAGGATCCACACCGAGAGGGGCACGTTGAAGAGACAGTGGGCCAGGGCCACCGCGATGTGGGTGTCAAACAGACCGATGCTCGAGTAGAGCTGGAAGAAGGGCAGCAGAAAGACCGCAGGCGGCGCCATCCGGTTGGTCAGGAGCCAGAAGAAGAGATGCTTGTCGCCGACAAAGGTGTAGCGCGAGAAGGCGTAGGCAGCGGGCAGAGCGACGGAGAGCGAGATGAGGGTGTTGAGAGTGACGTAGATGATGGAGTTGACATAGCCCATGTACCAGCTGGCGTCGGTGAAGATGACCCGGTAGTTGTCGAGGGTGAAGTCGTGCGGAAAGAGGGTGAAGGCGCCGAGGATCTCCTCGTTGGTCTTGAACGACATGTTGAGCAGCCAGTAGAGCGGCAGCATGAGGAAGACCACGTAGACCACGAGGAGAAGGTGCCGAGGCTTCATTGCTGCGACCCTCGACCGAGCTGCATCATGGTGGTGTAGAAGAGCCAACAGAAGAGCAGGATGATGAGGAAGTAGATCAGCGAGAAGGCGGCCGCGGGGCCGAGGTCGAACTGGCCGACCGCAAGGCGCGCGAGGGTCTGGCTGAGGAACGTGGTCGAGTTGCCCGGTCCTCCGCCGGTGAGCACGAAGGGCTCCGAGTAGATCATGAAGCTGTCCATGAATCGCAACAGCACGGCGATGAGGAGCACGTTCTTGAGCTTTGGTAGCTGGACAAAGCGGAAGACCGCCCAAGCGGAGGCGCCGTCGATCTTCGCCGCCTGGTAGTAGGCGTCGGGAATGGCTTTGAGCCCCGAAAAACAGAGCAGCGCCACCAGTGAGGTCCAGTGCCACACATCCATTACCAGCACCGTCGCCCATGCGTCGAATGGGTTGGCGGCGTAGTTGTAGTCGACACCGAGGGCGGTCACCAGGACGCCGCCGAGACCGATGTCCGCCCTGCCGAAGATCTGCCAGATGGTGCCGACGACGTTCCAGGGGATCAGCAGCGGCAGAGCGAGGACCACCAGGGTCAGCGAGGCCAAGCGCCCCCGACGCGGCATGGCCAGCGCCACCGCGATGCCGAGCGGGATCTCGATGAGGAGAATGGCGAAGGAGAAAACGAACTGCCGCAGCAGCCCCTGCTGCAGGCGATCGTCCTGGAGGATCTCCCGGTACCACTCGGCGCCGACAAAGACCCGGTCATCAGGACCGAAGATGTCCTGCACCGAGTAATTGACCACGGTCATCAGGGGCACGATGGCGCTGAAGGCGACGAGCGCGAAGACCGGGAGCACCAGGAACCACGCACGGTTGTTCTCGGTCTTCATCACGGCTGACCCGCCGCGGACTTCCCGCACAGACGTGAGTTCCGGTAGAGCAGACTCTGCTCGGGTGGGAATACGACCCACGCGGACCCATCTCGGATCTCTTCCTCTCCGCCGACTCGGACCTTGAGGTTGCCGCCACCCGTGGTTGCGGTGACGATCTTCGAGCTCCCGAGATCCTCTACATGGGTGATCCTCACCGGCACGCCCTCAGTGGGCCGCTCGAAAACGAGCTCGAGGAACATCGGCCGGACGCCGAGCTCCCACCGGTCGCCCTGCTTTGCGCCATCCATCGCCGTGTCATCGGCGAGGCGTATTCTGCGCCCATCGACCACCGCGCACCCGCCGTCGACCTCGCAGGAGAGGAAATTCATCCCCGGGCTGCCGACGAAGTGCCCGACAAAGGTGTGGGCCGGACGTTCGAAGAGGGCCTGCGGGGTGTCGGCCTGGACAATCTCGCCCTCGTGCATCACCACCACCCTGTCGGCGAAGGTCAGCGCTTCGGTCTGATCATGGGTCACATAGATCAGCGTCAACCGGCTCTCTCTGTGGACCTCCCCGAGCTTGCGGCGCAGGGAGTTCTTGAGGTGGGGGTCGATGACCGTCAGGGGCTCGTCGAAGAGGATGGCCGAGACATCGGTTCGTACCAGCCCGCGTCCCATCGAGATCTTCTGTCGGGCGTCGGAAGCCAGGGTTCCCGCCCGCTGCCGCAGACACGAGGCGAGATCGAGAATCTCCGCGACCTCTTCGATCCGACTCCGGATCTCCGCTTCCGGTGTTTTTCGGTTGCGCAAGGGGAAGGCGAGATTGTCGAAGACCGACATGGTGTCGTACACCACAGGGAACTGAAAGACCTGAGCGATGTTACGATCCTCGGTCGGGAGATCGGTCACATCCCGGCCATCGAACAACACCCTTCCCGATGTCGGTCGAAGCAGTCCGGACATGATGTTGAGCAGGGTCGTCTTGCCGCAGCCGGATGGCCCCAGCAGGGCGTAGGCGACCCCGTCCTCCCAGACGTGGCTCGTGGGCCGAAGGGCATAGTCGCCCTCCTCCGCAGGTTTGCCCAGATAGGAGTGGGCGAGATGGGCGAGTTCAATCCTTGCCACCGGCGCCTCAGGCCACCGGCGCTTCAGAATCGTTGCCGGGAGCCGCCAGGAGGGCCCCACCGGTGTCGAAAGCGAAAATGCGCCGGGGCTCCACGTAGATGCCGATCGGATCGTCGACGCCACGAGGGTGAACGCCATCCTGCAGGGACACCCATGGGGCTCCCGCGTACTCGAAGTGGACCGAGGTTTCCGACCCGCTGATCTCCGCAAGACCGACCCGCGCGCCGATTTCGATCTCCGCTGTTCCGCTCGACATCGTCCGCACATGGTGGGGGCGAACCCCGAAGACATAGGGACCATCGGACAGCGTAAGGAGGTGTTCCGGCACCTCCACGGGGTCGGCAGTCCCCAACCGCAGGGTGGCGTCCCCGATGGTTCCTTCCACCATATTCATTGGGGGATCACCCACGAGTCTGGCGGTCCGCACACTCTCGGGACGCCGGTAGACTTCGGCAGCGAGGCCCTGCTGGAGGATCCGTCCCTGGTCGACGATGATGGTGTTGCCGCCCAGGGCAAGGGCTTCCTGCGGCTCGGCGGTAGCATAGACGACGATGGCGCCCGAATCGGCCAGGGGGTTTCGAAGCTCGATCCGCAGCTCTTCGCGGAGCTTGAAATCCAGGTTGACCAGGGGTTCGTCCAGGAGCAGGAGATCCGCCTCCTTGACCAGCGCGCGAGCCAGGGCGACACGCTGCTGCTGTCCCCCGGAGAGCTCGGCGGGCAGGCGGTCGAGATAGTCCTCGAGGTGCATCATCTCCGCGACTCTGCCCACCCTCTGCCGGATTTCCTCGAGGTCGACCCCGGCAACTTCGAGGGGCGAGGCCATGTTCTTGTAGACCGTGAAGTTGGGGTAATTGATGAACTGCTGGTAGACCATGGCGACGTTGCGGCGGCGAACCGCAACCGTCGTCACATCCCGGCCCCCCATCAGGATCCGGCCGCTCGAAGGTCGATCCAGACCCGCCATCAACCGCAGCATAGTAGTCTTGCCCGCGCCGGTCCGGCCCAGGAGCGTGTTGAAGCTCCCGGATTCGAGGCGGAGATTCATCGACTGAATGTGGACCTCGTCGCCGACGATCTTGCTGATGTTGTCGAAAACCAGGGACATACCGTTCTTTCGGGGCGGACAATCAGGATCGACCCGTTGGGTTGTCGCCATGATACAACGCCGAGAACCGTTTTCCGGGTCGCCCGTATTATCTGGGAGGAGACGTGATGATCAAGACGCTGCGCGCGCTGAAGTTCCTTGTTGTCGGGCCCATGATTCTGGTCCTGCTCTTCGTCATCAATTGGATGACCTCACCCGGTGACTGGTGGGTCCAGTGGGCGGCGCTGGGCATCGGTATCGCCTGGGTCATCAGTCTGTTCAGGGTGATCTTCGCCATCGTCGTCGCGGGTGGATTGGCCGCGCTCATCGTCGGGCTGAAAAACCGGGCGACGCCGATGAGGTTCTGAGGACGCCATCGCACGGAGAAACCGCAGATAGCGCAGATGGACGCAGATTCCATCGCAACGTCCCAACCACGAAGACACAGAGGCTCGAAGCCGAGGAATCGTGACGAGAACTAGAGAAACCAGAGGCGTGGCGCTGCAAAGGCATCGCAATTGAGAGAGGGTGAGGCGTGGATTGATGGTCGTCTGACTTCGTGGTGACATCCTGCCTACTGGAAGGTATCTGAAGGGCAGGCTGGAAGCCCGCCCCACAATCCATCGCAGGTCTTGAACTTGGACGAATCAGTCGGTGGCCCGCCCCACACTTCATTCCGGGTCGTCGAACTCGAGGAGCAGGCATTATCAACCTGGAATCTCGATCACGAGCAAATGGGCGTGGGCGGCGACACATCGTGGGGCCGCCCCGTGCACGAGGAGTACACCATCCCTGCCGAGTCGCAGCGCTACCGGTTCAGACTCATCCCCTACGACGGAACGGACAGCTGGGCCGCGAAGATCGTGGAGTCATATCGGGTCACATCGCCATAACCACCGCCACGGCGATCAATCGCCGGCGGTCAGCTCCCGGACTTCGTCGAACCAGCGGGTGATGACCTCGACATTACCGCGAGGCGGGTTCTTGATCATCACGAAGTACTCGCCGCTGGGGTGGATGTCGTACTGCCGCGACCACCGGTAGTGCACGTACTCGCCCTCGAAAAGCTCCTCGCGACCGGTCACCCGGAATCTCGGTTCGGTTTCGATGGTCACAGCGATCATCCGGCTGCTCTGGAAATAGTAGAGCGTCCTGCCGTCGGGGGCCCACGTGGGTGAGTGCCCACCCTTCATGGAGATCTTGTAGCGCGCCTCGGGCACCGGGAAGGCCGTCACGAAGATTTCGTCGATGCCCGAGTAGTTGGAGACATAGGCCAGCCACTTGCCGTCGGCCGAGACCACCGGCGCCAGCTCGTCATCCGGGCCTTCGAGCAGCGAAGCGAGGGTTGAAGGATCATCGGGGTCGTGCCACACCCGGAGATCCATCCCCTTGCCCGGGATCTCCTCACGAATCACGACGGGACCCTGACCGGTCCAATCCCCGGCGCGGAGGTTGTTCTCGAGATCGAGAACGAGCTCCTCGGGCCGGCTGAGATCCACCGGTCTCCGGTAAATGTCGAAGGTCTTGTTGCGGGTGGACCCGAAGAGCACCTCGCGTCCGTCTGGGCTCCACTGGGGATAGAAGCCCTCCTCGGTCATCAGCGTCGGCGTCTGGGTGTCGAGATCAAACATCCAGATGGCGCCGCTATCCACCGAGAGCATGAGGCGGCGCCCGTCCGGAGAGATTCGCGGATCATTGAGACTGGCGAAAGGAAGACCCTCGGGCGCAAGCTCCTCGACCTTGCCGTTGACGTTGACGGCGACCAGGGCCTGGGTCTCGCCCCGAGAGTTGGGAAGATAGACCACGGTGCCGTTGTCGGCAACGTCCGCCTGGACATTGCCCTGATCGACCCACGCCCGGTCGAGGACAGGGGCGGATTGGCCCGTGATCCGCATCTCATCTATGTCGAACGGCGCGACAAAGACCCGGGCAGCCTGAGCGAAGAGCACGTGTCCGGTGGGCAGATAGCGGGGGCTGCTCCCCTGCATCTCGAGCGATGTGATTTCCTTGCTCTGCAGGTCGAAAATAAAGAGCTCACCCGAATCACCGAGGCCGACCCGAGAGCTGCACAGCAGCGCGTTCGTGCCGGGGATCGCGAACGGCTCGCCAAAGCCCCGGCTTTGGCCGAGATCGTTCTCTAACAACCGCTCGGACTCGCCACCGTCTTCGGAGATCCTCCAGATCTCACCCTGGTGGGCGTAGTAGATCCACCCGTCGTCGGCCCAGTCGATCCCGTCCGGTGAAGACGGAAACTGAGTCAGGAAAACCGACGGCCCCCCCGTGGATCGTACTTTCTGGAGACCGGCGGCGTCGACGAACGCGATCCAGCGGTCGTCGGGCGAGAAGATCGGGGATCGCCCGTTCACCGTGCCCTCGATGCCCTTGGCCTTGAAATCATCCATGTGACGGATGTGGAGCATGTCCTCGGCGCCGGACCCTCCCCGGGTTACGACGCTGCGCCCGTCCGATGAAATGGCCACCGCCCTTCCGTCACCCTGTCTCGTGTTGCCGCTGTTGGGAACTTCGAGGGCGAATCGGCGAACCGGTTCTGCGGATGGCGCCACGCCCTCCGAACCGGTGAAGAAACCCACGGCGGCGAGAAAAGCGGCCGCCGCTGCGACCAGCCACGGCAGGCGTCTCGCCACAGATGGCGTCTGGACCGCCCCCTCGGTCGGTTCCGCCGAACGCTCGTCGGGCGCATTGATGGCGTCATCCAGCGCGATCCTCGCTTCCCCGATGTCGCGCAGACGGCGCATCCGATCGCGCTCGAGGCATCGCCCGACCAACCGTCGCACCGAGCCGGGGACCTCGTCGGGGTAGGAACCGACATCAATCGGAGCGCGCAGCACATCGGCCAACGTGTGCGAAATGGTTTCGCCGTCGAAGAGACGCTTACCGGTGATCATCTCGTGAAGGATCACGCCAAAGGACCAGATGTCGCAGCGGCGGTCGGTGGGCTGGCCGGATGCCTGCTCTGGGCTCATATAGGCCGCGGTGCCCAGGATCAGCCCGGTCATGGTTCCCGCCGACGTGATGGTCTGAGAGTGTTCGGTGTCGTCGTCCGGGGCGGGCTCGAAGGCCTTGGCGAGGCCGAAATCGAGGACCTTGGCGTTGCCGTCGGTGGTCAGCCGCACGTTGGCGGGTTTGAGATCGCGGTGGATCACACCCCTCTCGTGGGCGGCCTCGAGGGCCTCCGCGATCTGCAGGGCGAGGGGAAGCGCTTCGGCGATCGGGATTGGTCCGCGGCCGATCCGGTCGGAGAGGTCCTCACCTTCGACGAGCTCCATGACGAGGAAGGTCACGGCGGAGCCTGAGGGCTTGGGGTCTTGAGGTCTTGAGCTCTTGAGGTCTTGAGGTCCTGAGGGGTTGAGGGTTTGAGGGCCTGAGGGCTCGAGGACCTGACCCGCTCCCACTGCCGACTCGATCGTCTCCAAACCGTACAAGTGCGCGATATTGGGGTGATTCAGGCTCGCAAGGACCTTGGCCTCGCGTTCGAACCGGGCCAATCGCTCCGGATCGGCGGCGAAGGCGTCTGGGAGGATTTTGAGCGCCACCTCGCGTTCGAGCCTGGAGTCCCGGGCGCGCCAGACCTCGCCCATCCCTCCCTCGCCGAGACGGGCCTTGATCTCGAATTGTGAAAGTGTCTTTCCGATCATCTCGTGTACATCGCCTTCCGGGATCTTCACAGCTTTCACGGATCAAGGCCGGACGTGGCGCACCGGTCGCGGGTCTGCTCGCCGTTGCCTCAAACTGAGTCAGTGAATGACCACCTCTCAGGACAACGTAATGAGACAGGATTGCATTTCTTTTGAAGAACATCTCCCGTCGATCAACCCAACCCATGGCGGATCCAGTCGGTCATATTGCATGAGCATCCCGTTGGAAAAGGAACCTGAATCCGGACGCAAACGCGTCAGTGAGGCTCACGGCGGACAATGGCCTCCTTGATGCCTGCGACCTGTTCCACGGGGATGACGAAGACCACTCCGGTGCCGTGCTCGTCGAGCCGACCTGCGGTATGGATGGCGGCCATGACGGGATCAACCAACTCGTCCTCGGTCAGAAAAATCACGACATCGGTCTGGGTCTCGAGGGTCAGGCCGAGGAAGGTCTTCGCTTCGTGAACGCCCGTGCCTCTCCCGGGGACGATGGTCGCGCCGGAGATTCCGCACTCTTTGGCGGCGTCCACCACAGCATCGGTCACATCCGGTTTCAATGCAGCGATGACGACCTTGAAGTTCATGGTTTCTTTCCTTTCTCGGCGCGGATGACGAGACGCTTGGCGCGCCAGTCCGCCAGCTGGGCATAACCCATCACGGTGATCATGGGGAACAGACTCGCGAACGCGATGAGACCGAAACCGTCCAAGGCCGGGTTTCGCCCGGGAATGGTCGCGGCCAGACCGAGACCGAGGGCGGTGACCAACGGCACTGTCACCGTCGAGGTTGTCACCCCACCCGAGTCGTAAGCGAGCGGAATGATCGACTTCGGCGCAAAGGCGGTTTGGACGATGACGACCAAGTATCCGACGGCAACGAAGAGCACCAGCGAGGTGCCGGTGACGATCCGCAACGCGCCCAGGGTTATGCCGGCCGCAACCCCGACCGCGACCACCAGGCGTAAGCCCCACGGACGGATGGTCCCGCGCGAGGCTTTGCTCGCCTTGAAGGCGACCGCGATGAGGGCGGGCTCGGCCAGGGTGGTCGAAAATCCGATGATGGCGGCAAAGAGATAGACCCAACCGTATTTCCACCAGGGCGGCGAATCGGGCACTGTCTCGCCGCCGAAAACAAACTGAGGCGAGGACAGCTGGGCCGCCATGAGTTCGCCGAGGGGAAAGAGCGCAAGCTCCAGCCCGATGAGGAAGAAGGCGAGCCCGAGCACCACAAGCACCAGACCCGCGAGCAAACGGCGCAGGTGGGGGATCGGCTGGCGCAGGACGATGTACTGGAACCCGAGCAGCAGGGCGCTGACCGCGAACACATCGCGTCCGGTGTCGACCAGGGCGGTGGCGAGGCCGTCGATCATGGGCGCGGTCCCAGCGGCGTCATCAGCCCACCCCCGAGGTGCGGACGCCGAACCGGATGATTCCGAAGAGCATGACGAAGATCATCGGCGTCAGCGATGCGAGCGCGATCATCCCGAAGCCGTCGATCAGCGGATCGCGGCCCCGGATCGATGTCGCCAGCCCGACCCCAAGAGCCGTCACCAACGGAACCGTCACCGTCGACGTCGTCACCCCGCCGGAATCGAAGGCGATGCCGACGATGGCCTCGGGGGCGACGAAAGTGACGGCCACCACGATCACGTAGCCGCCGATGATGAGCCACTGGATCGGCCAGCCACGGAGGATGCGAAAGATACCGAGGACGATGGCCGCGCCAACCGACAGTGCCACCGTAAGTCGGAGCTGGAGGGCGTAGGCCGACCGCACGGCGTCGTCGGAAGAGATGTAGCCGGCATCGGACGCCACACCGGCCGCCTCCCCGGCGATGGCGATGAGGGCGGGCTCAGCCACGGTGGTCGAGAAACCGAGGAGAAAGCCGAAGACGAGGAGCCACGCGAGACTGCCCTTCTTCGCGAACGCGTAGGCCATGGCCTCGCCGATCGGAAACAGCCCCATCTCCAATCCCTGAACAAAGAGCATCAGACCGAATACGACGAAGAACGCCCCGAGGAGAAGCTCTCCCACGTTGGGGAAAGGCTGACGCAGGACGAGGGTCTGGAATCCCACGACCACGACGACGATCGGCAGCAGGTCGCGCACCGCCTCCCAAAAACGGTGAGCCAGCATCCGCGCCATTGGCGCAACGAAGTCGAGTCGTCGAAGCACGGTCTGAAATCACTCCAACAGCTGCAGATCGGCACCGGAACCGGTGGGTCCGGACAACGGGGAGGTTAGCACGTTTCGAATCTCGGGAAGTCGGTCTCGAAACCGATCTATCCGGTCGGCGCCCCACTGCAGCAGATCCTCCAGGGAAACTGAACCGCTCCAGTTGCCTTTTCGCTCGAAAGCCCCTATTTTCTATGGACAAGGATCTCGGAAAGAGGGCCAAATGATGAGACTAATTATCTTCGCGCTTGCTTTTTCCTGTCTTGTGCCCCCCGCCTCGGCTGCGACCTTTGCTTGGTTGCACCTGATCAATGAGAACTTCGTGGCCCTTGGCGAAGAAATCGACTACCACATCGTCGTTGTCGCCGGAACGGCTACCGCCGACAACACATCGATTGTCGATCCACTCCCACTCGGTCTGGAGATGGTTCCCGGGAGCCTCGTCTGTTACATGCCGGCGGGATCCGGAGACTGCAGCTACGATGCCCCGACCCGCACCGTGAGCTGGACCGGAAACCTCGTCGCCTATGACGCGGTTGATGTCCAGTTCACAGCGACCACCACCGGTCTCGCCGGACCCGGGTATGTCACCAACGCCGTGACAACCTCGGCTGACGGCTACACCACCGAAGTGGAGGAGCACACGACCGTTTTCTTTAGCGAGGACGAGTGGCCGATTCTCGGTGACGTCATCCCGTTGGCGACCAGCGACCCGAATTATCTGATGCGCTATGCGAAGGGCGTGGCGTGGAACCCGGTCTCTGAGACGTTTGTGGCCGCATGGAATCGAGTTGACCAGAACACGACCCAGGAGGTCGTGGTCTTGCGAACCGTAGACACCACCGGCGTACTCGGTCAGATCCGCCAGGTCAACGAGGTTCAGGTGGCTGGAGAGATGCCCGAGGCGGCCGAGGTGGCCTGCTCGAGCACTACTGCCAACTGCCTCGTGGCATGGCAAGAGTCCCAGCCGCCGGACTGGTACTACGGCGTCCGTGCCCGACTGATCAACGGCGATGGAGTTCCGGTGGGGAGCGAGTTCATCATCGCCGAAAACTACGGCGTGAATCGAAGAGATGTCCATGCGGCCTACAACCCGGTCCGCGACGAGTACCTCGTCGTGTATGTCAACTACTGGGACGGCGGCGTCGTCGATGTGGCGGTAACCAGGGTGCGGGCGTCTGACGGCGCCCCGCTGGGCTCTGCCGTCATCGCCACCGGAAGCGACGGCGACCGGGACGGGATTCGGCTCGCCCACCTGACGGGCCGGGACCAGTATCTGCTGGTCTACGATTTCGAGGACCCCGCCGAAAACGAAGAGGTCCGCGCCAAGTTGGCGCCCGGCGATCTCAGCGGGGTCGGCGCCGCTCCCGAACTGATTCTCGCCTCCGGATCGGGCGATCACAGGGCCCCCGCTGCGGCAGCTGAAGGTGACGAATATCTCGTCGCATGGACCTACTACGACGACAATTGGCCAAACCTGACAACCGAGATTCGAGCCCGACGATTTGCCGGTGACGGCACACCGTTGGGACCGGCGGGCGGTTTCCTGGTCGACGAGTTCCAGGGGGCAAGAGGGATTCAGACCAGACAGGTGCGGTTCGCGGGGGAGCAGGGCTTCCTGATCGGTTGGTACTACAACGATCCCAGTTGCCCGACCGGAGGCGACCTGCACGGTCGCTTCGTCGAGTTCGGCGCCGATCAGGCCGCCTATCTCGAGTTTCCCACCGTCGCGACCGACAACTCGGACCAACCGGGCTACTTCGCCTGCGCTGGTTCCGGCCAGTGCATGATCCTCACCGACGACAACGACGGCGTCGATGTGCACTTCGCCACGGCGTGGCGTACCCATACCGACGGTTTCGAGGACGGGGGCTTCGGCGGCTGGAGCGTGGTCGTCGGCAATATCCCCTAACCCGGACCCTCACCAGGTTTCGCGGCGAGGGCAACGAGGCGCTGTGGCCAGGCGGGTTTTCTCAGCTCGGGGCGCGGCCTGTACCTTGCGGTACGTTCGCCGGCACCGCTGGGTGGCATGCGTCTCTCAGTGCGCCTCTATGCCTCTGTGGTTCGACCGATCGTGCATGTTCACGGGAAGGATCAAACCCTCCCCTACAAAAAAACTGCAACGGCAGGGTTGATCTCCAGCCGCTACGGCTCGGGGGTCGGTTCTGCTTCGAGCGCCCCCGCGCTCTTTGCCCGAAGCGCATTGAGAAACGCCGGTATCGCCGTGCCGAGGTCATCGAAGAGAGTGTAGAAGACCGGTACCACGAGGAGGGTCAACAGGGTCGCGGTGGTCAGACCGCCGATGAGGGTGAGACCGAAGCTGGTGTAGCTCAGACCGATGGAGTTGGTCCCGGACAGAGTCACCGGGATCATCCCGCAGATGGTGGTCAGGGCGGTCATCATGATCGGCCGGAAGCGGCGTTGGGCTGCGGTGAGCAGAGCCTCGCCGCGCTCCATCCCCGATCCCCGGAGACGATTGACATAATCCACCAGGACGATGCCGTTGTTGACCACAACACCGATGAGCAGGACCAATCCGACGCCACCGAGAAAGTCGAGGTTGTAGCCGAAGACGAAGTGGGTCCAGTAGACCCCGAGCCCGGCCAAGGGGATGGTGAGGATGATCGACAACGGCAGCGAGAAGCTCTCGAAGAGAAAACCCATGAGGAGATAGATGAAGACCACCGACAGGAGCGCCGCCAGTCCCAGACTCTTGAGATCCTCGGCCGCGCTGTCCGCCCTCGGCGGTCGTCCGAGCCGCACGCCCTCGGGCAGCTCGATGGCCCTCTCCAACGCGGTCACCCGTTTCCTCGTCTCGTCCTCGCTGCCCTCCTCGAGCTCCAGGGTGATGGTGTGCGAGGTCTGTTTGTCGCGGCGGAAGATCCGACGCGCGGTCTTGAGGTAGGAGGTGTCGGTGACCGAGGACAGCGGGACGAACCCACCCGAACCGGTCGGCAGATAGAAGCTCTTGAGCTGGGTCAAGGTCTCGCGGTCCTCTTCGGCGAATCGAATCCTCACCGGGATGTCGTTGCCGTCCGTGCGGTAGCGGTTGAGCTGCTGACCGCGCAGGGCATAGCCCACCATCCCGGCCACCACCCGGGGGCTGATGTTCTGCGCCTGGGCCCTTTCGCGGTCGATGACGAGCCCGAGCTCCGACGGCGCCGGGTCACCGGTGGCCTTGACACCCAGCACCCCGGGAATCGCGGTGAAGAGCGCCTCGAGATTTTCGGCGGTGGTCTCGAGCTGCTCGGAGTCATCGCCGTAGAGGGCGATGACGTGGACCTGCTCACCCTTTTCTTCCGACTCGGATTCCGAGCCGGTGTAATAGGTGATCCCGGGACGCTCCGGGAACCTCTCGAGCATCAGCTCGGTCACCTCCCGCGGCGTCAGATCGGTGGTTCGAGGATTGTTGAAGAAGCCCTGAACCTCGCCAAAGGTCTCGCGGTGGAAGATGAACCAACCCGAGAGTCCGAACTCCTCGGCCGAGCTCTCGACGATGGACTCGCACTCGAGGAAGAAGGCATCGGCCTCCTCCAAGGTGGTGCTTCTCGGCAGACGTACATCAATCTCGAACCCGCCGCGCTCCTCCTCTTGAATCTCGACGAACTTGACCTGCCTCATCGGAACCGCTGCGGTGATGGCAAAGACCACCATCACCCCGATCACCAGGTCCAGCCGGTGGCGGAGGAAGACCCCGAGCAGTCGACCGTAGAGATGGTTGAGACGCCCGAAGGTGGCGTGGTAGATCCTCTCCATCAGGGCCACGAACCGCCGGTAGACTGGTCTGAAGATCCACTCCCGCCGGGTCTCGCCATCGCCGTTGCTAAGGGTCAGATAGACGCTGAGCGGGACAAAGATCCCGGCCACCATCAGCGACGCCAGGAGCGCGACCGAGATCGGGATCGACAACCGCAGGAGAAAGAACTGGGCCTGGCCCCCCACCAGCGAGACCGGAAGAAAGACCACGATCGTGGTCAGGGTGGCCATGGTGATGGCCAGGGCGATCTCCGCGGTCCCTCTGATGGCCGCCTCGCGCCGCGGCACCCCGGAGCGGGCGAGACGGTGGATGTTCTCTGCGACCACCACCGAGTTGTCGACCAACAGCCCCACCGAGATCATCAGCGCCAGCAGCGAGAGGATGTTGAGCGACTCTTCGGCGAAAAACATGGCCGTCAGCGCGATGAGCATGCTCAGGGGGATGGCCAGGGTGATGATCAACGTCATTCTCAACCGACGGAGAAAGAAGTAGAGCACCAGGACCGCAAAGATCCCGCCGATCTTACCGCTGTCGAGGAGGGTGTCGAGGCTCTCGGTGATCACAGCTCCCTGGTCAAAAAGCGGCACCATGAAGATCCGCTGGAGCGCCGGGTTGTCCTGCATCCGTCGAAGCTCAAGACGGATGGACCGCGCCACCTGGAGGGTGTTGGCGTCACCCTCCTTGAGAACCACCAGGGCCACCGCCGGACGCGAGTTGGCCCGCACCCGAAAACGGGCTTCGGGCTCCTTGTAGCTCACGGTGCCGATGTCGCGCAGCCGCACCCTTGGTGCGATGTAGCGGTCCTCGAGCTCCTCGAGGCTGTCGTATCGCGCCACCGATCGCAACAGCAACTTGCGTCCGGAGTAGCGGACATCGCCGGAGGCCATGGTGAAGTTGTCGGCGCCGAGCTGTTGGGCCAGAGCGTAGATGTTGAGACCCGCGGCCTCGGTGCGCTCACGGTCGAGCTCGATGAAGATCTCCTTCTCCAGTGCGCCGTTGACCTCCACCGAGGCGACGCCCTCGAGCCGCTGCAGCCGGACGACGATCTGTTTCTGGATCAGGGTGTAGGGGTCGGTGAGCCCGGGATCGATGGCGAGCCCGACCACAAAGACCGGGATCGCCGATTCGTCCTCCTTGCGGATGTAGATCCGGTCCGCGTCCGCCGGAAGCAGCGCCCGGGCCCGCTCGATCCTGTCGCGCACCTCGCGGTAGGCCACATCCATATCGGTGCCGCTCTTGAAGTTGAGGAAGCAGCGGCCGAAACCCGTGGTGGAGAAGGAAAACAGCGATTCGAGACCGCGGACGGTGCTGAGCTCGTCCTCGAGGGGCAGGATGACCTTGTCGAGAACCTCCTGGGCCGGCGCATCCCGCCACGGGACGTTGACCGCGAGGAAGGGAGGAGAGAAACCCGATGGGATCAGCTCCAGGGGGATTCCCAGCGCCGCCACCACCCCGATGACCACCATGGACGCGAGCAGTACCAGAACCCCGATCCGGCGGTTGAGGGAGAACCGCGGCAGGGCCTCCTCGATGTGGCGTTTGTCCCCGGTCATGCGTCACCCACGTCGACCGCGGTTTCCCCGCCGAGGCCGAGCAAGCGCTCACGCAGACCATCCACCACGAAGTAGAGGCTCGGGATGATGAACAGGGTCAGGACGGTGGAAGCGATGAGCCCCGAGATCACGGCGATGGCCATGGGGGTCCGAATCTCGGCCCCGTCTCCGAGCCCGAGGGCCATGGGCAGAAGACCGAGCACCGTGGTTGCGGTGGTCATGAGAATCGGCCGCAGCCGGACCGACCCGGCGGTGACCACGGCTTCGACCCGGTCGAGACCGCGTCGTTTGAGCCGGTTGATGTAATCGACGAGCACGATGGCGTTGTTGACCACGATCCCCGCAAGCATGATCATCCCGAGAAAGACCACCACCGAGAGCGAGATCCCCAGGAGCTCGAGGGCAACGACCGTGCCGAAGAACGCGAGGGGGATGGTCAGCATGATGATCAGCGGTTGGAGCAGCGACTCGAACTGGGCGGCCATGATGACGTAGACCAGGAAGATCGAGAGCGAGAGGGCGAGCAACAGGCTCGACCGGCTGCGCTGCCACTCCTCGTTCTGACCGGTGATGAAGAAGGCCATGTCGGCGGGCCACTCGATCTCGCGGTGGAGCGCTGCCTCGAGGGCTGCCACCGCTCCTCCGAGCGAACCCTCGCCCAGATTGGCCGACAGCACGGCCACCCGGCGGCCATCAATCCGGCGAACTTCGGATGGCCCCTCGGCCAGCGTCACATCGGCTACTGCGCCGAGGGATATGGGCCTTTCACCGCCGGGGTTGACAAGAAAATCGGCGACGTTGGTCACCTCGCGCCGGTCGGCCTCGCGAAAACGAACGACGATGGGGATTCGCCGGTCGCCGAGGTTGTAGAGCGAGGCCTCTGCGCCCTTGACGGCATCGCGAACACGGGAGGCCACGGCCTCGATATTCAGACCGTAGCGGGCAAGCTGCTCACGGTCGTACTCGATCTGAACCTCGGGGGCGCCGATCCGGAGGCTGGTTTCCACATCGGCGAGCTCGGGAATGGAGGCCATGACCTCGGCCACCCGCTCGGACATCCGGCGCAGCTCGAGCAGGTTGTCGCCGTGGATCTCGACCTCGACGGGGGTGCGGAAGCTGAAGAGCACCGGACGGACCATCCGCGCCTCGAGATCGGGGATCACATCGAGCCGACCGCGGATTCGATCGAGGACCGCCTCCTCAACTGCCGGATTCGAGCTGTCGAGAATCAGCTTGAACCGCGCCGAGTGCTCACCCTCGTCCGATCGCTGCGACGTCGCCGGGTCGAAACCGAAGGTGACGATGAGGGCCTCGATGTGCTCGAGCTCGGCCATGATGGCTTCCTCGACGGGAGTCAGGATCTCCACCGTCTGCTCCAGCGGGGTGCCCACCGGCAGGGAGACCTCGACCGTGAACTCTCCCTGGTGAACCTCGGGCAGGAGCTCGCTGTCGAGGTTCACGGCGATGGCGACGGTCGCGGCCAGGGTGGCCGCGGCGATGAGGGCCACGGTCCCCGGCCGGCGGAGCGCCCACCGGATTGAGCGGGCATAGACCCGGCCGAGGAGATCGAGCAATGGCTGGGTGGTGTATTTGGTCACCGCGAGGGCCAACCCAACCAGGCGGTCGAAGACCGGTTTGATCACCCATTTCAGCAGACCGGCGATGACCATGAGAACCATGAGAAGCAGGCTCCCCACGATCTCGAAGATCGTGCCGATGATCGCCCGGATCAAGAGATAGATCGCCGCGGGCCACTTCCACCAGGTGTTCAGACCCGCAAGATCGAGTCTGAATTGTCGCCAGCTCCGGGTGGGGAGAAGAACACCGAGGCTCCCGGCCGCCCCATCCATGCTGAATCCCTTTCGGCTGGCCAGCATCGGGATGAAGACCAGGGCCACAACCAATGCCGCAAGCAACGAGATCACCACAGCCAGCCCGAGATCGCCGAAAGCCTGGCCGGCGACGCCCTCGACAAAGACCATGGGCGCGAAGACCGCGATGGATGTCAGGGTTGAGGCCAGCACCGCCATCCGAACCTCGGTGACACCTCGAACCGCGGCGGTCGCCGAGTCATCGCCCTCCTCGCGACATCGGAAAATCGACTCGAGGACCACGATGGACGAATCGACGAGCATCCCGATTCCGAGGGCGAGGCCGCCGAGGGACATGATGTTGAGGCTGACACCGAAGAGGTTGAGCGGAGCGAAGGTGACCAGGATCGAGATGGGAATCGAGATGGCGATGATGGCTGTCGATCGCACATTGCCCAGAAAGAGAAAGAGGACGATGACCGCGAGCATGCCGCCGAAGACCGCCGCGTTGCGGACCTCGTTGATGCTGTCCTCGATGAAGACCGAACGATCGGCGACCAGCGTCAGAAGCACGCCCTCGGAGCGGTAGAGCTCCTCGGCGAGACCCGTTCGGCCGCCTCCGGGACCGCCCCTGCCCTCTTCCACCGGCTTCGCCTCATCGATCTTCGCCGGATCGATCTCACCGACCCGCTCCTTGACCCTGGCCGCCAGGGCGACGATGTTGGCATCGGCCTCCTTGAAAACCTCGATCTGGACGCTCTCGCGGCCATCGGTGCGGGTGGTGATCTGACGTTCGGCGTGGGCCCACTCGACAGTACCGAGATCACGGATCCGCACCTGCCGGCCTTCACGGAAGGCGACGATGGTGTCGTTGATCTGCTCGAGGTTGGCGTACTCGTTGAGGGTGCGCACCATGTACTCGGTCCGACCCTCGCGGAGGGTGCCGCCGGCGACATTGATGTTCTCCTCGGCGAGACGGGCGATGACGTCGTCCGTGCTCAACCCCGTGTGGCGCAGTCGGTCGGCCTCGAGGAGGACGTGGATCTCCTCCTCGAGCCCGCCCCGCACCCGAACCGCAGCCACCCCCTTGACGGGTTCGAGGGCGCGTTTGACCTGGAGCTCCGCCAGGCGGCGCAGCCGGCGCAAACCCTCCTCGCCGTCGAACTGGACACCGTCGCCGGCCAGGCTCAGCTCGAGGACCGGATCGAGGGCCGGGTCGAATCGGAGGATCAGCGGTCGTTCGGCCTCATCGGGCAGAAAGACCAGATCGAGCTTCTCCAGGGTGTCCTGGATGGCCTCGGTCATCTCCACGCCCCAGCTGAACTCGAGCACGACATCGGAGACCCCGGCGCGACTGATCGAGGAGATCCGACGGAGACCGCCGACCACACCGAGGGCCTCCTCGACGGGTCGGCTAATGTCGTTCTCGACCTCTTCCGGCGCGGCGCCCGGGTACTCGGTCCTCACCGTGAGGGTCGGATAGCTGAGCTCGGGCATCAGCGAGACGGGGAGACGCAGAAAGGAAAAGAAGCCGAAGACCACGGTGGCGAGAAAGACCATGAGGATCGCCACCGGCCGATCGACCAGGAACGATCGGTCGGCGATCACCCCCGGCTGGGTTCGGTCGTCACGCTCGGCGATCACGCGTCGGCCTCGGTCTCAGCGCCGTTGTCGACATCCCCGCCTTCTTCATCCCCGTCATCGTCGTCCGGATCGGGATCACCGGGGAGCCGCACCAACGCCCCGTCCTTGAGGCTGGCCTGGCCCGCGGCCACGATGAGATCGCTCTCGGCGAGATCCCCCTTGGGCTCGATGTTCTCCACATCCTCGAGCACCCGATCCACCTTGATGCGCTCGACCCGGCGCTCTTCACCGAGCCGGAAGACAAAGAGCTGGTCGTTGTCGTAGACCACCGCTCGTTTCGGCAGGAGAAGCGCATCCTCGTGGACCGCCGTCACGAGCTCGACCTCGACATACATCCCGGGCCGGAGACTCTCCTGTCGAGGGGTGGCCACGGTGACCTTGACCGTCCCGGTGCCCGGGTCGACCACCGGCGAGATCCGGTCCACCGAGCCGACAAAGCTCACCCCGCCGATGGCCTCCGCCGTGAGCCTGGCGTCGAGCCCGGTGGCGAGATCCGGAAGCTCCTTCTCGGGGACATAGATCCGCGCCACGATGGAGTCGAAGTCGACGATTCGAAAGAGCGGCTGGTTGAGGGTCACGTAGTCCCCGACATTGACCATTCGCTCGGTGACGATTCCGGCAAACGGCGCCCGAACCTCGGTGTAGGCGAGATTCCTTCGGGCGTCCTCCACGGCAATCTCGGCCTGATCGAAGAGCAGGGCCGCGTCGTTGAAGACCTGTTCGCTGACCAGGCTGCGTTCAAAGAGGTTCTTCTGCCGATCAAACTCGCGGGTGGCCTGACGGAGCTCGATCTCGGCCTTGTTGAGCGCGCTCTTCTGGGCATCGTCCTGAAGCCGGATGAGGAGCGCGCCGGCGCCCACCGCATCACCCTCCTCAACGCGAAGCTCAACCACCCGCCGTTGGGCTTCGGCAAAGACCCGCACATCCCGTTCCGCTTCGAGGGTGGCGGAGAACCGCAGCACAGACTCGATGGTGCCGCGCTCGAGCTCGATCACTTCCACCGGAACCGCCTCTTCGTCGCGGTCCTCGTCGCGGGGGGCGCCTTCGGCCCAGGTCTTGGAATCGTCGTCTCCGGAACAGGCGGCGAGGGTCAACGCGAGGATCAGGATCAGAAATCCGGAGCTGAAATTCTTCATGAGTGGCGGCTCATCCCTTCAGATCGTCATGGGCTGTCTCAACATCTTCAGCGGCAGAATCCGGGCGCAGGTTTCCCGCACCCGCAGAATCGCCGTCTTTACATTAAACGAAGAACCCTCGTCCGGGTTATCTACCGGAGCGAGCGCGACCGTCTCCACGCCGCCATCGAAGGAACCCGTGACGGGCAGCCCGTACGGATCGATTGGGTCTTCGAGCTCCAACCGAAGTCTGTCGCCGTCGTTGGTTTGCGGGGAGTCCGACTACTCTCCCGATTCGTTTTCGGGTCGCGTCCGCCAGCGCCGGTGCATCCAGACCCACTGCTCCGGCCAGGCCCGTACCTGCCACTCCACCGCGGCGGTCGCCTCGGCCGTCATCACCTCGACCTTCTCCGCCAGGCTCCCCTCTTCGGGCACCTTGAGCGGAGGGTAGACCTTGATCTTGTGGGTTCCGTCGGGTTTTCGGTGGATGAAACCGGGCATGATCGGGCACCGCGCCCTGAGGGCGAGCATCGCGGCGCCGGATGGCGTCCAGGCGAGCCGGTTGAAGAAAGGGACAAAGACCCCGGGGATGCTCGGAATGTCCTGATCGATGAGCAGGCCGACTCCTCTGCCCTTGCCGAGTGCGCGAATCAACTGCCGCCCGGCCGAGATTCCCCGCAGGATGACCTCGCTGCCGAATCGAGAACGAAGGGTGGTCACCAGATCATCCACCCTTGTGTCGTCGAGCTCGCGGACGGCGACGGTGATGGGGACCCCGGCGACACCCAACCGGGCGTTGAGGAGCTCCCAATTGCCGAGGTGCCCGGTGGCGAGAATCCCGCCCCTGCCCCCTTCGAGAGCGTCAAAGAGGTACTCGATCCCCTCGATCTCGCACATCCGCTCGACATCAGCGGTATCCGCCCGCCACAACCACGCGATCTCGGCGAGCACCCGACCGAGGTGATCGGCGCAGCCCCTCATGATCTGATCGCGCTGTTTCTCATCGAGCTCGGGGAACGCAATCGCAATATTGTCGCGCATTCGTTTCCGCTCGCGCTTGCTGAACTTCAAGGCAAGACGAGTCAGGATCCTTGCGGGAAATCGAGTGAGCCGAAGCGGCAGCCGGCTACCCACGGCGAGGATCCCTCGGAGCGTGTGGTATACGAGGTTGTCGCGGGTGGCGCGGTCCATCATGCGAGTGTAGCTTTTCCCGGGGCGATCGGCATTGGAAACCGATGTTGTTCTCCCCGGGGAAAGGACGAATGGCGGACCGGCGCCGCAAACCCTACGCCTTCGCGGCTCTACTCGGCGGGTTTCGTGGTCACGAGTGCGGCGAACGCCGGCCGGCCGTGCAGCCGTTTGAATCGTCTGTCGTCAGCCAGACGTGCAAGCTCGCCCGGAGTGGACCACTCGGCGTAGCTCTCGATGTCCGCCAGAGCGCCCTCGACATCGTCGAGACGCTGAAGGCGAACCGCGGCACGCAGGCGGTAGGCCGGGCCGGGCCGTGAGGCGCGCTCGATGCTCACACCAAGATCGCTCATGATCCCGTTGATGTCGGCGCCCGTCAGAGCGGCGGATGCGGCCCTCAGATAGTGAAGTCGTCCGCCGGCATCGAAGGTTCGGCGAATCCCCTCACTCGCCACCGACGCCGCAGCCGGGGCCCTCCCGTTTTGGATCAAGAGCTCGGCAAGGTCAATGTAGGGCGCTTCGAAACCCGGCCGCAGCTCCATCGCCCTCCGGAAGGATGCTTCCGCGCGTTTCGGATCGGTTTCGACCACGCAGTTGCCGAGATACCACAGCAGAACCGGGCTCGAGGGATCCTCTGCGAGTTCGATTTCGAAAAGCTCTGCCGCCCGTTTCAGGTCGCCGTCGGCCTTCGCTTCGAGCGCCTGCCGGTGGATGGGGGCGAGATGGATGGCGTCGACGGGGTTACGCCGTGTGCCGGCAGCCTCGCCCGGACTTCCGGCGACATAGCCGAGGGCCAGAAGCGCAGCCTCTTCGTCCGCGCTCAGCGCGATGGCCTCACCTTCGAAGGACTCGTCGTCGGGTCGGATCTCGGCCAGTCGCCGGCTGAGATCCACCGCCGTTTCGGGTCGGACCGAGGCCAGATCGCGGAGCTCGTTCGGGTCGGAAGCGAGGTCGTAGAGTTCCGGTCGCGGCGACTCGATGTATTTCGAGGAACCATGAACAACGGCAAAGAGCGGCGCCCAACCATGCTGCAGATAACCCTCCAGGCTCTCCATGTATACGATCCGGTCGGCGGTGGTGGGGTCTTTGCCCCGCAGGGTCGGCATCAACGACACCCCGTCTTCGGCGGTTGTGATTCCGAGCAGATCTCTCAGGGTCGGGGCGAGGTCGACCAGACCCACCGGCCGCCCGTGCCGAACGGCCTCGGTCTGACCGGGCGTGTGGATGAGCAGCGGTACCCGGGTCGTGGCCTCATAGAGAAGGATGCCGTGGGTCTCCTCGCCGTGCTCACCCAGGGCCTCACCATGGTCGCCGGCGATGATCACCAGCGTGGAGTCGAAGAGCCCCTTGGTGACGAGTGAGCCGATCAACCGCCCGACCTCGTTGTCCGTGTAGGCGACCTCGCCGGCGTAGGGTCGATCGGCGAAGCGCCCGGCGAAGGGCGGGGGCGGTTCGTAGGGCGCGTGCGGGTCAAAGAGATGGACCCAGACAAACCAGGGCGTTGGCCGGGTCGCGATCCACTCGGCGGCGAGGCGGACGGTGTCCCCGGCGCGACGTTCCATTCCGTCGCCGACGCGCGGCCGGATGTCCGGCGCGTCGTAGTGATCGAAACCCCGTTTGAATCCGAAGCGCCCATCGACCACGTAGGAGCTGACGAAGGCGCCGGTCGCATAGCCCAGGTCGTGCAGCTCCTCGGCGATGAGCGGCACACCGGGTCCGACCACAACCGCGAGGTTCTTGCGCACCCCATGGTTGAATGGGTGGAGCCCGGAGAAGATGGTCGTGTGCGACGGCATCGTCTGGGGAACCGATGCCTCACACCGTTCAAAAAGATGACTTCGGCCGGCGATGCGATCGATATTCGGGCTGACCTTGGGGTCGCCACCATAGCAGCCGAGCACGTCGGCACGGGTGGTGTCGAGGGTAATGAGCAGGATATTCGGATGAGGGGCTTCGGCCTTGGGGGACACGGCGGTGGTAGCGGGAGCCGATCCCGACCCGGCCGCGACCGAAAGCAGCACGGCAAGCGTCACGGCTGAGATTCTGCAATGCGCCATGGAAACCCTCTCGTCGAGGAGGATACGGCAAACTCGCCCTTGAGTCCCGATCAGCGTACCACCGGGGGGGGATCGGTACCGTGTCCGCCTCACACCGACAACGCCGTCCATGTGTTGTAGAGTGTCCCTCGGGGAGACCTGATGAAACGAACCGGAACGAAAACCCGCCTCACAACCACCACAGTTCTGTTCCTGGCTGCGACCACCGTTCTCGCGCTGGAACCGCCGACGGCCGAACAGATCGAGAACTACCGACAGGACGGGACACTCGCCGCCAGGGCTGACGCCGCTCGATCCTTCGGCAATCACCGGGTGGCGCCGCAACTCGCAGCACGTTTCGGAGCGCAGGCGACCGTCCTCAAGGCGCTGCCCGATGCGCCCTCGGTGCTCCCGTCCGACGGGTCGCCTCGGGTTCTCACCCTGCTCATCGCCTTCGAAGACATGCCGGGCTTCACCGATCCCGCCATTGTCCACGATCGGATCTACGGCGATGGCGAGGCCGAAGCGTTTCCCTACGAAAGCATGACCAACTTCTACCGGCGATCGTCCTACGGTCAACTCGAGATCGCGGGCTCGACTCTCGGTTGGTACACAACTCCCTACCAACGATCCGAAGTCGTGGAGAGCTACATCGGGCGCCAGGCTCTCATCAAGGAGGTCATCACCCACCACGACACCGAGGGCCACGATTTCTCGCAGTACGACAATGACGGCGACGGGGTCATCGATTACCTCGTCATCATCTGGACCGGCGCCCACGGTGAGTGGGCCGAATTCTGGTGGGGTTACAAGACGAGCTTCTTCAACGACAACTTCACGGTCGACGGGGTCAAGGTCGGGACCTATTCGTGGCAGTGGGAGAACTACGACTGGCCGGGCGAGTTCACTCCCGAGGTTCTGATCCACGAAACCGGTCACGCCCTCGGACTGCCCGACTTCTACGACTACGACGATGCCATCGGTCCCAGGGGCGGCGTCGGCGGGATGGACCAGATGGATGGCAACTGGGGCGACCACAACGCCTTCTCCAAGTGGGTGCTGGGCTGGCTTGAACCCGAAATCTACAACCAGGATCTTCACTCCATTGTGTTCTCCCCCTCCGACGCTTTTCCCGACGCCGCGGTCCTCATGCACGGCGACCCAGTCGCCGACCCCTTCGCCGAGTACTACCTGGTCCAGGCCCGTCAGCCGGAGGGAAACGACGCCGAGCTTCCGACCCGCGGCGTGCTCATCTGGCACATTGACGCCCGGACCGATGCCGACGGCCATTTCCTCTACAACAACTCCTACACCGAGCACAAGCTGCTGCGACTCATGGAAGCCGACGGCCTCGAGGAGATCGAACAGGGCAGGCGCGCGGACGCCGACGACTTCTACTCGGTCGGCGATGTCTTCGATAGCGACAGCTTCCCGAGCTCTCACCGCTATGACGGAGTGCCGACAAACCTCTCCATCAACAGCATCTCCCACAGCTGGGCGGGCCCCGACATGCAGATCGGAGCCGATCTCGGCTCCGGCTGCGCCCTGTGGTGCGACTCGTCGGTGACCCCCAACGCCTGGCCCGGGGTTCCCATCAGCTTCAACGGATCTCTGGACACCGCCAATTGCGACGGAACCGCATCCTTCGGGTGGCTCTTCGGTGACGGCGCCGAATCGGGCGACACCAGCGCGTCACACGCCTATGTCTCCACCGGAACCTACGACTGGAGCGTCAATGCCGAACTCGAGGACGCCACCTGCGCCCACAACGGCTCCGTGCTGGTCTGCACCGATTTCCCGTGCTGGCAGTGGAGTCCGTCGACGCCGATGATCGAGGCGCGCGCCCAGCACGCCACGGTCGAGCTCGAAGATGGCCGGATCCTCGTCGTCGGCGGTGGGCTCTCGGTGCCGGAGATCTATGACCCCGAAACCGGGGTCTGGTCGCCGGCTGCGGCGACCGTCTACCCGCACCTCTTCACCCTGGCGGTGCTGCTTCATGACGGACGAGTCCTTGTGGTGGGCGATGATGCCGATGGCGAACCCGGAACGGAGATCTATGATCCGGCCACCGACGCCTGGGCCACAACCGGTCAGCTCAACCACAACCGAACCTCCCACTCGGCCATCACTCTCTCCGATGGGCGGGTGCTGGTCGCCGGCGGGATCTTCGGCGGGTTTCCCCATTACGACGAGGTTGAATCTGTCGAGGTCTTCGACCCTATGTCGGAGTCCTGGTCGGTGATCGGCGCCCTCAACGGAGAACGGTTCTACCCGGGGTTGGCCAACCTCCACGACGGTCGAACCGTGATCGCCGGCGCCCGAGAGCTGTCCCTCTTCGACCCGGCGTCCGACGCCCTGACGCGGGCCGCTCCTCTGCCGGCGGAGTGGCAGGCGCCCATCGCCATCACGCTTGACGACGGGCGGGTCCTGCTCACCGGGATCGCCAACGCCCCCATGACTCTGCTCTGGAATCCCGTCGACGGACGATGGACCATCGCCGGCCCCACGAACACGCTCCGCCAACTTCCAACCGCCAACAAACTGGCCAACGGCCTCGTTCTCGTGACCGGAGGCATCGACATGTCGGGCATTCCCATCGCATCCACCGAGTTCTTCGACCCGGCGACGAAGAAGTGGTCGTCGGGCTCATCGCTGACCATGGAGCGGGGAGCGCACACGGCGACCCTGACGGCCGCCGGCAACCTGTTCATCGCGGGTGGATTCACCGATTCGGGACCGACGCCGATCACAAACGGTACCGAGATCTTTGTCCAACCGACCACCCCGCCGAGGGAAATCGGAGGGCGCGTCTCGCCGTGATGGGGGTTAGGGGTTGGAAGGTGAAAAAGTTAGAGAGCTAGGAGTTAGGAATCGACGGAATTGGGGGCAGGCGGGGAACCACGTGCCCTACGGTGACACGTGCCCTACGGTGATCTGAAGACGCCCAAGGAAAGCACCTTCTCACTTTCTCACTTTCTCACCCTCTGACTTTCTCACTCTTCACTCTTCCCGTTTCTCGAGCTCCGCCTTGAGCTTTCGCCGCTTCCAGTGCAGAACGAGCCCCCACAGGAACAGCACCGGCGCCGCGGCGATGGCGCCGATGGCGGCGAAGCCCGCCCGGTTGGCGAGCTGACGCATGGAGTTGTCGCCGAAGGGCGCATCGCTCACCTGATAGGTCCAGGTCGAGGAGGGACCGGTTAGACCCTGGCCCCGCCAATCGACCCCGTCAGGGGTCACCTCGAGGGCGTTGAAAAAGGATGAGATTTCGTCGTCGATGGCGTTCTGGAGATCCTCGAAGGCCACACCCGCCTCCTTGCAGAACTCCGCCGCAGGGTCCTTGCCGACATAGCCGACCACGTGGATCCCGTCTCGGATTCGAGCCAACTCGGCGAGATGATCGCTCCAACAGCGATCCATGACCACCAGGGTGAGACGTCGTTCGATCTCCTCGAGAAAATCGGGCCCGACCTTCATCGAGAGTTCATCCCACTTTTCCGGGCAACAGGAGCGAAGCAGATCCGGTCGCTCATCACCGAGCAGGATCCGCTGCCGACGATCCTGGAAGAAGAACCGCTGGGATTCGATCACCGCCGAGAACTCCCACAGGCGGCGACGAACATCCAGGTTTTCGCCCTCGATGATCCGCTGGGCGCGGTCGATCTCGTGGGCGAGCACCGGAGAATCGACGACCGCATCCTGCCGGTCGGGAAGCACCCGAGCGCTGATCAGCTTCTCAACCCCGTAACGTCGGATCAGCGGATCCTCCAGGCTGACGTAGAAACGCGACGAGCCCGGGTCCCCCTGGCGACCCGCACGGCCGCGCAGCTGCCGATCGATCCGAAGGCTCTCGTGACGGTTTGTCCCGATCACATAGAGACCCCCGAGCTCGACGACACGATCCCGCTCACTCTCGTCGGCACCGCCGAGCTTGATATCGGTTCCGCGGCCGGCCATGTTCGTGGAGATCGTCACCGCGCCGGGGGCTCCGGCTTCGGCAATGATGCCGGCCTCGAATTCGTCGTTCTTGGCATTGAGCACTCTGCACGGAACCCCCGACCGCACGAGCGCGTCGGAGAGCTCCTCGGACTCGGCGACGCTGGCCGTACCGACCAGGATCGGCCGCCCGGTTGCCTGGACCCGGGTGATCTCATCCATCAACGCACGGTGTTTCGCCTCGAGGTGAGTGAAATTCAGGTCCTGGTGATCGACTCGAATGCAAGATCGGTGCGGCGGGATCACCACCACTTGAAGATCGTAGAAATCGCGAAGCTCATCGGCCGACGAGCTGGCGGTGGCGGTCATGCCGCACAGTTTCGGGTAGGTCCTGAGGAAGTGGTGCATGGTGACGGAACCGAGAATCCGTCCTTCGTCCTGTAGACAAAGTTGTTCCTTGGCCTCGATGGCCGCCTGGAGTCCGTCGGGCCACTGGCGGTTATCGGCGACTCGGCCCGTGAAGTCGTCGACCAACTCGATCCGATCTCGACGGACGATGTAATCGCGGTCGCGCTCGAGGAGGTGAAGTGCATGGAGTGCGTTGCGCAGATCGGCGAGGAGCTCCAGATTTTCCGGCTCGTAGAGGTTTCCGCAGCCGAGGATGGCCTCCACCCGCGCCGAACCGGCTTCGGTGAGGAAGATGTTGTGTCCGTACTCGTCGGTGTCGAAGTCCACTTCCGGTTCGAGTTGACGGGCTATCACGGCGGTTCGCTCGGCGCGGTTGACGTGTCCCTCGACCGCACCGGCGATCACGAGAGGAATCCGGGCCTCGTCGATCAGAATGGAATCCGCCTCGTCCACCAAAGCGAATGACGCATGGCGCCGCAACAGTCGGTCCGGCTCGAGCGCGAGAAAACCGCGGAGGAAATCAAACCCTGCTTCTTTGGCGGTGAGGTAGGTGATGTCGCAGTCGTAGGCGCGCTGCCGATCTTCCGGGGTCGATGTCTCCTGGACGACACCCACCGACAGACCGAAGGTCCGGTAGATGGGCCCCATCCAGGCGGCGTCGCGCCTGGCGAGATAATCGTTGAAGGTGAGCACGTGCGCCCCTCCGCCGCCGAGAGCCGCGAGGGTCACCGGCGCCACCGCGGCAAGGGTCTTGCCCTCACCGGTCGCCATTTCGACCACCGAACCCTCCGCCAACGCGAGACCGGCCGCGAGCTGTTCCTCAAAGGGGCGCAGACCGATGCTCCGGTGGGCCACCTCACGGACCATGGCGAAGGTCTCGAGGAGCAGGCCCTCCGGATCGGATCCACTCCGAGCTCGCCCGTGAAGACCACCCGCAATCTCCTCAAGGGCATCGTCGCCGAGGTCCCGCCACGTCTGCTCCATCGCTTGGATTCGGCTCAGATGCTCCGCGTACCCGGCAACGCCGTACTCCACCGTGTCACCGAGCCACAGACGGACGCGGCGAGTCAAACTGTCCGGAATTGCCCGAATCGCGCACCTCCCAGGCTGTTCAACACGATCTACGACCGCGTCGGTTCTTTTGTTCGGTCTTCTTCATCAACTCGGCGGCGCCTCAACGCATCATACTGGGACATCGATGCCCCCCCAGTCATTGATTCTTCCAGGGCTCGTCCCAAATCGGCACGAACCGTCGCTGAACAACTTCTGATCATCCGGCCCGAATCCGGCACGGATCGTGCTATCGATCAGCATGAGTGACGAAAGAGCGGCCCGTTGGATGCGCGGCGAAGGGAGACTGATCATGAGCGACGGAACACAGGGCGACACGGATCGGCGTCCAGACTGGTTTGCCGACTTTGAAGACAAGCTGGTCGATCTCATCCGAACGGCTCCCGGTTCCCAGACCCAGGATCTCGGCGCCTGCCTGACCGTGCTCATCCCGCGTGGAGGTGGCGCCGACAACGCCATTTTCGGCGGGCTCGTCACCGCCAAGGACGAACATCCGAATCAGATGCAGGAAGAGCTGTTGACGGCGGTGGTCTGGGCGCTGCTAGCCGACGGAGTCTCTCCGGATGTGCTGCGCGCGACCTTCGAGCACTCCATGATCACCGCTGAGCCCGTGACCACCGATCTCGATGTCCTGCTGACGGATGAATTCACGGACGACATCGTCAACTAGGGGATCCCAAGCTTCAGGTCTCAATCAACAATCCACAATTCATCATTCATGATTTCTCGAGCCTCATCGTCGCTCCGAGCCACCGGTCTCGGATTTCGTCGGGAATCTCGAGGTCCTCTCGCGTCACCGCGAGGAGAGCCGGATAGAGCCACTCATCACCGAAGGCCACAGCTGCCGCAGCGGCCCTGACCTCGGGTCTCTCCCGTCCAACGAGCGTGTGCAACCTTCGTTTCCGAGCCGAACCCGATCCCGCACACAACGCCAGCCTGACACCGGCGACGGAGGCGATCTCCACCAGACGACCCTCCCGGGCGGTCAGCTCGTGAGGGCGAAGAGGCCCCGGGCTCCAGAGACTCCGCACAGCACCCCACCCTCGGCGAAGGCCGTCGACGATCCTCGGCCAGAAATCCAGCGGGCGCCCCCGGCTGCCGACGTTCTCGATCCGGATTCCGAGGAGCTCCGACAACAAGCTCCGCTCCTCGGTGGTGACTTCGACAACCATGGAGTGACCCGCATCGCCCGATCCGGGCTCGGTGGCGACCACCACGCCGCCTCGCTTCGCCGCCCACCGCACCAACGAGGACGGGGACTCCATCCGCCTCGTCGCTCCCTTCCTCGTCTGGACGACGGGCGAGGCCATAATCTGATCACGGCGAAGCCCGAGGACCGCTGATCGCAGAAGCAGCGCACTCAGCCGTCGGCGGACCGGCTCGTCCACCGACGGCAACCGATCGACCAGGAGCAGCAGCATCCGCACCGCCTCGTCGATGAGGGGCTCGAGGTGCGGGTTGGCAGCGGCGCGGAGCTCGTCGGCGCTCGACCCGGCAGCCGCGCCGCCGATCATCTCGACCGCGGCGGAAAACGGTGGGTAGCCCGGCACCACCGCTCTGGCCGACAGGACCCCGTGCTCGAGGAGCCACAACCGGGGCGACTCACCCGATGCCGTCACGGCGATCTCCCCCGGCAACGGATCGGCGATTCTCATGCGATAGAGGCCCTCCGGGAACCCCCGCTCGACGGGACGACCGCAGACGACAACGGGGATCGGCACGAAGCGGAGCGCCGTTCGGAGCCAGGCCACGGCCCGGTGTGAGGCGAGCCCCCGGCAACGCCAGTTCACGACAGTCGATGGCGAGCCGGTGTCCGACTCGGTGATCTCGAGCTCGATCCGACCCCGACGGGCCTCCATCCGGCCCGACCGACCCCCGGATCGGGTCTGCAACGTGATCCGGGCGCCCGGCAGACCCGTTGCCCACAGCAGGGCCAAGAGCCCGGCCGCCTCGACACGACCGATGGCGGCCTGACGACGGACCCGAGGAACATCGGGACCAAAGACCTCCCCGAGATCCCGAAGCTCGTCGGGAGCGGCAAGGGCGCCATCACATCGGATTTCGAATCCACCCCAGGCACAGTCGATCTCTACTCCGGCCACCCCCCGGGCATTGGCGAGACGAACCAGCTCTGCCGGAACCTGCCACGGACCCTGGAGCTGGGCGCCGCACAGGGTCGCAATCTCCGCGGCGACGTCGATGGCGAAGAGTTCGTCCGCTCTCACGATGACCCCTGGGCCCGTTCCATGACGGCCTCCGCCGCCAGCATCGACAGCAGGAGCCGTTTCCGGCTCGGTGAAGCCTGGAGGCGCTCGATCACATGGTCGGCGAGAAGCAACATCGCGCTTGCAGGCTGGCCCGCATCGAGCCGACAGACTCGATCCCACAAAGCACTCCCTCTGTCCACAACCACAACAGGGTGACGCCCTGCCAACCGTCCGTCGAGGACGACGACCTCATCGGCGAGCCCGGATCCGATGATCACCTTCCAGATCTCACCCACTCCCGCCGCGGCCCGCTCGAGATCCTCGGTCACCGGATGCGCTTCGCTGCGACGCACGATCCCGTCCCACCGGTCGAGATCGATGGCCCCGAGAGTCGAGGCCACCGCTTCTCCCTCGGGGCGGCTGCCGTCGATGACCGGCAGACCGTTTTTCGCTGCGCGGAGCGCGAGCTTCGATGAACGGAAGCTCACCGCCAAACGACCGCGATGGGAGAGGGATCGGGCACGGTCGAGGCTGATGGCCGAGGCACCGAGAACCGGCACCACCCTCCGAGCGAAGAGCGACGGCATCTCGCGATACGCCTCGGGCCGTGCCAACGCGCCCTGCAGAAGCCCGGCGAGATCGGGGGCGCCCTCCGGTTGAACGATGTGGACAGCCCAACGGCGCCGGACGACCCACGCCGATCCCACCGCTACGAACGCGACGAAGACCACCGCGACGACGCCCAGCGCTCGGCCCGATACTCCGGTCCACGACCTGGTTGGCGCCCTCCTTCGGATCGAGATCTCCTCTTCGGCCACTCCGGGAGGAGCTTCGGCGTCAACGAAAGGCCGATGTGGGAGAGGACTGGCCGGGGCACCCCGGCTGGCATCGACAGCCCGCCACCCCCCACCCTCGCCGCGGTACTCAACCCACGCATGGAGGCCGGGCATCGCCCGCCCCTGTGCCCCGACAAATCCCACGGCCATCCGGACCGGGACACCGGCTCGAGCGAGAATCGCCGCGACCAGCGCATTCTGAACATCACAGTCGCCGGCGCCGACCATCAGGCAGCGTTGGGCGAATGAAGGCTCCTGTCGGGCGGCTGCCCGGTGGCGGTCGACGGTCCGCTCGGAGGTGTCGTAGACGACCTGACGCTGAACCCAGTCCCTCGCCACACGTGCCGCCTCGTCGGTTTCGAGGGGCCGCAGCTGAAGAGCAAAGTCATCCGCCGTCTTCGGCAGGATGGGCCAGGATCCCGCGAGGATGGGCTGACTCTCGAATCCCTGCCCCGTGCGGTACCGGACGCTCCCGCTGATGATCCCCTCGATGACAAGGAGCGGACCACCATCCGGGGCGGCCCACAAAACTCCTTCGCCCCCCTCCAAACGCAAGCTCGCGGGATCGAGAAGCTGGCCCGTCGGCACCGGTAATCGGACCCCACCGGACATCCCATCGAGGTCGAGCGCGATCTCGAGGCATGATGCACTGCAGGTTGCGCCGAGATACGGCCGCCGGCCGGAACTCGGCGCCGCCGGTACGACCCGGCCGTCGTCGGCCAGGGCGATGATACGAAAGACCGACAGGAGGGGTTCGACGTGGGACGGTAGATAGCGGAGAGGAATTTCCGCCGACAGCGCCTCCAGGCGATCGGCCGCCGGGCCAAGGTAGCGGTCGGCCGCTTCGGCCTCGAGGACGGCGTCCGGGCGGCGAACACTCTGGGCCAAGGCGTCCGTTCCCAGGGCGCCGGGTCCGATCTTTCGGTCCGGCCCCTTTTCGGCCAACCACCAAGCGCCGACAGCCAGAATCGCCGCCACCACCAGCCCGACTGCGAGCCTTCTGGCCCACCTGGCCGGCAGCAGCTCGAGGCAGCGCAAACCGGCACGACGAAACGACCCCAACCCCGATCCCTGATCAAGTTGGTCACGAACCAGGCGTCGCACACCCCTGCGACCGATGGCCACCAGCTTCCGCAGCTCCCGGTCGGTCCGTGCGTCGCCACGCGCCATGAGCACATGGAGGCGCCGACTGTCGACAATCACCCTCGGGACCAGCCCCTCGGGAGTGCTCGAACTCCGCCGCCGCCGCCGTCGATCCGGCTGGGTCAGGAGCTCGTCGAGGGTGGCGGTGGTGCGAACCCTGAGACCGTGCGCCAGAAGATCCACGCGCGGCCGGTCCGTCAGGGCTACGGCTCCACGGAGACCCGATCCTGCAAAGCCCAGACTCGGCGGTTCAAGCTCGATCTCGGACGTCGCCCGGCGCGAGTTGACCCAGACTTCGAGAATCTCACCGTCTTCCCCGCGGAGATGGCGGGCATCACGTTGTACCGCATCCCACACCGCAGCCACCGGGTCATCACCCCGGGCGGTTCGGGTGAGCTCGATTTCGGTACCCCCGCCGAGGGAAGATTCACCGCGTTCGATCTCCTCGAGGTCACCGCTCATCCTGAGCTGCCAGCCCGGCCCCTGTCCCGGCTTTGAACGCACGGTCACCTCGTCGGGTTCGAAACGGAGAACGGCCCAGAAGCCGATCCCGAATCGTCCCGCCGTGTCGCTCCGCCCGCTCTTGGACGAGGCATAGAGGGTGAAGAGGTATCGACGGGCGTGATCAAAGGTCATTCCACAGCCGTCGTCGCGACAAAGGATGCGATCAAACCCACCGAGTCGTTCGACCGAGAGATCGATGCGACCGGCACCGGCATCGCGCGAGTTCTGGAGCAGCTCCCGCACGAAGACCCAGGCATCGCCTCCATAGCGACGCGCCTCATGAAAGGCCCGTCGACGAAACTCACCCGCATTGGTCACGGGAACAGTCTATAGGGGGATCTACGGAGCGGTCTGTGCGGGCTAGTAGATCGGGTCGGCCTCCAGCCAGTACATGTTCTTGGCCGGTTCGAGATTCTGGTTGGTCTCCTCATTCCACGAGGAGGTCTGTTGACCGCAGCCCGTACAGGCGTGCTCCTCGCCCAACATGGTCGCATCGGTGCGCTCCGAGGACCAGTCGGAGATGGCACCACAATAGGTGCAGCGGATCGGATCAGGTCGTTGCATGGTACGTATCCTCCACGAGTACGAACGGCACGCTACTCCACTTGAGCAGATGAAGGAAAGGCGCGTTGCGGCACAGCATGCCGCAACGCGCCGTGAATGAATGCTCATTCACGTAAGAGCTATTAGCTATCAGCAATTAGCCGTTAGCTGTTAGCTCTTAGCTCCATCGCAGTTTCGTCTCAATTTCATCTCGGTTCCATCGCAGGAGAAACCGCAGGTGACGTCGCAACCATCGCAGGGGTGGAAGGTGCCGCGCTCGGTTCGCCACCGGAATGGGAGAGATTCCAGAATCCGTGGAGCTGTCGGCGGAGCCGGCAGCGGTGGGTCGGCTTAGAACGCCAATCGCTACAGGAGCGCTTCGTCGGAGTCGGGGTCTTTCGATACGACCGTGCGGAAGAGCGCTTTGACGATGTCGATGTTGTTCGACAACAGATCGAAGAAGTCCTCGGCCTCGATTGTCAGCAGCCGGGTCTCGGTCTCGGCCACGGCATCGCCCGACCGTGGCCTCCCGCTCAGGATGTCCAACACCCCGAATCGCCCGCTCGATCCGACGACCGTTCCACTATCGCCGCCGCTCCCGAGGCGAATCCGGCCTTCGACAACACAGTAGAGCGCATCGGGGGCATCGCCCTTTCGGAAGACTTCCTCGCCCCTGGCGAATCTGTTTTCAGCGGCGATGGCGGCCAACCGCAGAACCTGGTCCGCGTTGCAGTGCGCGAAGAGGTCGACGCCCTGAAGGAAGACCATCATCTCGATATGTGCCATGGGTGCCATTTGACTCGTCTCCCCTTTGCCGATCAGTCCCTTGCCCGGAGCCACCTTGCCTGCCCTCGCCATGACCCACTCTGCGGTCTGCCGCACAAGCGGCTCCTCTGCCTTCTCCACCATCTTCGCCACCAGTGGATAAAGCGAAATGACTTCCTCGGCCCAAACCGCGTGCATGGCGGCCAACACGATCCCGCGCGCAGCGGGGTCGAGCCTGGAGTCGGTCTGAATGAGACGATCCAGGGTCGCTTCGGGCGACTCCATGAGGATCCCGAAGTAGAGTCTCGCGCGCCGAAGCTTCTCCTCTGGGGGCGAATCGTCGATCACCGAAAACACGTCGCGTCTGAGGGTTCCCGACAGACTGTTGTCGAGGTACTCGAGGGCTCGCGCGCGGAGGTTCGGCTGCCGGCTCATGAGGCTGCGCCGAGCCGCCCGCACATCTTCCGGCCGCTCAACGAGTTCGAGCAGACCGAAAATGTTGCTGACCAGCGTTTGCATCCGTTGTGCGAGGAGCTGCTGCGGCAGCGTCGGCACCCTGTCGGACTTCTGCCACACCGCAAACGGCCCCTCGAGTTGGGCTTCATGCAGAGAGGAGATCGCCCACAGATCCGCCAGACACCGCAGATATCGAGATGCCTCGGCCTGAACCTGCGCCCGAACCGCGCGATCGGAGAACCGGGTTGCCCGATGGCGGCCTCGCATATAACACAGGGCCTCGACGATCTTGGAACGCAGAAGGGTGTCACCGGCGTCGAGACTCTCTTCGAGGGCATCGGCTGCAGACTGGACGCCGAGGAGGGCGAGGGTCTTGGGCACGGCTCGCCGAACCCAGATCTGCTCGTCGTCGGAGTTCATGAAATGGCGCAGCGGCTGAACAGCTCCTTCGCCGATGGCGACCAGTGCTTCCCGAGCCTCGTGTTTCAGCCGCCTGTTTCCCATCAAGGAGACCAGGGTCGGCACATAAATCGGGTTGGGGCCGTCGCGATCGAGCCTGATCTGGATCGAGTGGATCGCCTTGTGAACCACCGACAAGTCGGTGTCGTACAGGAGCTGGAGCATGACCGACTCTGCGACCGGCTCCGAAACCTCCCCCAACGCCCTGGCGGCCTCGGCGCGCATCGCCGGATCGGGGTCCGCAACCATTTTTCCGAGGGCCTCGGTGGCGAGGCCGGCGAGACCCCAGTCATCCGCGACCAAGAGGCTTGCCACCGCGGTCGCGCGCAGCTCGGGATCCGGATCGTCGAGCCTCTCGCGCATGAGCGACGACGATTTTCCTCCACTGAGCTTGGCGAGGGTCTGCATCGCACCACTTCGGACTTCTGCATTCTCGTCGGTGATCGCCTCCTTGACCAGATCGACGGCGTCCTCGCGGCCGGTTTCGGCCAGAATCTCCAGGGTCTTCTTGCGCACCCGGCTGTCGCGGTGATGGAGCAGGAGCGGCTGGACCAAGTGGCCCTGGCCGTGCGCCGAAAGCAGCTCGAGACTGTGGAGCACCTGGCGCGGGTCCGAGCTGCCGAGGGCCTGGACCAGCGTGGTGATGGTTGTGAGATCGGTAGGATCGATGGTGGCATCGGATTGAACGATCCCGGATTTGAGCCCCGCACGGTACTCGCGGATGTACTCGCGTCGCACCCGGCCCGTGAGCAACAACCAGATCGCCAGCACCACCGCCGTCAACCACGAAACGTACGACGGCGGAAGCAGCGCGAATGTCACCGGCAGGATCAGGAGGGCGGCCAGACCCTTGGCGAACCGCTGAACGAAGACGTCGATAAATGCCTTGGCCCGGACCCTGAGGCTTGACGGCACCGGAAGGAAGAGGAGCTCTCGGGTCGCCTGGTCCACCGAATGCCGCAGGCTCCCCTCGGCGAGCATGAGCACCACGACCAGTGAAAAGACGATGGGCGCCTGGGCAATCAATGCGACCACAACCGCGATCTGCAGGAAACCGACGGTGGCGGGCAGCACCCGCATCCCGACCCCGACCCCGAGCGCGCGGTGAATTCTCTGGGTGAAGAGCAGCTGGAAGACAAAACCGACGATCCCCATGAGGATGAAAAAACCACCGATGACGCTCGTCCGCTCATCCAGTTCGGTGGTCTCCTGCTGAACATGCCAGTAGAACTGCCATCCCACGAGTTGGCCCACCACCACGGTCGCCAACATGAGCACCGTAATGAGCAGCAGAAGCCGCGATCCGCGAATGATCTCCAAACCCCCGCGCGCCTCCTCGACCCGGGCTCGGCTCGGATAGGTCGCCGGCGGTCGGATGTTGGGCCGATTGCGTTCGATCAGCAGGACCAAGACCGGAATGGCGAGGGCCACGGCCGCGGCGGCGAGCAGGGTGAATCGCGTCCCTGCCATCTGGGTCACTCGCCACGCCATCAGGCCGCCGGGGATCGCTCCCAGCAGTCCGCCCGCGCCGATGAAGGCAAAGAGACGCCTTGCCTGCCGTGGATCAAAGACGTGGTTCGCATACGACCACACTTGGGACACGGAGATGGCGAATGCCATTCCGAGCCAGACATAGTACAGCGCAGCCACACCACGCTGGTTGACCTGCTCGACGCTGTACAAGATGAAGAAGATCACGAACCCGGCGGCGTGCAGCGCGCTGGATCCGACGATCATCGAGCTCTGTTTGAAGCGCGCGGCCAACCGGGAATAGAGCACCAACACCGGATACGAGATCAGCGCGACGGCGAGATACACGAACGGGAGGTTCTGCGCCCCCAGCTCGTCGATGAAGGACGCCTGCCGAACCGACTTACCGGCGAAGTGAACCGTGGTCAGGGCCAGAAAGTAGAGAAAGAAGAGCCAGGCGAGCGCTCCCTCACCCGGGCGCATACCGAAGGCCGAGCCGACGAAGAAACCACGCAACCCACCCGATTGCGGGCCGTTGAACAGGCTCGCCTCTCTCTCCGATTCCGTTGTTTTCACCACGGCCTACGGTAGCGCGGCTGAAGCCGCTGAGCAATGCATGCGGGTCTTACGCGTCCCCCGACACATCGGTTGCCGGTGGCTCATGATTCGTTGCATCTCCGTTACATCTTTGACGAAAGATCACAAAACGACCTTTCCGGAAGTGGCGGTGCCCGTGCCCGATCCCGTTCCCGAACCCGCGGCTCCACCAGGACACGAGGAAAAGGGCGTGCGGCGGGCGTGCCGGGTCTGACAATGTGCCGGAACGACCTACCGGCACCGCAACACCCTCCACACATTGTCAGACCGGGCTCCCACGGGGAAGCTCGATCCGGGACGGCTCTCCCGGCTCAGAAGGAGGCCGCCGGCGACCGAGCAGCGTGGTCACGCACCTTCCGGCCACCTCGATTGACCACGCTGCTCGGGCGACGCTGGGTCGCCGAAGGCGGACCAGAAGGCCGGTGACGAGGGATCCGTGACCGAAACCGCATCCGTATCCGAGCCCGTGACTGCAGCCGTGGACATGCACGACCGACAGAATCCAAAACCCTGATGCGATGGAGCCATGTCATCTCCGTCTGTCTGCACTGTCTGCGGTTTCTCCGTGCGATACCGTCTGGATTCACTTCTTCACGAGAATCGCTTCGAGCTCGGTCAAGGTCCGATCGAAGAGCTCGAGCGCGGCGGCGATGGCGTCGGGTCTGGTGAGGTCGACCCCGGCGCCCTTGAGCAGTTCGAGCGGCGGTTTCGAGTTTCCGCCCGAGAGCATTTCCAGATAGGCGTCTCGCGCGGTCTCCTCTCCGGTGGAAATCATTTCGGCAACGGCCGCCCCCGAGGCGAGGCCGGTGGCGTAGGTGAAGACGTAGTACTTGTAGTAGAAGTGCGGGATATAGGCCCACTCGACGGGGTCGTCGTCGTCCACGGTATAGCCCGGACCGTAGTAATCCTCGATCAGACCGCCGTAAACGGCGTTGAGCGTGTCGGCGGTGATGGGCACCCCGGCTTCGGCGAGCTCGTGAAGCTCGAGTTCGAACTCGGCAAAGAGAGTCTGGCGGTAGATGGTTGTGCGGATGGTTTCCACCAGCTCGGACAGATACCAGGCGCGCTCGGCATCGCTTTCGGCGTGGGCCACCATGTATTTCGACAGCAGGACCTCGTTGGCTGTGGAAGCGATCTCGGCGACGAAGGGCACATAGCGCGAGGTCAGGTAGGGTTGGCCCTCCTGGGAGAGAACACTGTGAAGCGCGTGCCCGAGCTCGTGCGCCAGCGTCGAGACGTCGTCGTAGGAGTTCTGGAAATTCATCTTGATGAACGGCCTGACGCCGTACACCGAACCCGAGAACGCGCCGGACTCCTTGGTCTTGGCCGGGTAGACGTCAACGGCGCCGTTGCGGGGATCGATGATCCGGATCAGTTGTTCAGAGTAGTTCGCACCGAGGGGCTGCAGCGCTTCGACGATGGCCTGGGCGCCCTCCGCATAGGTGAGATCGCGGGCAGCCCCGTCGACCATGGGTACATAGAGATCGTAGAGGTGGATCTCATCGAGGCCCATGACCTTCTTTCGCAGTTCGACATAACGGTGGAGGGCCGGGGCGTGGGCGCGGACGGTGTCGATGAGATTGTGGTAGACCGCCGGGTCGAGATCGTCCTTGTCGAGGTAGGCTTCCAACGCGGTGTCATAGTTCCGCGATCGAGCCAGGAAGACGTTGAACTTGGCCTGGCCTCCCAGGGTCGCGGCAAAGGTGTTCTCGAAGCTCCGCAACGATGAGAACATCCCGGTCACCGTGTCCCTCCGCACCCGACGGTCGTCCGACCCGCGCAACCGGCCGTAGTTGGCGAAGGTGAGCTGAGTTTCCAGACCCTCGGCATCGGTGATCATCGGCAGGGGCATCTCGGCCACCAGCGAACCGAATGCGGTTTCCAGCGGTGACGGCAGCTCGTTGAGATCTATGGCGGCCCACAGGTTGTCACCGGCCAGACCGAGCACCCGCTCGGCCTCCGGGTCGAGGATCCGATCCGCACGGCGTCGAAGACTGTCGATCCACGGTCGAAATTCCTCGAGCTTCGGCGCCTGGATATACGCTCGGGCCAACTCCGCGGAGTCGAGGTCGAGCACGGCCTGACGCAAGACAGCACCCTCGTCCATGACCTGGTTCGTGAGCTTGAGAGCCTGCTGGTGGCGACTCGAGAACTCGGGATTCGTGGTGTCCCCGTCCTTTTGCAGCGAGGCGTAGAGCGACAACCGGTTGGTCGTCAGCTCGATGCCGAAATAGCGTGTCATGTACGCCGCAAGACCTTCTGGGCTCGCCAGCGTGTCGTGGCTTGCGCTGAGAACCCCCAGCCCCTTCTTGGTCGTCTCGAGGGTGGACTCCCACGCCTCGTCGTCAGGGAAGAGGACTGTCAGATCCCACCTGTAATCCGCGGGGATCGAAGCCCGCTGAGCGTTGGCGTCAGGTGTGTAGGGCGGGAGCCCGGTCAGGTCTCCAAGGGACGCCAACACGGCTGCAAACAAGAAGACAGAACACGAGACGGTCATGAGAACCCCTTTCGACGATGGTTTGCTCGAGTGACACCATAACTCAGTCGCAGCGGCAGTGGCAGAGACCGCGAACAGTCCCTCACGCGCCTCGAAAAATCTTCGCGCGCATGACTCATATCTAACAAATCAAAAATATGAGTCATATTTCATCAGAAATTTCCAAAGACCGCTTGACAGTCGCCGCAATAGGCTCTATATTCACCGCTGGCACTCGAATGAATCAAGTGCTAATCATCAGCATTAAACCGAAGGGAGAGAACGAGATGAAGATCAAACCTCTGGGCGATCGAGTCCTTGTGAAGCGTACCGAGCCGGTGGAGGAAATCCGCGGTGGAATCATCATTCCGGATACCGCCAAAGAGAAGCCTCAAGAGGCCGAGGTGGTTGCGGTTGGCGATGGCAAGCTGGACGACAACGGCAAGCGTCTGCCGATGAACGTCAAAGCCGGCGACCGCATCCTCATCGGAAAATACTCGGGTCAGGACATCAAGGTCAACGACGTCGAGCACACTATCCTGCGCGAGGACGAAATCCTCGCCATCGTCGAGTAAGGGAGATTCATCATGGCTGGAAAACAGATTGTCTACTCCGAGGAGGCTCGCAGCAAGCTCCTCGCCGGTGTCAACAAGCTCGCCGATGCGGTCAAAGTGACCCTCGGCCCCAAGGGCCGCAACGTTGTCCTCGAGAAGAAGTTCGGTTCGCCGACCATCACCAAGGACGGCGTCACCGTCGCCAAGGAGATCGAGCTCCCCGACGGGCTGGAGAACATGGGCGCACAGATGGTGCGCGAAGTGGCGTCGAAGACATCTGATGTCGCCGGCGACGGCACCACCACCGCCACCGAGTAGGCCCAGGCCATCTACCGCGAGGGCATCAAGAACGTGACCGCCGGCGCCAACCCGATGGAGCTCAAGCGCGGCATCGAGCAAGCTGCCCGCGCCGCAGTCGAGCATGTCAACTCCCTTTCCGTGCCCATCGCCGGTGACTCGATCGCCGCCGTCGGCGCCATCTCCGCCAACTCCGACGCCGAGATCGGCGACATCATCCGTGATGCCATGGAGAAGGTTGGAAAAGACGGTGTCATCACGGTCGAAGAGGCCAAGGGCCTCGACACCACCCTCGAGGTGGTCGAAGG
>JARFRM010000066.1 GCA_029287235.1 Thermoanaerobaculales bacterium
TCTCGAGGAAAGAAGCGCTGAACGCCGCATGCGGATGGTGGCCAATCTGGCCCACGGTCCGGAAGAGGCCGAAGCCTGGGATCTCGAGTTCTGGCAGAAGGCCGGTCCGGAAGCGAGGCTCTCTGCCCTGGTGGCCATCCATGAGGACGTGGTGTTGGTCGCTGAAGCTCGAATCGCTGCCGAGTCATCGGGTTCGAATTCGTGAAGACCATCCCTGATTTCGAGGACATGCTGTCGCTCTTTGCCAAATTCGATGTCCGATACCTCATCGTTGGCGGACTCGCATTCATCTTCCACGCGAAGCCACGATTCACCAAGGACATCGATCTGTGGATCGATCCCGCATCAGACAACGTCGCCAGGGTCAACCAGGCACTGACCGAGTTCGGAAGTCCGAGTTCCATCGATGCCGAAAACCCTGACGAAATCCTCCAACTCGGGAATGCACCGCACCGGATCGACATTCTCCGCGACGTGGTGGAGCTCGATTTCGGGCTCGCCTGGGATCGTCGGATCGAAGGCCGGTATGGCAAGGCGCCGGCCAACTGGATCGATCTCGACAGTCTGATCGAGATCAAGAGCGCAATCGACCATCCGCGTCACCGGGAGGATGCGAGGGTGCTGAGGATGGTGCGGGATCTCCGTCGGTCATCAGATTGAGGTTTCGGGCACGGGTATGGGCACGGCACAGGCACGAGAAGACATTGACACTTCGAGGGACCTGAACCTATACTCACTCTCCGCCATCGGGCGGTGTTCTTTGGCAACGAATTGAGCGGACTCGAGCGTCGGGGTGTAGCGCAGCCTGGTAGCGCACCTGCCTTGGGCGCAGGGGGTCGGAGGTTCACCTCCTCTCGCCCCGACCAACACACTCCGACCGAAATCCTTCCGCCTGTAGCTCAGCCGGATAGAGCAACGGACTTCTAATCCGTGGGTCAGAGGTTCGAGTCCTCTCAGGCGGGCCATACCGCATATGACCTTTATGGTGGGCGTAGCTCAGTTGGTAGAGCACAGGATTGTGGCTCCTGTGGTCGAGGGTTCAATCCCCTTCGCTCACCCCAAAATTTCGCTTACCGTGCGCCCGTAGCTCAGCTGGATAGAGCGATAGCCTCCGGAGCTATAGGCCGTGGGTTCGAATCCCGCCGGGCGTACCATTTTATAGACTCTTCCACCTCGGAAGGGTCTATTGCTTTTCTGGATGAGTCCAACACGACCTCGGGATCGGTCCATGGTCGTCGCTATCCAGGTTTGACTTCCGCCTCCGGCCCAGCCTCAACGTGACACTGCGCCCAGAACGATGACCCGCTCGATCTCCTCGGCGGTCCACCGGGAACCCGCGCCCGGGTTCAGGAGGGTTTGCCGGCAACCGTTTCCAGAGGTCACGACCCCGATTGCCGTCTCTCCTCGGGCGGCGGCTTGCGCGGAGAGATCCGCAAAGCTGATGTCCGTTCCAGCGGTATCCAATTCGGGCGACCGAAACAGAATCGTGGTGCCCCATGATTGCGTCAGTTCCTGAAAGACCAGACCTAGCTCTGGTTTGAGCGCCACCTGAGAGAGGATGTAGCTGACGATCATCGGGCTGACAATGGCATCGCAATGATCGCTGTCAAAAAGCGGTTCGTTCTCCTCTTCCAGGACTTCCGCGACAACATGCGGTCGTTTGGTCTCAGTTGTCAACGTATCGACGGTCAGATACGCCGATACGGTTGCGGCATCTGCATTCGCCTCTTCCCCGAAGCGCGGGCGAGCGACCATCAACACGGCATCGTAGGTCTCAGGGTGGATCTCGGCGAGCAGATCGGGGTTCATGAAGTTGACCTCGAGCTGTCGAATCGTCCCGGCCCGCTGTGCGCGAATGACACTGTTGAACGGGATCTCGCGCTCATCGACGGGCGTCATGGCTGCCACATCGATCCTGAGCCGGCCCTGCCCGTAGTCGATCAGTTCGGAAAGCACTTTCGGGACCTTCATGCTCCAGCCGAGAACCAGCGCAGATTCGATCTCGGATGCGACCGGATGCCAGCCGGGCATCTGCGCGTCCGATGTCGGAGCGACGTCATCAGCAACCCTGCAATCCGCGAAGTGCTTCGCGATAAAGATCAGCGCATCACCGCTCTTGATCGGCAGATCGCTCGGCGGGTTGAGGATCGGTTTCCGGGCCTGCGATGGAATCACTCCGATGACAACGGCATTCGGGAAGGCGAGCCATGCCTGTCCGAACTCGGTGATCTCTTCTGCGTCCAACTCGCGGACAACGAGCGCGTTGTCCTGATGCAGGCTCAACAGCTCCCAGTAGACGGGCCACAATCCAGGCTGAAGCGTGCACTGAGCCAAGAGCCGCGAGACCAGCAGATCCGCTGCGATCACCTCGAGCTCACCGCTGTAGGCACGCCTTGCCACATCTCCGCGGTTGGAATTGTAGAGCGCGGCCACTGCGAGCGGGGTGCTCCCCGCCTTCCTTGCGGCCTGAGAGATGGAGGCGAGCGTTTTGACAATCTCCGCATCCGCGACGCCCGGCCGGGCGGCCGCAAAGTCGGCGCCGGGCAGGATGACGGCGGCGGCATCGTGAAACGCAGCTCGTTCGAGGCCATCCAGGTTCAAGGGTGAACCGGACCGAAGGACCACACGCCGATCATCCCAGTGCTCTCCGAGACTCGACTTGAGCTCCTCCCTCAACTCGGCGTCCACCTGCTCCGCGAGAATCACGATTCGCAGATCATGTGCGCCGGTGTCCTCCAGGAATCGCGAGACCGGTCCTCCGGTTTCCAGCAACTCGAGAACGATAGACGGGGTTCTGTGGGTCCATCCCAGGATGAGGATGTGGTTTTTGAATGCCACCCGGGTGGTTCCCGACTCCAGACGGAGAATGAGTGCGTTCATCCACTGGGTCAGGACCGCCACCAGCAGGCCGAGAAACAAGACATAGCCGAGAACCGTGACCACCGTGGAGACCGTGACGCTCACCACGCCCTCGTCGTCGCCCAGGTACCCGGGGTCCGACAGACGCAGGAATGACCACCAGATGGCCGCACCCACGTCTTCAAAACCCGGATCCAGCAGAATGACCACAAGTCCCGCCGAGATCGAAACAACGGCGATGATCGCCGCCGCAATCATCAGCCGATAGTGCAGACCTCTGAGCAGCCAACGTTCGAGGGTAAACCTGATGTCCATCATGAGCTCCAGCCGGATTCTATCGCGGCGCCCTCGCCGACCGGCAGCAGAGCGTGACGCAAGGCCGTCGGCGGTGAACTAGCTATAATGCCCCCCGAATCACAACGCAAAGCGAGCATCTGAATGGAAAATGTATCCAAGATCCTGACGCGCGGCCATTTCGACCCAATCCGGAATCCCCGCTCTCACCGCAGCTCCGCATCAGCCAGCACGGTCGGGTCAGGAACGGCAGGTTCGGCGTCCACGACGGACAGCATCAGCCGAGCGGCCTCGGCGGCGAAGCTGTGGACGAGCCTTTCGTTCAGGTGGGCTCGCGCCTGACGCCGCGCTTCGTCTGCCTCCGCTCTGCCTCCCCCGGAACCACCGACCATCACTCCGGTGGAAGCGGAGCTCCGTCCGGTCGGGCCGGTCCGGGTGGCGGACGACGAGACCGTGTTGCCTCGCCACCGCGACAGGGCCTCATCGGTGACCCTCACCGGCAGCTGTATGCTCGCACCCCCCGACCTTTGGTCGGTCACGGTCAGCCATCCCGACAAGGTCCCGGAGAGGACCTCCACAAACTGCTGGTAGGTCACGACGGTCTCGACCTGGGCACCGTGGTGGGATTGCGCCTGTCCGGTGGACGACGACGCCGGCTGGCGGATGACGCTGAGCGCGGTGATCCGCACCGATGTCGAGTAGGGACCGACGTTCATCGGTTGTCCGTCGATGCCCGGTACCAGGCGCCGATCACAGTTCAGCGAGCTCCTTCCGCCCGAGTCACGAAGGAGGAGGAACTCGGAAGCGCCGCTCGCGACCTGCCTTCTCACCTCGGCATTGAGGAGACCGAGCTGATTTTCCCCGAGGCCCGACTCGGGGTCTGCGGTGATCCTGAGCTGCGCGCAGGTGCGGGCGCAGGCGTCGGCCTGCTCGAGGGCAATGGGGTCAGTCGAACCAGGAGCGAGTCGTTCGGCGGCCCGCAGCTCCGCCACCGCGGCTCGACATGCGCCGTTTCGCAGGTCTGACAGTCCGAGCCCTGAATGGATGGCGGCAGCTCTGGCGGAGGCGGCGCCAGATCTCTCGCCGGGAATCCTGGCCGCCTCACCGAGCCTCTCCGCAGCGGCACGCAGACGACCCTCACGCTCATTGGTGTCGGCCCATGCCAGCCAGACGTCGCGCATCTTCTCCCTCGTTTCGCCGAAACCCGGGCTCAGTGTCTCGACCTGCTGCAGGATTGCCAGTGCCGCGCTCCACAGGCTGTTTTCGCGGGCGCTCTCGGCTTCCGTGAGGAGGGCCTGCACCCGCCGATTGACCAGATCCAACCTGCGGGATTCGACCACGCTCGGTTGCCCGCCCTCGATGTTGAAGAACGCCGCCCGTTCCACCAACCGCCCTGCGGCCTCGATCTCGGCGATGGCCTCGTCGATTCTCAGCTCGGCTTCCAAAGCGGCGGCCGCAGTCAGCTTCTCCGCGGTCGCCTGGCCAATGGTGCGAGTCAGAGCGGCGCGGCCGTTTCCGTTCCCCGGCTCCAGCCGAAGGACCACCAGATAGGTCGTTGCCGCCCGAAAGTACTGGCCCTGCTGCTCCAGCTGCGCGCCTCTCCTGAGGTTGTCCCTGACTTGATTGGCGCCACCTTCGATGCTGAATGCCATGATGCAGAAAACGAGGATCGTCATCCTGCGTAAAAACCTGTGCAAGCGCATGCTCGCCGCCTTTCTGTGTTCAATTCGACATGTCATCAAGGTGATTTGAGGCCGCGGCGCAGACATCCGACTCCAGCATAGACAAGGGGATCGCGGCTGCATCAGGGTAGAGAAAACCTCCGCGTCCAGTACTTCGTCGAGGAATCATCTCAATCGTCGAGCAAGTGTTCGGATACCCAATCTCGGACTTTGGCAATAGCGGCCTGCGACTCAGCGCTCTCCGGGAGTGTCGGCACGAATACGTGGGGCATGCCCTCGTATATATCGAGCTTCACCGTCTGACCTGACTGATCGAGCGCCTGATAAAGACGGACGAAGTTGCTGAGGAAGAGTTCTTTCGTACCGCCCTGGATCAAGGTCGGCGGAAAGCCCTGCTTGAAGTCGCCGTACACCGGGGAAACATAGGGGGTTTTGTGATCTTCGGCATCAGCGTACGCCAGTGCCGAAGGCCCAAGAACGTGTTCATAGGTGTAGTAGGGCTCGGCATCGCCGAGCGTGACGTAGGTGTCACCGGTCTCGGAAATATCCGCCCAGGGAGACCACAGCACGAGCGCCGCGGGCATCTCCATACCGAGGTCGCGCATTTTGAGCGTGACACCCGCCGCGAGGCCACCGCCTGCGGAGTCACCATAAAGGACGATGTCGTCGGCC
>JARFRM010000084.1 GCA_029287235.1 Thermoanaerobaculales bacterium
GGGAGAGGGAGAGGGAGAAGGAGAGGCTACACTCTCACGCATGACAGAACGAAAGAAGCTCTACCTCATCGACGGACCGAACATCGCGTTCCGGGCGTTCTTCGCCATCGGCGGGATGACCAACTCGGCGGGGCTGCCGACCAACGCCCTCTTCGGCTTCACCAACATGCTGCTCAAGCTCATCCGCGACGAGCGCCCCGACTACCTGGCGATCACCTGGGATCCCAAGGGCGGATCCTTCCGCGAGCGCGACTTCCCCGACTACAAGGGCACCCGCCCCGACATGCCCGACGCCCTGCGCGCGCAGATGCCGCACTTTTCCAGGGTGGCGGAGGCCTTCGACATCCCCTATCTTTGCGTCGACGACTTCGAGGCGGACGACGTGATGGGCACCCTGGCCCGCCGCCACGAAGGTGAGCTCGACGTGGTGCTGGTGACCTCCGACAAGGACCTCATGCAGCTCGTCACCGACAACGTCACCCTCTTGGACACCATGAAGGACCGCAGGATCTCGTACCCCGAGGTCGAGGAGAAGTTCGGTTGCCCGCCAGAGCTCGTCCCCGACGCGCTCGGGATCTGGGGCGACTCGTCGGACAACATCCCCGGGGTCAAAGGCATCGGTGAGAAGGGTGTCAAGGCGCTGCTGGCGAAATGGAAGGGACTCGACGAGATCTACGCCAACATCGACGAGATCACACCCCCCGGCGCCAAGGCCAAGCTCGAACGCGACCGCAAGCAGGCGTTTCTCTCCCGCGAGCTCGCCACCATCCGCGACGACGCCCCGGTCGATGTCGAGCTCGATCAGCTCACCCTCAACTGGCCGCCCGACGGGGATCGCGCCCGCGATCTCTTCACCGAGCTCGAGTTCAGAGGTCTGCTGCGCGAGTTCGGCGGCGAGATGACCTCGATCGACCGCAGCAAGTACCGGCTCGTCACCGATGATCCCACGCTGGCGGAGCTGGTCGCCGCGCTGAAAGCGGCGCCGCGCTTCGCCCTCGACACCGAGACCACCTCCCTCGATTCCATGCGTGCGGATCTGGTGGGGCTCTCGTTCTGCGCCGACGACGAGGTGGCGTGGTACGTCCCGGTGGCCCACGCCGTGCTCGAGCCCCAGCTCGACTGGGAGACGGTTCGACCGGCGCTGTTCCCAATTCTCACCGACCCCGGGAAGGGCAAGACCGGACAGAACCTCAAGTACGACCTCGAGGTCCTCGCCAGGCACGGGGTGGAGATCGCCGGGATCGACGGCGACACTCTCCTCGCCGACTACCTGCTCAACCCGGACCGCAGGTCGCACAAGCTCGACGACCTGGCTCTGGTCTGGCTCAACCACAAGATGATCTCCTTCGCCGACGCCGTGCCCAAGGGCGGGACCTTCGACCAGGTCCCCCTGGAGAGCGCCCGCGACTACGCGGCCGAGGACGCCCACGTCGCCTGGCTGCTCGACAACAAGCTCCACCCACGCCTCGAAGAGGAGAGTCTCGACGAACTCTACCGCAGCCTGGAGCTTCCCCTGATGCCGGTTCTGGCGACCATGGAGATGAACGGGATCGCGGTCGATCGGGAGCTGCTCGCAGGGCTCTCGATCGAGCTCGGCTACGGGATCGCAGAGGCCGAGCGGCGGTGCTACGAGGCGGCCGGCCGGGAGTTCAAGATCGGCTCGGTCAAACAGCTGCGGGAGGTCCTCTTCGACGAGCTCGGACTCCCGGTGATCAAACGCACCAAGACCGGCCCCTCGACCAACGAGCAGGTGCTCACCGAGCTCTCCATCCAACACCCTCTTCCGACAGCCATCCTCGACTACCGGTCGCTGGTCAAGCTCAAGAACACCTACGTCGACCCCCTGCCGGAGCTGATTCACCCGGAGACCGGCAGGATCCACACGTCGTACTCACAAACGACTGCGGCGACGGGGAGGTTGTCGTCCAACAATCCCAACCTGCAGAACATCCCGGTGCGCACCCCCGAGGGTCGCCGTATCCGCCAGGCATTCGTGGCCCCCCCGGGACGGGTGCTCGTCGCCGCCGATTACTCCCAGGTCGAGCTACGGATCCTCGCCCACCTCTGCGGTGGCGCCGGCGGTTTCGCTGACGCATTCGCCGCCGGCGCCGATGTTCACTCAGAGACCGCCGCCGGGCTCTTCGACGTGGCACCGGACCAAATCGACCGGCAGCAACGGACCATCGCCAAGGCCGTCAACTTCGGCATCGTCTACGGTCAGAGCGCCTTCGGTCTGTCGCAGCAGCTCCGGATCGCGCGGGGCGAGGCCCAGACCTACATCAAACGGTTCAAGAAGCGATTTCCCGAGATCGAGGACTACAAGAGAAGGACCCTCGAGGAGGCGACGAAGAACGGCTTCGTCACGACGCTTCTCGGACGCCGCCGCCCGGTGCCGGATCTGAACTCCGGGAACTTCAATGCCCGCGCCGCCGCCGAGCGGGTCGCCATCAACACCCCGGTCCAGGGCTCGGCCGCCGATCTCATCAAGAAGGCCATGCTCGCCGTGGATGCCCGGCTTCGCGCAGAGTTCCCCGGCCAGCTCATGCTGCTCCAGGTCCACGACGAGCTCCTGTTCGAGGTCGACGAGGACCGGGCAGATGCCGTCGGCGAGATGGTTCGCGACGAGATGATTGGCGCCATCGAACTCTCAGTACCGCTGGTCGTCGATCTGGGCATCGGCAGGAACTGGGATGAGGCGCACTGAAGGAAGTCGACAGTTGACAGTTCACAGTTGACAGTACATCTCAGGCGAGCCAGAGCTGGGCATTCTGTGGTCCCCATACGAGTGGTCAGGTGCCGGATGGCCACATGGTCGAATTCTGCAAGCGGCTGGGCTGTCAACTGTCAACTGTCAACTGTCAACCGCCGATTTTCTCCCGCGGGTCCATCCACCTTCCCCCGCCCTCTCCTCCTTCGAGGAGCGTGACGAGCTCGTCGACCATCCCGAATGTGAGACCCCAGATGACATGGTCGTGGTAGCGGTAGCACGGGAGATTGACCGAAACCTCGCCATGTCGCCAGGGAATGGTCGAACGATTCGATCGATCAAGGAGAAAGTCGAGGGGCACCCAGACCACATCGGCGACCTCGTGATTGGGATCGAGGGCAGGACGAATTTCAATGGCAAAGACGAAGGGCTCGACGACCAGCGACATGGGTCGGCCCCGACCGACCGCCGGTACATCGGAAAGGCGACCGAGGATGGTTCCGCAGCTTCTCAGATCGAGGCCCACCTCCTCTCGAGTCTCACGAACCGCCGCCGACAGGGAGTCCCTGTCCCTCTCCTCCACCCTCCCGCCGGGAAAGGCCATGTGGCCGGACCAGGGATCGTTCGGGTCCTCGGCGCGATGAATGAAGAGCACTTCGACGCACTCCACGGCCTCGCGAAGCACCGCCGCCACGGCGGCCACCTTGATCTTCTCAGCCCGATCGAGGAGGCGAGGTTCGTGGTTCCGCAGAACCCGCGAGATATCAGATACGGCGAGCACGGGAGTCATTGTCGCAGAACCGTTCAGCCTCGGCCCGGCTCGTGCAGCACGGCCGCGCGGATGAAGTTGAGACGAGAGAACTCCCCCTGGGTGAGGAGCTCGATGTTCCGGTCACGACGGTTTCCACCTCGAAAGACCTCACGGACGATGTCGCGATCCTTCATCCCCGTTTGGTGAAGCTCCACGACCCGGGCCGCCGTCGCCTCCACCCGATCGGCCTTGGTGCAGAGCCTCGGTGCGGGGTCCTCGATGGCGAGGCCGTGCCCGGTCAGCATCAAACGCGGTTCGACCGCCGCGACCCGGCGCAGCGAATCGACGAGATCGTACGGGTTCTCCTGGATCAACACCGCCGACGCACCCGGGGAGATGAAGAGATCGCCGGTGAAGACCGTTCCGGTGGCCTCCTCCCACAGAGCCACATGGGTGATGGAGTGGCCCGGAGCCGGCAGGGCGCGGAGCGACCGATGCCGACCGACCACCTCGTCCGGCATCTCTTCCGCGTCGAACCGACCCGGCTCCCCCCAGAACCATGCTCTGTAGGGCTTGAGCCGCCGAACCCCTTCGCCCCACCGCAGACCATGGTTGCGGATGAAGACCCGGCAGCCGTGGATGGCGGCGAGAGGCCCACAGTTACCGGTGTGATCCTCGTGGTTGTGGGTGCAGCAGATGGCTTCGATTCGCCAACCTTCCAGGGCGCTCAGAACCTGCTGCCGAACATGGGCGAAGCCGGTGTCCACCAGAAGATCCCCAACCAGGTAAGCCGAAACCTCGAAACCCAGCATCCGCGCCCAGCGGCTTGTGACGCGAATCCGGGTGATGCCCTCACCGACCTCGTCGGTCCAGACTCGGGCGCCCTGGATCGATTGCCAGACTTGACGTAAACGGGTTTGCCGCACCTTGACATTCTACGTCATCCCGCGGCGTCCGTCTTTTCCGCAATCCTCACACAGGAAGCTCCGATGGACCCCGCATCGACAAGACCACCTTCGCTCCGCGGTACAATCTACGGAGCTTCTGATTCGACCGACCAGGAAACAACGTCGCGACAAGGTGCAATATGAACATCGTCAAACCACACCGCGTGACCCGGCGCTACACCCAACAGCTCAACGCCCCGCCCGATCAGGTGTTCCCGCTACTCTGTCCGGTTCGTGAGTCCGAGTGGGTCAACGGCTGGCATCCACGACTGGTGGCCACCGAATCCGGGCTCGCCGAGCTCGACTGCGTCTTCGTCACACCCTCCGGCCCTCAGGAAGCGATCTGGGTGATCACCCGATATGAGCCGGCAACCCACCTTATCGAGATCGTCAAGGTCATCCCCGGGATTGTCGTCGGCAAAATCGTGATTCAGTTGGCGGTCGCGCCGGGCGGTTCCAAGGCCGAGATCTCCTACGGTTTCACTGCTCTCGGGCCCGACGGCGACCGGGTGGTGAACGAGTTCACCCAGGACCATTTCGACGAGTTCATGCTCACCTGGGAAACCGAGTTGAACCACTTTCTCGCCACGGGTGAAAGACTGAACGAATTCTGACCCGACCCGAGAGATTCGACCCCCGAAGCAAAGGAGACAAGCTTGACTCCCAATGTGTTCGTTCTTGCTCTGATCGGCATCGCCGTCGGCATCGGCGCCGCCTTCACCGGCCTCGGCGGAGGTTTCCTCGTGGTGCCCCTCCTGCTCTTTCTCGGATATCCGGCGCAGAAGGCGGTGGGCACCTCCTTCGTGACCATCCTCGTCGTCGCATTGTCGGCCCTCTTCGCCCACAACAAGCTCGCCAACGTCGATCTCAAGGTGGGTCTCCTGCTCGGGCTCGGGGGTATCATCGGCGCACAGGTCGGAGCGCGGCTGGTCGAACACGTGTCGACGGGTCAGTTCCGGAAGATCTTCGCCGTCGTCCTGGTTGGGTTGGCGGCCTTTCTGTTCTTCAAGAAATGACCTCAGGTCTCGTAGAGGGCTGCGACCGCTCCAGCCGGGTCCTTGACGACGCAGAAACGCCCTTCGCCGAGGGTTCGCGGTTCGACCACCACCACGCCGCCGAGGTCGGAACAGCGCGCGATGCTCGCATCGAGATCGGCCACCGTGAAATAGGGCATCCACGCAGGCGGCATGTCGTCATTGATACCTCGGGCGTGGCAGACGCCGGTGATGGTCGTTCCACTCTCGGGTGTGTTCATGGAGAAGTCGGAGTAACCCCCCATATCGACCTCCTCGGCCGTCCACCCCACCACCGCACAGTAGAAGTCCCGCACCGATTCCGCGTTCTCGACCGTCAGATCGATCCACACCATCGAACCGGCCTCGGGTTTTTTGTTGCTCATCGCGCCCCCTTTATCTTCGGTAGTGGAGACCATCCGATGGCAAGGCATATTCCGACCGATCATCGAATCCTCGGTCGGTGGCGTCGGTTGTTCGGCTTCGGGCGATGCACGTTATGGCGAATCTCGTCGCCGCCGTGGAGGCCATGGTGGTTCTTCGATCAACCGAGGCGCTTCCGATCTGAGCCCCGGCGCGGAAAGCCGAAAATCAGCGCCCTTGCCGACCGGCACACCAAGTGAACCGCAAAGATCGCTATTCCTGGACAGAACCTCGGATTCTCGAGCGGATATCCCCAGAGCGCCTGATTGTCCTATGATCGTCTCAAGAAACGGAGGTCGATCATGACTGAAGCCGCGCAACAGGCCGTGAGCATCCTTCGCGACGGATCCAACTTCAGCTGGTATGTCATTCCCCTCTTCGCCTTCGTCGTCTATGTCTATGCGGTGGAGGTCGAGCGCCGCAACTGGAATCTCGTCCTCGCCGGGCTTGCCTTCTGGGGGATGGACTGGTTCAACGAGATCTGGAACTCGATCTTCTTCCACTTCAACGGGACGGCGCCCATGTGGGGAGCGCCCGGCGACACCGCCTATCTCATCCTGATCGGCCTCAACATCGAGATCATGTTCATGTTCGCGGTCGCGGGCGTTGTCTTCTCCAAAATGCTGCCCGCCGATCCCAAGATGAAGATCCTGGGTATCCCGAATCGAATCTTCTTCGCCCTGAGCCTGTCCGTCTTCTGCGTCTTCATCGAGATCCTGCTCAACAAGGTCAACGCCCTGACCTGGGACTGGTCGTTCTGGGACGCCGGCTCGCCGTGGCTGATCATCGTCTTCGGCTACCTCCACTTCTTCCTCGTGTCCTACTGGGTCTTCGACATGAAGACCATGCGATCCAAGCTCGTCACCGTAGGAACCATCTGGACCGTCGATGCGGTGGCGATGTTGGTCTTCGGGCTCGGGCTGGGATGGCTGTAGCCGATCTCCCTCCCAGTGGTTTCTGCTAATGTCAGAGCATGTCGAAATCAGGTTCCACCACGATGGGGGAAGAGCGCACCTTGAATCCGCCGACCATCGCCGCCCTCTGCCGCCCGGCCCTGAGATGAGCCCGTGAAATCGACTGACCGAACCCTGCTTCTCATCGACGCCATCGCCAACCTCCTCCTCGGCGTTCTGCTGCTGTGCTTCCCCCTCGGGATCGACGATCTGCTCGGTCTGCCGGCGGCCCGCACCGCGTTCTACCCGTCAATCCTCGGCGGGGTCATCCTCGGGATCGGGATCGCCCTACTGCTCGCCCGGGCCGGCCGGCCGGGCCTCGGTCTCGACGGCGCCATCGCCATCAACCTGGTCGGCGCCGGAGTGCTGGCGGTCTGGTTGGTCGTGCAACCGCCACGAGTCCCCGTCCGTGGGATGATCACGTTGTGGGCCGTGGCCCTGATCGTGCTGGCCATCGGCGCTGTCGAGCTCGTTCATCGTTCAGCGAGCGATCCCTCATAGCCGGGAGGTGCTCATGTTCAAGACCGTCCAGGACCGGGTGTGGGCCTTCGACCTCGAGTGGGTGCCCGATCCGCTGGCCGGCCGGTTGGTGAAGGGATCGACTACTTCGCCCGCGGCAGTGAGTGGAACATCGACCTCAAGGAGATCCTCGGCGGCTATGGACTCGTCAACCCGAGCCTGCACGAGGTCGCGGTCCAATCCGGCATTCCCGGCGAGATGGAGGTGGACGGGAACGCCGTCGCCCGGCTCTGGCTCGACGGCGAGCTCGAGAAGATCGTGCAGTACAACGAGTACGACGCCCTCACCACTTATCTCGTGTGGCTTCGGGTCGCCCACTTCGCAGGCCATTTTTCGCAGGATGCCTATGCCGAAGAGCAGCAGCGCGTCGCAGATCTCATCCTTGCCGAGATCGAAGGCGAACGGCCCCACCTCAGAACATACCTCGACGAGTGGCAGCGACTACGAGAAATGGTCGCCACTCGAGAACAGGAGCTGTGAAGATGACTCGAGACATCATCGCCACCGACAAGGCCCCGGGCGCGGTCGGTCCCTACTCGCAAGCAATCCGAGGCGACCACCTGGTCTTCACCGCAGGACAGATCCCCCTCGACCCGGCCACCGGCATCCTCGTCGAAGGATCCATCGAGGACCAGACCCGCCGGGTGCTCGACAACGTCCGAGCCGTCCTCGAGGCGGCCGGCACGGGTCTTGGCAGCGTGGTCAAGATGACGGTCTTCATGACCGACCTCGGCGACTTCAAGCGGATGAACGCAATCTATGCCGGTTACTTCCCGGAAGCGCCCCCCGCGCGCTCCGCGGTCCAGGTCTCGGCCCTGCCCCTCGGCGCCGACATCGAGATGGAGGCGGTTGCGCTGATCGAGAGCCCGTAGATCCGAAACAGACCAGGGCGGAGACCGAGAACGCCAAGGAGAACGCGAGAAACACAGCTCACCGGGGCGTGCTTGACATTGTGCCTGGACCCCTTCAGGGACTGGAGCAGGGCTCGTCGACCACCGGATTCGTAATCGACCCGACACCCTCGATCTCCACCGTCACCGTGTCACCCGGGTTGAGCGGTCCGACACCCGCCGGGGTGCCGGTGAGGATCACGTCGCCCGGCTCGAGGGTCATCACCTGCGAGATGTAAGAAACCAGAAACGCCGGTGAGAAGACCATCTCCGAGGTCCTCCCCCGCTGCCGGAGCTCGCCGTTGACCGTGCAGCGCACACCGAGATCCGCCACGAACCCGGCGTCGATCCCCGCGACCACCCACGGCCCGACCGGGCAGAAGGTGTCGAAGCCCTTCGCCCGGGTCCACTGTTTGTCTCTCCGCTGGAGATCCCTCGCAGTGACGTCGTTGGCGCAGCTGACACCGAGAACCGCGGACCAGGCGTCGGCGGCGGAGACCCGCCGGCAGCGCGCGCCCACCACCACCGCAAGCTCGCCCTCGTGCTCCACCCGATCGGACTCCCCCGGCAGCTCGATGGCCGCCCCGGGACCGATCACTGCGCTCGGCGGCTTGGAAAAGAGCAACGGCTTCGACGGAACCTCGGCGCCGTGCTCGGCCGCATGAGCGACGTAGTTTCGCCCGACACAGATCACCTTTGATGGAGCGACCGGAGCCAGAAGACTCAGGTCGCCGAGATTGCCGAGCACATTGCCTCGCCTCGGGTCGACGTCGAACGGCCCTTCGGGCAGGTGAACGATTTCGTCACCTTCCACCACGCCCCACTCGGGACGTCCACTGATCCCGACCCGGACAATCTTCTTCACGTCCAACCCCCGTCAGCGAATCACGACCGGTACCGTCGTGGGATCGCCCGACCCGTTGTCGACCACGGAACCATAGGCCCAGACCTCACAGCCGCCCGTCAGAACCCTGACCACGGCGTAGCCGAGGGGGCAGCTGCCCACCCCGGCCGTCTCGAAGACCCGATTGACCTGGGTCCAGCCTCCCGCCGGCACGGTTGATCTCATCTGCCCCTTCCGGACGCCCTGATCGTCGTACAGGAGGATACGCACCGCACACTCGGTCTCTCCATAGTTGGTGAATCCGATGTTGGTCCGGAAGGCGTCGCTGCTCTTGAGCTGACTGAGGTAACCGTCGTCCCCGGGGGTCAGCGCCGCGGACTCATCGAGCCCCGGGAGGTATTGCCCGAAGGTTCCATCAGATGACTCGTTGAAGGTCCGAGCGGTCACCACCAACGTCCCGTCGGCGTCCACATCCACCGATCCGGCCGAACCGGGCACACCGAAGAGCTCGGCGGCAATATTCTGGAACTCATGAAGCTCGCCGTCGGCCAGCGTCAGGGATGACCCCTCACTCCCCCCGCCGTGGCGGTAGGTGAGATCGGCGGTGACACCGTGACCCGAGAGGTTGAGCAGGGCGAGGTTGGACTTCCAGGTGGTCTGGTTGGCGCCGTCGGTCTCGGCGATGCCCGCGACAAGGAATCTCCGGTCGCCGGCGGGCGTGGCGGCGCCGACCGGAACTTCGGGAATCGTCGTGGGATCCCCCGACGCGTTGTCGACCACCGAGGCGTAGGCCCAGACCGGGCCTTGCCCGCCGGCCAGATCGATGAGGGCGTAGCAGCCGCTGCAGGCGCCGGCATCCGCTTCGCGGAAGACCCGGTTGACCTGGAACCAACCACCGGCGGGAATCGCGACGGCGAGCTGGGAACCCACACGGTCGCCCGAGCCGTCGAAGAGCCGGATGCGGGCCGTGGCACCCTGTCCCCCGAGATCGACAAAGCCGATGTTGGTTCGGAGACCGAATCCGCTGCTCAGCTGCGACAACACGGCGACATCGACACCGGTGAGACCGTCATCTTCCCTCACCCCGGGGAGGAACTGGCCGAAGGTCCCGTCCGGCGCATCGTTGAAGGTCCTCGCGGTCACGATCAACTCCGTCGCTGCCGTCAATTCCACGGCGCCCGCAGAGTCCGGTACGCCGAAGGTCTCGACAGCAACGTTGGGCAGCTCGACGATCCCCCCCGGCGCCACCGACAGCGAGGACTGAGCGGCGCCGGTGTCGTGGCGATACTCCAGCTCGACCTGCACGACGCTCTCACCCGGGTTGAGAATCGCGAGATCCGACTTCCACCGGGTCTGAGCCGCACCTTCCGTTTCGGCGATACCGGCCACCACATAGGTGATGTCGGTGCTCGCTCCTTCCTGGACGATCGAGAAGCTCTTGTCGGCGACGGTGATCGCGCCGACCCTGGACTCCACACTCTCATTGACGGCGACGGTGTAGATCACGCTCCCGGTGCCCGATCCACTGTTGACGGTCAGCACGATCCACCCCTGATCCGTCGAAGCCGTCCACGAACAACCCGCTTCGGTCTGAACGCTGAACAGCCCATCGCCGCCGGCGCTCGAGATACTCTGGGACGTCGGGCTCAGAGTGAAGGTGCACCCACTGCCCGCCTGGGTGACGCCGAAGCTGAGACCGGCGATGACGAGCACCGCGGATCGCGGTGCCGCACTCGGGTTGGCGGCCGCGGTAAATCCGACGACCCCGGGGCCGGTGCCCGTTGCCGGCGCCACGGTCAACCAGTCGGCCTGGCTGGACACAGTCCACGGACATCCGGCCTCGGTGGTCACTTGGACGATCCCACCTCCGCCGCTCGACGACACCGTCGCCCCCTCCGGGCTGATGGAGAAGGTACAGGCCGACCCCGGCGTCTGGCCGAGAAAAACCCGGCCCCAGCCGTAGTCGTTGTCCTTGCCCGTCACGCCGAGATCCAGCGCTCGGGACTCGAGGAAGGTCCGCGTCTGGGCATGGTCGAGACCGGGTTCGGCGTCTCGAATCAGCACCGCCGCCCCGGCCGCGTGCGGCGAGGCGGCCGAGGTTCCGAAAAAGCCCCTCGTTCCGTAGGAGGCCGTGGAAACTCCGTCGAAGCCGGAGAGATCCGGCTTGGTCGCGCCGCCTGCGAATGTTCCGCCGGGACCGTTGGAGGGTCCTGCCGAGCTGAAGCTGCGGTAGGCATAGGGGGCGTTGTAGTTGACCGCACCCACGGCGACCACATCCACGGAGTCGCTGGGAATGGTCAGCGAACCCTCGCCGACCCGATCATTGAGATCACTGTCGAGGCTGAAGAGCTCCATTTCGTTGCTGCCGACAACTCCGGATCGACTGATCCGAACGCCGAATCGACCCCCGTCCGGCGCGGTGTAGGAGATCTGTTCGAAAGGTGTCTGCCAGCTCTGACCGGACTGTGGCCGGTCGGAGACCGCCACCTCCACCGGCTCGGTGCCATCGAGGTTGAAGAGGTGAAGGCTGTAGTTGCTGCTCGGGGAGTCCCAGTCGTCCCACACGATACTCACCGCGACCCGGTCGCCGGCGGACATCGAAGAGCTGAGCTCGTTGAGATCGTCGCCCGGCGAGAAGTCGACCCAATCGTTCCCGTCCCCATCGGTGGTCGGGCCCTGCCAGTGCGAACGACGCTCGTTTCCGGCCGATGTCAGAACGAGAGCATCACTCGCCGCAATGAACGCGGTGATCTCATCGGCCGTCCGGCCGGTGCCGTCCCCCGGGCCGGTGCCGTACCAGCCGATCGACATGGTCGCAACATCGGCGCCCTGCTCATCCAGCCAGTCAAAGGCGGAAAAGAGATCGTTCAGACTCCGGATGTGGGCGAGGAAGATGTGGGCGTCGGGGGCAACATCGTGGACGATCTCCGCGCACGCCGTGCCGTGAACTTCACCCGCAACCACGCTCGCACCGCCAAAGGCACGGTAGGTGGTCCGTTCAGCGGGGGGCAGCTCGACACCGACGAGTTCCTCCCAGCCACCGAACTGGACATCGATGACCCCGACGCGGACGCCCTCTCCCGAGTAACCCGCCGCGTTCCAGGCCGGCGCGTTCATCGCCGCCATTGCTTCCGATGTCACGGCGAGCGTCGTCTGCTTCAACAACGCCGCCGGTGGCGGAGGTTCGGGAAGTTCACCATAGATCGGGCGCTCGACGAATGCCACATCGGGTCGCTGTCCGAGCTCCCCGAGAACGGCGGGAGGCACAAAAGCCTGGACTCGACCCCGCACCGCAACCACATACAGCGCCCCGTTTGAAAGGAGCCACTCCTCGAGATCCACGGTGTCGTCTCCCGGCGTCACCGCCACGACCTGAACCCGCCCGTCGCGCACGGCAAAACCGTGATCCCGGGCGATCTTCAGCGGATCGGCGCCGGCCACGACGGCTCGCAGGCCATCGTCGAATCGATCGGCCGCAACCGCCGGGCTGAACGCGATGATCGACAAGACAAGACACAGGACCGAACTCAAGACCTTCATGGGGCTCCTTCTCGCCGGAGGATTGGGCAACCACCGAGCCGGCCCATCAGCCGGGCTAGGCTCGCACACCATTGTAGGCGTAACAACAGAAGATTTATGAGGCTTCCAAGAACGCCGCAGCTGGTATTCTCCTCAGCACCTGACAGCCGGAGGCCACGACATGAAGATCACCTGCCACAGGCAGTCTCACACGATCGGTTCCCGCGAGTTCTCGGCCGCTCGTACCGCCGACGGTGTCGCCGAGCTGTGGGCCGACACCGACGACGCTCTCGCGTGCGCCCTCGGCGCCGCTCACGCCGCCGATCGGCTGGTTCAGATGGTCATGGCCCGAATCGTCGGTCAGGGTCGGATTTCGGAGTGCCTCTCAGACAACGAAACGACCTTCGCCATCGACCTCTTCATGCGCCGGATGGGTTTCCGCCGCGAGGCGGACCGCGAAGTCGAGCAGCTCACCCCGGACGCCCGCCGATTCGCCGACGCCTACTCGGCGGGGGTCAACCACGTCATCGCCACCCGGCGGCGACCGTTGGAGCTGGTCCTCGTCAAGCACCATCCTGACGAGTGGGTCCCGGCAGACACCCTGCTCACCATCAAGCTCATGTCCTATCTCGGGCTCGCCCAGTCGCAGCAGGATGCGGAAAAGCTCATCATCCAGGCGATCCACGGCGGGGCCTCCACCGAGACGCTGCGGCGGTTCTTCAGCCCGCTCCTCGACGATCTCGATGACGAGACCGCCACCGCCATCCGCGGCCTCGAGTACCTGGAGCCCCTGATTCCGCCGGCGGTTCGGTTCCTACCGGGAGCGCCCAAGGTCGCGGCGAGCAACAATTGGGCGGTCGCCGGCTCGCGATCCGCCTCGGGGAACGCCATCCAGTGCAACGACCCACACCTCGAGTGCAACCGGCTGCCTGCCATCTGGTACGAAGCCGTGATGCACACCCCGGAAGACGACCGAGTCGGTGCGACCATGCCCGGTGTCCCCGGCATCGTCATGGGTCGGACCCGAGAGCTTTCCTTCGGTTTCACCTACGGCTTCAGGGACATGACGGACTACTTCGTCGAGGACTGTCGCGACGGCGGCTGCCGACGGGGCGACGGCTACGTCGAACTCGAAATCCGGAGCGAGAACGTCCGGCGGAAGAAGAACCCCGATTCCGAGATCACCATCCGAGAGAACGATCTCGGCGTGCTCGAGGCGGACCCCGTGAGCGCCGAGCTCGTCGACGGGTTCTATCTGACCCGCGCCTGGTCGGGCCAACGCGGCGGGACCGCCGCGAGTCTCGACGCCATCCGCCGCGTGGTCCACGCCCCAACCGTGGTCGAGGCGCAGCGGATCCTGCGCGAGGTTTCCATCTCCTGCAACTGGGTCCTCGCCGACCGCGCGGGCAACATCGGCTACCAGCAGTCCGGTCTCCTGCCCGACCGTCGCCACTCGGGGGTGCATCCGGTGCCGGCGTGGCGGATCGACAACCACTGGCGGGGCATCGTCACCGCAGAACGTCTCGCTACCGAATCGAACCCCGCCGACGGAATCGTGGTCACCGCCAACAACGAAATCAACCCTCCGGGTGGGCTCGTCGCCGTCAACCTCCCCATGGGTTCCTACCGCCACGACCGGATCCGAGCCCTGCTCGAGGCGCGAACCGACCACACACCGGAGACCATGAAGGCGATCCAGCTCGATCTCGTGTCGCTCCAGGCCGAGGCCCTCATGGAGATTTGGCGGCCGCTCCTGCCGGACAGCCTCGCCGGCCGTCTCCTTGCCCGCTGGGATCTTCACTACGACGCCGATTCCCGCGGAGCGACCCTCTTCGAGGAGGTCTACCACGAGGTTCTCCGAAGGGTCTGCGGGGAGCGGCTCTTCGGCCGCGAGGCGTGGGATGCGCTGGTTGAGGAGACCGCGATCCTCGCCGACTACTACCACCTCTTCGACAGGGTTCTGTTGTCCGACGACGCTTTCTGGTGGGGCGACGACGGCCGCGAGGTGATTGTGGGGCGGGTCCTCGATGAGCTCCTCACCCAACTCGACCCCTACCACGTGATGCCGTGGGGAAGCCGCCGCAGGGTCACCATGCACAACATCTTCTTCGACGGCAAGTTGCCTCGCTTTCTCGGATTCGACCATGGCCCCATCGCGCTCCCGGGAAACCGCGCCACCGTGGTTCAGGGCGGGATCTTCACCGCCCACGGCCGGACCACGACCTTCGCCCCATCGTGGCGGTTCATCACCGACATGGGCACTCAGGTCGTGCAAACGGTCCTCGCCGGCGGCCCCTCGGGGAGCCGTTTTTCAAAGTGGTACACCACCGACGTCCGGCGGTGGCTCGAAGGTGACTACAAGACCATCGACTTCGGTGGAGAGTGAGAGCCCCCCGTGTAAACCACAGAGACACAGAGGCACAGAGTGGCACGGAGAGACACAGGTCAATTCAAAAAAATTCAAAATTAATTGACGAGCCCCGCCTCTTCTTCGGGCGGCGAATCAGGCGGAGGCGGGGCGTCGGCGGCCTTACCGTTGCGTTTCGCGGTGTCGAACTCGAACTCGCATCGGCCACCGACGAGAAGCGGCTCGAGCCCGTCCCGGGTCTCCTCGCTCGGGTCGACCGTGAGCGCCGGCGGTGGCACGAGACGCGCCCGGAAGTGGCCTCGCCGCCGCAGCTCGAACCGGACCGGCATGTCGCCGGGGTGCTCGAGCAGATACTCACGTATCGCCTCGAAGGCCTCCTCGGTCATCTTTTCGAGATCGACGACGATGCGGAGTCCGGCCGCCTTCTTCGAGTCCATCCCGACGAGGTCTGCGACCTCCTCGACCATCAGCTCGACGTGATCGCCATCGCCCTTCAGGGTCGCCGTCACCAACAGGGCCGCCCCATCCTCGATCAGATTCTCATGACCTTCGAAAGTGTCCGGAAAGGCCACGGCACGAACCGCTCCGCTCGCATCTTCGAGCTGGAAGACAGCCATCCGACGACCCTGGTTCCGACCTTCCTTCTTGATCGGGATGATCTTGAGGGCAGAGACCAACCCACCCACCTTGGCGTTCTCCTCGCCATCCTTGAACCGTTGCGGCAGCCCTTCGATGGACGTGTCGGCATATCGATCGAGCTGATCACGGTAGTCATCGAGTGGGTGGCCGCTGAGGTAGAACCCCAGGACCTCACGTTCCCACACCAACCGGTCCAGGTTGCCCACCCTCCCGGCCGCTCGTATCTCCTCCTCGAGGCTCTCCGACGGCAGATCGGCGAAGAGGAATCCCTGACCGAGATCGCGCTGCTCGCGTTCACGCGCGGTCATCTCCACCAGTTGTTCGAGATTGTCGAGCACTCCCTTGCGGGTCACGTCGAACCGGTCGAAACAACCGGCCTTGGTCATGCACTCGAGCGCCTTGTGGTTGACGGCCCGGGCCGGCAGCGAGGTCAAACACTGCGACAGCGACTCGAACCCGCCGACGGTCTCCCTGGCCGCCAACAGGGGCTCGATAGCGGCATCCCCGAGACCCTTAATGGCGGTCAGACCGAATCGGATCCCGCCGGGTTCCACCGAGAATGCGTGCAGCGAGGTGTTGATATCGGGCGGCAGAATGTCGATTCCCATCTGTCGACTCCGCCCCAGATACTGGGTCAACTTGTCGGTGTTCGAAGCCTCCGACGTGAGCATCGCGGCCATGAAGTGAGCCGGGTAGTGGGTTTTGAGGTAAGCGGTCAGATAGGCCACGTGGGCGTAGGCCACCGAATGGGACTTGTTGAAACCGTATTTGGCGAAGGGAACGATCTGGTTCCACAGCTCGCGGACCTTGTTCTTCGGATGGCCCTTCGCCACCGCGCCGTCGATGAAGTTCTGGCCCTCGCGGTCGATGATCTCCTGCTTCTTCTTTCCCATGGCTTTCCGGAGCATGTCGGCCTTGGCCATGGAAAATCCGGCGATCTCCACCGCGATCCGCATGACCTGCTCCTGATAGACGATGATGCCGTAGGTCTCGCCGAGGATCTTCTCGAGCTCGGGAAAGATGTAGCTGATCGCCTTCTTGCCGTGCTTGCGTTCGGTGTAGTCGTCGATGAACTGCATGGGGCCGGGTCGGTAGAGCGCGTTGAGCGCGGCCACATCGAGGAAGACCTGCGGCCGGACCTTGCGCAGGACCTCCTTCATCCCGGATGACTCGAACTGGAAGATGCCATCTGTGTCACCCGCCGAGAAAAGCTCGTAGACCTTTGGATCGTCGAGGGGGATCGACTCGAGGCCGAAATCCGGGTTCTCACTCTGGCGGATGGAATCCACCGCATCGGCGAGCACCGTCAGCGTCCGCAACCCGAGGAAATCCATCTTGAGCAGACCCAGGGTCTCGACATCGTCCTTGTCGAACTGCGTGGCGACGTCTCCGTGGGAGGTCCGGGTGAGAGGCACCAGATTGACCAGCGGTTCCGGGGCGATCACGACTCCGGCCGCGTGCACGCCACAGTGCCTCGCCTTGCCCTCGAGGCGGGTCGCCGTCTCAATCAGCGTCCTCACGTCATCGTCTCCCTCGACCAGCTCTCTGAGCTCCGACGAATCTTCGAGGGCTTTCTCGATGGTGATGTTGAGGTCGTCCGGAATCAACTTGGCGATTCGATCGACATCGCCGAACGGCATCCCCATCACCCTGCCGACATCTCGCACCGCCGACTTGGCCTTGAGGATGTTGAAGGTGGCGATCTGCGACACCGACTCCTCGCCGTAAAGGTCTCGAACGTAGTCGATCACTTCCTCGCGACGACGCTGGCAGAAATCGATATCGATATCGGGCATCGAAATCCGCTCCGGATTGAGAAACCGTTCGAAGAGAAGATCATACTCAAGGGGGTCGATATCAGTGATCCCCAACGCATACGACACCACCGAACCGGCCGCCGATCCACGTCCGGGTCCCACCGGAATGTTCTTTTCTCTGGCATGCCGGATGAAATCCCAGACAACCAGAAAATATCCGGGGAAACCCATCCGCCGAATGATGTCCAACTCGTCATTCAACCGCGACTCGTATTCATCGTTCTCACATTTCCTCGGGAGATCGCTCGTGAGCCGACTCTCGAGACCATCACGGGCACATTTCTCCAGGAATGCCTCCAACGAGTACCCCTCGGGAACCGGATAGTTTGGCAGGTGAAGGCTATCGGTGTCATAACGCACATGACAGCGGGAGGCGATCTCTCCCGTCCTCTCGCACACTCCGGGAAAATCGGCGAAAAGAGAATCCATTTCCCGACCGCTCTTGACATAGAACTCCGCGTTGTATGCCGAGTTTTGGTGCAACTCATCGAGGGTCCGATTGAGGCCGATTCCCAACATGACGCGGTGCGCAAAAAGATCCTCTCGATGGTGAAAATGACAGTCGTTACTCGCCACCATCGGAATCCCTGTCAGACGTGACACCTCGGTCATTCCCTGCCGGACAAACTCCTCGTCCGCCAAGCCGTGATTCTGAATCTCGAGGAAAAAGTTGTCGGGGCCGAGGATTTCCCGGTAGGTCTCCGCGGCGGCCCGCGCTCCCTCCGAGTCCCGATTGAGCAACAGCTTCGACACCTCTCCGGAAAGACAGGCGGAGAGACCGATCAGACCCTCGGCGTGCTCGGCCAGGACCTCCTTGGAGATCCTCGGCTTGTGGTAGAAACCGTTGAGGAATCCCTCGCTCACCAGCCACACCAGATTGCGGTAGCCGCGATCGTTTTCGGCGAGCAACACGAGGTGGTCATAGGGGCGGCGGCGACCGGGAATAGGCGACCGTTCCCGATGGTCGCCCGGGGCGACGTAAACCTCGCATCCGATCACGGGTCTCAAACCGGCTTTGAGTGCGGCCTTGTGAAACTGAAAGGCGCCGAAGATGTTGCCGTGGTCGGTGATCGCCACCGCCGGCATCTCGGCGTTCGAAACCTGGCGAACAAGCTCGGGAATGCTGATCGTGGAGTCGAGAAGTGAGTAGTGGGTGTGGAGGTGAAGGTGAACGAATCGGGAGGTTTCTTGACGCGCCATGGCGCCATCATAACCCGCGCCGACTCCGCAGCGATCCCCGCCCTCCTCGATCACCGTCCGACCGCCCTTGTCCTCGCAGGGAAGAAACCTGAAGGACACCGATCCCGTCGATACGCAAAACCGATTTCTCGACGCATTGGAGACGACCACGGGTTTCGCTCAACGAGTAAGCTTCCTGAACAAAAAATTATCAACTTCCATCCCAACGGACGCACCATCGCTCATCGAATCGAATGCCTAATCAAACCGAAGACATCAATACACCAATTGACTGAACGAGTGATTCACGATTTTCCGTGAGCTTGATCGAGAAAGATTCTTCAAAAAATTTCAAATTCAACTTGACAAGTCGATCTCAATCCTTCATCGTGTAATTAACAATGTTACTGAACTACGAATCCGCTTTCGAAAAAAGACCTCCAGAAAGCCATCCGGAACACTCGATTGTTCGCGTATACCGTCGGCATGCGGCGCGAGCGATTTCAGAGGAACGATGGGAGGTTGCGGAGATCTTTTTCGATCGCATTCTCGACGTCTCTCCGGCACTCACCGAAGCCTGGTTGATGAAAGGTCTTCTTCGCCAGTATTGCCGTGAAGACGATCACGCCGCGATCCACTGCTACCGCAAAGTCATTTCGCTTTGCGGTGATGATCTCGCCCATCCCCACGCCAAACGAGCTCGCGCATCCCTCGGGAGGCTGATGACCGTTTGGGGCTGAACCCGCGACTTTCTTCGTTCAAGAAACTCAGTCCTCCAGGACGCAAAGCACGCAAAAATTCAACCAAAAAGACACCGCATGGATACGGTGTCCAAGTCGAGTTGTGGGAGGCCGTCGTACCCTACATACCGCGTTCGAGGAGCAACCGTGTCGCCTTGGCCAGGGCTTCCTTCTCCGGTCCTTCCGGAAAGGACTCGGCGCGATGGAGGGCTCGCTCCGCGTACATCCTTGCGCGGCGCTGGGTCTCCTCCAGGGTGCCGGAGGTTCGTACCAACTCCAGGACCTCCTGGACGGAGATCTCCTCGAACTTGCCGGTCGAGGCAACCGACTGCAGCTTCTCGGTCTGTCGCCCATCGAGCCTCGGCAGGAGCAGAATGATGGGCAGGGTCGCCTTGCCTTCCCGCAGATCGGCCATCACCGGTTTCCCGAGCTTCTCTTCCGCGGCTGTGAAATCGAGGAGGTCATCCACCAACTGGAAGCAGATCCCCAGATCACGGCCGAACTCGGCGAGCGGCTCGGTGAGATGGAGCGTCGACGGCTGGAACAACGCGGGTATCGCACAGGCGGCCGCGAAGATCTCGGCGGTCTTGCGCCGGGTGATGTCCATGTAGGCGGCATCGTCGATGGCGAGGCGGCCACGCTCCTGATCGGCGAGAATCTCACCCTCGGTCATTCTCAGGGTGGCGGTCACCAACTGGCGCATGACGTCCACGTCGCCGAGTTCGAGGCACAGATCCATGGCTCGACTGTAGAGCCAATCTCCCACCAGAACCGTGGTCTGGTTCCCCCATCGGCTATTGGCCGTCGGCCGGCCCCGACGAAGATCCGAACCGTCGATGATGTCATCGTGGATCAACGTCGCCGTGTGGATCATCTCGATCACGGCGCCGTAGCGGACATCCCTCTCTCCCTTGTAGGAGAGCATCCGACTGATCAGAAGGACCAACGCCGGCCGAAGACGCTTGCCGCCACTGCCGAGAACGTAGGTGCAGACGTCACGAACCATGGGTTCCGCCTGCTCGAACTCGCGGGCGAAGAACTCGTCGACGTGCTTCAGACGGCCCAAGATCGGCCAGAATATGTCTCTGATCTGCGTTGAGCTCCGGAGCGAGGACACCGCCTTCATAACCTGCGCAGGATAACACGCCCGAGCAGGTCGGCCGGAGACCTCATCCCGAAACCGATCGAGGTTCTTGGGCTCCCCATCCGGGATCTGCCGAGATGGGCGGTTTCAGTCCAACGCCCCCGGATCGGTGGCGCAGTCGACGTCCGCTGGAGCCGCGGGGAGCCACTCTCCCTCGGGTGGTTCGTCCACGGCGCTCCATCCGGAGAACGTCAGGCGGTTCACCGCCCCCTGCGGATCCCAGATCGAAACTTCAACGGGCAGATCGTCGTTGCCGAGAATCACCTCGACCCGGTCCACACCGCCCGGCTCCTTCGGTGTCAGGACTATCCCGACATCGCTGTGCTCAGCCACGTTGAAGTGCACCAGCGCCCCTCGAGGATCGAGCACCGCCGCCAGCGGCACCCTTTCCCACTCCCGGTCCGAGAGCTCGTGTTCATCGCAGGTCTCGTCATGGAGATCAACGAGACGCACCGTCCGACCTTGAAGACCCATGAGACGGAACGGCGGCTCGCCGGTGTGGAAGAGAGCACGGTCGGGCCAGGCGAGCCAAACCCGTCCGATGGCCTCCTCTCCCATGCTCATCCCGGCGGGGATGTACTCCTGCTCGAAACCGGCCTGCCACCCGGCCTCGCTCGACAATGCGCGGCTCAGTGATTCGAGCCGATCCAGGCCCCTATCTTCAGTTGATGCACCAGGGACACCCCACAACACCATCATCCCAAAGAGCGACGCTGCCGTACGTCTGGGGATCATCGGTAGGCTGATCAGGACTCGCCGTCCGCCAGAGTTTCGACATACAGGGTCTTGAGGGCCTGAACAACCACGAAGATCTTTTCGTTGTTGCTCTCCGGCGCCCTGGGAAAGAGGAAGAAACCGTGCTCTTCGACCGAGTACTGGGCCACCCGGCCGTGAACAACCTCGCCGTCGAAGAACTCGACTCTCGCCGATGCGCCCGAGCCCGGCTTGATCATATCCATGGAGGAAATCTGAACCTCGAGATCCCGCCGCCGTGGATCCTTGATGAAGAAGACCGCTTTGAGACCCTCGAATTCGACCCGGAGATCCTCACCATCGGCGGTCTTGATCTCGACAAAATCACCACCCGGAATGAACTCTCGTAGAAGCTCTCCCCGGCGGGTGGACCCGTCCCGATAGTGAAGGACGACCTCACGCCCGGTTTCATCCCCCATGTTTTCCTCCAGATGCCATATCGCAGAACGACCACATGCTACCACGCCGGTGTCGGGCAAAAAATAGACAGGATGCGGCTCTGCAAACCACAGTCGCAGAAACACAGGGCGGCGTACCCGAGGTCGAAACTCAAGTGATCTTTCAGCTCGACGACCCTGGTGGCTCGAACGCCCTATCGACTCAGTGCCGGAAGTGACGGGTGGCGGTCATGACCATAGCGACCCCGAGCCGGTTGCACGCCGCCACAACATCCTTGTCCCGGATCGACCCTCCGGGTTGGATCACCGCCCGCACCCCGGCCTCGTGCAGGGCCTCGACGCCATCCGGGAATGGAAAGAAGGCATCGGACGCGGCGACGCTGCCGGTCAGGTCGTGACCGTGCTCAAGCGCTTTTGCGACGGCAATCTTGGCTGCGTCGACTCGGCTCATCTGGCCCGCACCGATGCCGAGGATCCGATCGGCGGCGCCGACCACGATGGCGTTGGACCCGACGTGCTTGACCACCCGCCAGGCGAGCTCGAGGGCCGCATTCTCGGGTCCGGTCGGCGCCCGTTCGGTCGCCACCTCGCGCCCCTCACCCTCCCAACCGGAATCCCTCTCCTGGATGATGAAACCACCATCGACGTCGCGGATGACGGTGCCGGCTGCGGCGGCCGGTTCCGCCTGGAGGACTCGCAGGTTCTTCTTTTTGGCGAAGATCTCGAGTGCCGCCGCGTCATAGTCGGGAGTGACGACGACCTCGGCGAACTGTTCGACCACCGCTTCGGCGAACGCAGCATCAACTCTGCGGTTGGCGGCGATGACGCCACCGAATGCCGAAGTCGGATCCGTCGCCCGGGCGATCCGGAATGCCTCGGCCATATCGTCAGCGAGACCGACCCCGCACGGATTGGCGTGCTTGATGACCGCCACCCCCGCCGAGGGAAGATCCCACACCAACCGCCAGGCGCCGGTGGCGTCGCCGAGGTTGTTGTAGGAGAGTCCCTTGCCCTGGTGCTGCTGTGCGCCGGCGAGACCTTGCCCGTCACTTCGCCGGACCACCAGGCCCCACTGATGTGGATTTTCGCCGTACCGGAGGCTGCGTTCCTCACTCTCGAGCAGATCACCGGCCACCGAGGCCGAGAACGACTTCCGCTCGGCACCCATGAGCGCCGGAAGATGGGCGGCGATGGCGGCGTCGTAGGCGGCGGTGTGGCGGTAGGCCTTGACCGCCAGTTTCCTCCTCGTTTCCAACGCGACGCCGCCGCCGGCGAGCTCGTCCAGGATGACCCCGTAGTCCGCCGGATCCACGACGACCGCGACGCGGGCGTGGTTCTTGGCGGCGGCCCGGAGCAGGCTGGGGCCGCCGATGTCGATCTGTTCGACCGCCTCGTCGAGCTTCACACCGTCTCGAGCGACGGTCTCCCGGAAGGGGTAGAGATTGACCACCACGAGATCGATGGCCGGAATACCATGATCGGCGAGCTGTGCCGTGTGGTCGTCGGAGGGCGCCGCGAGGATGCCGGCAAAGACCCGCGGATGAAGGGTCTTGACCCGACCGTCGAGGATCTCGGGAAAACCCGTGTGGTCACCAACACCCACGACCTCACAGCCCGCTTCGGTCAGGGTCCGCGCGGTGCCGCCGGTGGATAGAAGCTGCCAGCCGAGCTCTTCGAGTTTGGGTCCGAGGGTGTCGAGCCCTCGTTTGTCGGACACGGAAATGAGTGCGATTTTCGCCATGAACGCCTCCTTGACCTTGACGGGCGGATTGTACATGGTGCTGGATGCCGGATCATCGCAGTTCATCGCAGCCCACAGATCACACAGATGGACACAGATTCCATCGCACCAACGCAGGTTGAGCCATCGCTCGGAGTAACCGTAGATAACACAGATAGACGCAGATACATCGCATCCATCGCAATTGAGAGTGGGCCCCGCGTTACTGGGATGACGTCGGACTTCGTGGCGAGGCGTTTTCTGCCGGAACGAGACTGAAGGGCGGCCGAGACGGCCGCCCCCACAATTCATCGCATCAGGATTTTGGGTGGAGGAGACGCCAGGTCATGGCTCGGACTTCGTCGAAGAGATCGATCGCCTCGCCCGCTCGTCGGCGGTCGATAGCGCCAGACCGAACCAACAGTTGAAGATGGCAGTCCACCTCTTTTGCCGACGCGAAGGCGATTCGCCAGTGGTGGAGCCGGTCGCGGCCAGAACGCCCATGCCCCTCCGCGAGATTCGCGGGAACCGAGCTTGCCGATCGAATCACCTGATCGGCGAGACTTTTGAGCGGAGCCGGAACCCTCATCGCGAGGGCGAGGGCTGTTCCCGCAGCCTCAATGGCTTTGCGGTAGACGATGAGATTGGTTGCTGGGAGCGCGTTGGACATGATCACCTCCTGGTCGTTCATGCTCCCTCCCCAGCCGCTGGGGGATTCGATGTCAAGGGTCGCGTCGCGCGACTCGTCTTGCCCTTGACATCGTATTCCCCAGCGGCTACCAGAACCTCCAGAACGACCCGGAGGTGACCATCACGGGGTCCCAGCACTCTCGACCCAGTCAAGGACTGCTGGTGGCTGTCCCTGTCCACTGTCCCTGCTTGTTGTTCCTGATTGCTGTCGCTGATTGCCGACGCTGACCTCTGCCGCTGATCCTGCCCTGATGGCTGTCGCTGGTCTCTGTCGCGGATTTCTGACGCTGCTTGCTGACGCTGACCTCTGTCGCGGATGTGCGTATCAAAAGGACTGAAATCAACACTTCAGCACCGTAATTCACCGTCGGCGGGTGGTGGGCCCGGTCCGAAGATCAAGGTCCCGGCGCAAGTGAATCTAAAAGTTGAACCATCGGAGCCTATAATCGGCTTGTGAAAACAGAAGATCAGGTGGCATCAATTGGAGAGAAAGCTCGCTTTCGAGGTTCCCGTTTGTTGATCCGCCAATGCCCAATTGAGAATTCTCGTCCCGGGACGGCCGGTCCATGAAGAGCCTGGTCATCCGTCGTCTGTTGTTGTTGATCCCCATGGTCTGGCTGGTGGCGACCCTGACGTTCATCGTCGTCGCCGCGGCGCCCGGGAGCTATGCCGACACGGTGGACCACCCCGGTCTGACTGCCGAGCAGCGCGAAGCCTTGCGGGCGCGATACGGTCTCGATCAGCCCATCCACCGCCAGTACCTGAGCTGGCTGGGTTCCATCGTCACCGGCGACCTCGGCACCTCGTTCGTGACCAAGGAACCCGTCGACCGGCTCCTCGCCCGCACCCTGCCCCCGACCCTTCTCCTCGGCGCCTCCGCTCTCCTCCTCGATTTCATCCTCGGTGTGTGGATCGCCGTCACTGCGGTCAGGAAGCCGCGCGGCTGGTTCGACCGCATCAGCAGCGTGGTCAGCCTCGGCATTGCCGGGCTGCCGTCGTTCTGGGTCGCCGGTCTCACGGTTCTGGTCTTCGCCCTCCTCCTGGGATGGTTTCCGGCATCGCATATGCACTCGGTGGGCGCCGATACGCTCTCTCCCCTCGCCTCTCTGGGTGACCTGCTTCACCACCTTCTGCTTCCCGCGGCCTGCCTCGGATTGGCGGCCGCCGCGGGGACCGCGCGCTACCTCCGATCAACCCTCCTCGACATTCGCGGTGAACGCTTCATCCTCGCCGCCCGTGCCCGCGGACTCGACGAAGGCCGGATCCTGTGGGTCCACACCCTGAGACCCGCGCTGTTGCCTGTGGTGACCATCCTCGGCCTCTCGCTGCCGTTTCTGGTCTCCGGCTCGGTGGTCATCGAAAGCGTCTTCTCGTGGCCGGGGGTAGGGCTCGCTCTTCTTCAAGCCGCCTACGCCCGCGATGTACCGGTCATCATGGGAATCACCCTCCTCGGCGCCGTTGCAGTGCTCGTCGGTAGTCTGGTGGCCGACGTGCTCTACGCCGTGGTCGATCCGCGAGCCCGCGAGGACGGCCCGTGAACCGCGGCCGCCGACTCGAGGTCGGTGTCACCGGTCTCTGCATGCTCGTGGCATTCTGCATGCTCGGCCCGCTGCTGCTGCCCGCCCCACCTGCCGCCGACCCGACCAATGCCGCTCTGCTGCCGCCGGGCACCGCCGTCACCGAGATCGTCCTCGACGACGGTCGGGCACTGGTGTCGCCGGATGTCCGGAAAGAGCGGAACATCACCGTCGTCAAGGGTCCGTTGCGGACGGTCGAGGTCACGAACGAGCGGATCGTCTCCATCCGTACGACGCGCTTCTGGCTCGGCAGCGACCGTTTCGGCCGCGACGTCCTGGCCCAGCTCATGGCCGGCGGCAGGATCTCGATCTCCATCGCCGCCCTGGCTGCGCTGGTAGCGCTGCTGGTTGGTACCACGGTCGGTCTCACCGCCGCCACGGGGGGGCGGTTCGTGGACTCGGTCCTCATGCGCATGGTCGACGCACTCATGGCCTTCCCGGTGCTCTTTCTACTGATCCTGGTGGCCACCATATTCCGACCGGGCCCGCTGGTGCTGGTGGCGTTGCTCGGAATGACCTCGTGGATGGGTCTGTCGCGATTGGTTCGGGGGCAGGTGCTGACGCTTCGCGGCCGGACCTTCGTGCTGGCGGCTCGGGCGGCGGGTTGCCCACCAACACGGATCTGGCGGACCCACTACCTGCCCAACCTCTCCGGCCCACTGTCCCAGGACACCGCACTGCGCGTCGGCGACCTGGTTCTCGCCGAGGCCACCCTTTCCTACCTCGGGCTCGGCATTCCCCCCGATATCCCGACCTGGGGCGCCATGGTCGCCCAGGGCCACCGGGTGATGCTCGACGGGTGGTGGTTGGCGACGTTGCCGGGGATCGCGATCGCGTTTCTGGTTGTTTCCCTCGCCCTCATCGGTGACGGTATCCAGGAGCGCCTGTCTCTCTCGGAGTAAGAGGTTGGAGAGTCAGCACTCCCTCCGGTCGCTAGTCAGCGGTCGCTGCGCTCGCTGTGAGGAGGTTAGATCTGCGCTTTACCTTTGGCAGCGCGCTGGTGAGAACGGCCATCGCAGCAAGCGTACGGAACTGATGAAATCGCCCTTGAGTTCGAAAGCCGGGTAGATGTCCCGGAGAGCCTCTCTCGTTCTCCCACCTTCTTACAGTGAACGAATCGAACGCTGACCTTCTCACCTCCTCGCCCGCGACTCCCTCCGCGATGTTACCCTCGCTGACCATGAGCGAGACCACCCGCACCCGCATCGCCATCATCGGCGGAGGCATCACCGGTTTGGCGGCGGCCACGTGGCTTGAGCTCGACCACGGGATCGGCGATGTCGTGCTCATCGAGGCTTCCGACAGAGCGGGCGGCAAGATCCGGAGCCGTATCGATGCCGGCCACACCGTCGAGTGGGGTCCACAGGGCTTTCTCGACAACGCCCCCGACACCCTCGAGCTCGCGACGAGCATCGGCCTCGGAGAGGTGCTGGTCCCCGCGACCGACGCCTCGGCCGATCGCTTCATCCTTCGCGGGGGACGGCTGCGCGCGGTGCCGACCTCACCCGTGGCCTTCGCAACCTCCGATCTCCTTCCCCTCAGCGGTCGCCTCCGCGTCTTTGGCGAACCCTTCGCCCGCCGCCGCCCCGAACGCGACGAGACCGTCTTCGATTTTGCCCGCCGCCGCATCGGCAGGCAGGCGGCGGAGATCCTGGTGGACTCCATGGTCACCGGGGTCTTTGCCGGCGACTCAACCCGGCTCTCCCTGGCCGCAACCTTCCCCAGGATGGCCGCCATGGAATCAGAGCACGGCTCGCTGACCCGTGCCCTCATCGCCAAGATGCGCGCGGCGAGAAAGAGCGGCCGAGCGAGCGCCGGACCATCGGGGCCCGGCGGCATCCTCCACACATTCGCCGAGGGCATGGAACGGCTGCCGCGGCAGCTCGCCGACCGCCTCGGCGACCGGTTGCGGCTGACGACACCGGTCTCCCGCCTGACCCGCAACGGCGGCAACTTCCTGATCGAAACCGACACCGCCACCATCCGGGCGGACCGGGTCCTGCTGACCCTCCCGGCGGGTGGGGCCGGATCTCTTCTCGCCGAGCTCGCGCCGGACGCGGTGAATCCTCTTCGATCCACCCCAACCGTTCCCATCGCGGTTCTCATGGCCTCCTACGATCGAACGGACGCCTTCGGCCGACCTGTGGACGGTTTCGGTTTCCTGGTGCCGAAGACCGAAGAGGCGGGCATCCTCGGCACCCTCTTCTGCCACTCGATCTTCCCGGGCCAGGCCCCGGACCGATCGCTCTTCCTGCGCACGATGCTCGGCGGCGCCCGCGAACCCGACCAGGCACACCTCGACGATGACGCGCTGCTGAGCACGGTTCGCGCCGCCCACAGCCGGATCTTCGGTCGCGATCCCGAACCGACCAGGGTATGGATCGCCCGCTGGTCCGAAGGAATTTCGCAGTACACCGTCGGTCACCTCGATCGCGTCGACACCGCCGTGCGAGCCGCCCGCGCCGCTGGAATCGAGCTGGCAGGCTCACCCTACCGCGGGGTTTCGGTCAACGACTGCATCAGACAGGCCAGAGCCGCCGCACAGCGCCTCGCGCGCACATCGCATTGAAACACGATGAACACGAAGATCCACATCGCAGATTCACCGCAAAGATCGCCAAGAACGCGAAGAACATCGCAAAGACCATCACGTTTTTGAGTCATTGCACCGTCGCACGGAGAACCGCGAAGGAACCGTGGGGTAGGACCCGGGCCTATTGCCCCATGCCGATCACCACCGCGGCGACCCCGAGCCAGACAAGCACGGTGACGAGAAGCGGCCGATCGGTGACGAGCACCCTCGTGGGGCTGCCTCCGAGATCGCCGCCGTGGAGGAGATAGAGATAGCGGAAGAGCCCGTAGAGCACTACCGGAACCGTCGTCATGAGCCCCTCGGAACCGACCTTTGCCACGGTGTCCGGAGCCACGGTGTAGAGGGTGTAGGCGAGGACCGTCGCCCCCAGGACCACGCTGATCGCCTGGTCGACCAAACCCAGTGTGTAGTGGCCGAGGACCTCCCGGTGCGTGCCCGCATCATCCCCGAGCAGTGCGAGCTCGGAACGGCGTTTACCCAAGGCGAGATAGAGAGCGAGCAGGTAGGCGCAGAGCAGGAGCCACCGCGACACCGGAACATCGATGGCGACCGCTCCACCCACAACGCGGAGGACGAAGCCCGCGGCCAACACCAAGACGTCGATGAAGACCACCCGCTTGAGCAACGCCGAGTAAAGCACCACCAAAAGGATGTAGCCGGCGAGCACCACCGGGAACCAGCCACCGAGGACGAATGCCGCGGTCATGGCCGCCGCCGCCAGGATGCCGGCGGTCACCAGCGCCGTGCCGACCCCGATCTCACCGGCGGCGATCGGCCGGTCGCGCTTTTTCGGGTGGCGCCGATCGGCCTCGCGGTCGAGCACGTCGTTGATCAGATAGACCGCCGACGATGCGGCGCAGAAGGCGGCAACCGCAAGCAGGCTGCGCCCCCACACGGTGGGATCGTCGAGCAGGCCGGAAAACACCATGGGCGCAAGAACGAAACCGTTCTTGAGCCATTGCTCCGGCCGCAGGCTTCTCAGAAGCGCCAAAGTCGTGCGGGTCACCGATTGATTCTACAGGTAATCTCAGGGACGCACTCGGCCCGAGGGTGTTCTCGGTGTTCCCTGCGGCGGCTCAACAGAGGCGAGGATCGTGGTGGACCCGCCACCGAGGCTCTGCGGAAGGCTCAAGGTCAGAATCGCCCCGGCGACGACCGAGGTCCCCGTAACCGGCACCATCACGGTGTCCGAGTCGGCCAGCACCATCACCCTCCGCGGCACGCTCACCTGGCCCGGCAAGGACGACTGGACGATCAGCGGGGTGTCCGCCTCGACGTCCTCCGACAGCCGAACCTCCAGGTCAAGGGTGTCTCCATGCGGCACGTGGAGGTGTTCCGTTTCGGCCTCGATGAGCGTCCCCAGACAGCCGATCTTCATCATGGTCCGATCGCCGCCCACAACCAGCCATGAGTCCTCGGTCCGACGGACGCGTGTCAAAGCCTCGCCCGGCACCGGAAACCGAGTCCAGCCCACACCATCGGCGCTGGCCAAGACCACACCCGGCCGCGAACCGTCCGGGTGATCGTCCCAGCCGACTGCGACAAATCGACCCTCGGCATAGGTCACGTCACGGAGAGATGAGCTGACCCCCGAACGCCGTGGAGCCCATACCTGTCCCTCCGTGCTGGCGAGGATGACTCCTTCCTCCCCGACCGCGATTCGCCGATCCTCGCCACCGGCGGCGCCCTTGAGATCCACGGTGGCGTTTGTCAGAGCCGAGGTCCAGTTGATGACGTCGGCCGACCGCATGATGGTTCCCCCGCGACCGAGAACGATGAACTGCTCGCCGTCCCAGGTCACTCGATCGAGATCAGCCGTGACGAGGTGAAAGGGTTCGATCCAGTTGAGGCCGTCGTCGCTGGCATAGAGGGCGCCACCCTGACCCACGGTGACCGCCCATCCACCACCCGAACCAACCGCGTGGAGCAGGGCTCCCTCGGGTGAGCTCTCCGTCGTCCACGTTGTGCCGTCGGTGCTCCGAGCGATCCAGTAATCCCCGATCCCGATGAACTCTGGCTCCAGATACGCCACCCCATGAAACCGGTCACCGGGGATGGCCATGACCTCCCAACGGCTGCCGTCGGAGGAACGCGCCGCGGTGCCTCCCGCTCGTCGTTTGAAGTCGGTGTCGCACAGTCCGACGCCACCGACCGCCACCCACCAATCTTCACTGGAGGCGAGATCGAAAAAACCGTCTGCGCAGGCGGTCGAGCTGCACCCCCCTCCCTCGCAGCTCCACGTCGCGCCGTTGGAGCTGGTGATGACATCGCCGAGGGCGCCGGCCGCCACCCACCGCGATCCATATCGGGCAAGACCGGGAAATCCACCGAGCTCGGTCTCCCACGGGCCGTTGAACGTCACCCCACCGTCGATGCTGACCATCAGCGAAACGGTGGGTTCGACATAGGGGGACGGACAGATCGAGATTCCGCTCGCCAGCGCCCAACCGGGCCCCGCGGCAACTCCGAGCCAGTCACTGAAAGGCGGACACCCTCCGAGGACGAGGACCAACTCCCACTCTTCCTCCAGGTTGCCCGACCAGAGATCGCTGCCGCCCGCCCAGATCAGCCGACTCCCGGTCCAGGCAAGATCGACTCGATCGAGCTCGAAGAGGTCCGACCCCACCTTCTTTGCCTCGGAGCTTTCGCCGGAAGAACTCCGAGATGCAGGCACCGAATCGTGAAACTCCCAGGCGAAGCCGTCCGGACTGAACCAGATATCGGTTCCGACGGCAACATAGAAACCGTCGTTCGATCCGGCGATGCTGTCTGCACCGCCTCCCCAGGGTACGGGAACAAGCTCCCACTCCACCCCGAAAGAACTCGTCAGGAAGTTCCCGTCGAGCCCGTTGCCCACAGCCACGAATCGAGAGGCGCTGTATTCGACATCGAGAAGGACGACACCGCTGTTCTCATACACCGCTGTCCAGTCATATCCGTCGGGACTGCGGAGGATCGCCCCATCGCCGACCGCCACAAATGACCCTCCACCCCAATCGATGCCGAAGAGATCCGCGTCCACGCCGTTCGCCGCAACCTCCCATCGGTGTCCGTCGGTGCTGCGGATGATGTTTCCCGCCGCGCCCACCCCGACAAAGGTGTTGACCTCGTGTTTGAGCCGAAAGATGTCGATCCTCGGCGGCGTCGGATTCACCCACTCCCAGCTGCAGTCTTGCGCGCTCGCACCGCCCGCCAGGAACAAAGCGACCGCGGCGCCAACCACGCGTCGGGATGTTGAAAGCACGACGCCACCTCCACCTCGCTTCGAGAGCGATCAACTCCCGGGGCCGAGCATCGATCGCCCACCAGCCTCACTCTACACCTGCCGCGCCGCCTCCCGGGTGAGCAGGGTCACCCGGTATCGACGCCGTCGAAGCCGCTGTTCACTCTCGAGATACCACCATGGGGGAGGCACCGTGGACCACGCCTGTCGCTCGGCCTTGATCCTCACCCTCCTGGTCGTGGCGTGCGGTGGGCCATCGACCGGTGTTCAACCCCTCGACGCAACCCCCGCCGACGGAGGACCGATCGGGTTCAATCTGCACGAGATCTCCGCGGAGAGTCGCAACTGCGGCGAGCCCGGCGGGAAATGCGCGAGGATCAAGGTGACCGTACCCGCCGCGGAACTCGCGGTGCTCTTCGACCGCTCCTACTGGCAGGTCTTCGAACCGGTACCCGTCCGGATCACTCCAAGAACGCAGGGGGTTCGATGGTGTTCACCTCGGAAGGACAGATCCCGTAATGATGGACCTCCAGGTGGCCCCGGCTGACGCTCAGGTACGGACCGTCTGTGTCCACGCGGTTTCGATACACATCGAGCCAACCGAGATTCTCGATCTCGGTCACCTCTCCCGGGTCGGTCATCTCCAACGCGGTGTGGTGGATGGTCGGTGGAAACCAATAGTCCACGACCCCGTGGAGAACACTCGAGCCCATGGCCACCCAACGTGTCGGCGGGAGGTCTTCTTCCACCGCCTGGACCGGGTGGGTCGGCTCCGAGATATCGACCAGGATGGTGTAGTTGTAGGGACCCTCCCAACCGTCGCTGGCCTGGCAGAGGACAGCCATCCTGGAGCCTTCGGCGTCGAGACTCACCGCGAAGTCAGCCGGTGCCGGCAGGTCGAACCGCGACGCCGAGACCGGCGTCGACGGATCGCTGATGTCGACCACATCGACCCAGCCCCTCTCACCCCGGCGGACCGCCACCACCAGGACATCGTCGGAGGTCGCCGCGAAGTTTACCAGCTCCCCGTCGGCTTCGACGCTGCCCACCTGGGAAGCGCGACCGCCATCTGAGACCTCGTAGATCAGGATCTGGTCCGAGTTCTCGAGGCTGAAGTACAGCCGGTTCCCCTCCATCCTCAGATGGGGCTCCATGGTGTCGAACTCCACCGAGACCGCGGCGCCGAACCGGGTCCCCATCACCGGGGCCGACGGATCGGCGACATCGATCACCTCGAGCGAATTGAACTCGATCTCCTCGTCGTAAATTGCGGCCGCCACATAGTCCCCGTCTCCGGCAAGGGCCCAGATCGCGCCCCGGGGTGCGTACGAGCTCATCTCGATGAGGCCGCCGTCCTGCTTCCGTTCGAGCACCACGAGGGTGTTGCGATCCGGTTCCTCCGGCGCAGCCAGACTCGTCACGTCCACCACGTGTACCAGAGGTCCGGCGAACGCGATGGCACCGGCTTCACGCTCGGGAAGGACGACATCGAGAATCACCGGATCGGTCTGCCCCTGAAGATCGACAACCCTCAGCCCCGCCTCAAAAGCCGCCGCCATCACATGACCCGCGTGGGGCGCCGGGCTGGCCATCAGCGGGCCGTCGACGCGACCCAACAGATCCGGGCTCCGCGGTCTGAAGCAATCAACCAACGCATAGCCGCCGCAGATGCCGGACGAGGTGCAGCTCGAACCGACGGCATGGAGCATGGGCCCTTCGAACTCGAGATCGGGGGTCCCCAGATCCAGACCCTGGATCAACGTCACGTACTCCGGATCTTCCGGGACACTGATGTCCACCAGGGTTACCCGCCCTTCGGAATCGGAGATCGCCAGGAGATCCTCGTAGGTCGCGAGATCGTGGATCCTGCCCGAGATGATCAGATCGAGGGCGTCCACTTCGTGAGCCACGAAAGGCGCCGATGGGTCGCTGATGTCGATGAACCTGATGGTGTCCCAATACGTCGCCGCGACTGCGGTGTGGTCTCCCAGCGCGAGGCTGTCGACGATGCCGCCGACCTGGAGCGACGCCAGCAGCGGAGGCTCGATGGTCGGATCGGACACATCGAGGAACATCAGGTTGGAGTCGGTGTCGGGGATGGACCAGTGCCCGCGTCCGACGACCATCGCGAGATCGCCCTGGATGTCGATCCGGTGGAGCATCCAATATGGGTCGTCGGGCACGAAATTCCACTCGGTGATCGCCGCACCGGGATCGGTGGCGTCGATCACCTTCAAGTGCTCGGTGGCATCGACGGCAAAGACCCGGTCGTCCTTGACCGCGAGATCGGCGGCGGAGCCGTCGAGCCGAAGATCGTGAACGACCGCAGGATCTTCCGGAACGGCAAGATCCGCGACCCGCAGCGTGACGCCGCCGAAGAAGGCATGGTCGTTGACCACCACGGCGGTCCGCGCCGGACCGTCTCCGCCCCAGTAGCCGGTCCTCTGGATACAACGCTCGCCCGCCGCACCGAGGCCGGAACCGGCCACCAACGACACGATAAGAACTGGCAACAAACGTCTCACGATCACCTCCGGCCGATTCGCTGACTCGACACTGTTCTGTCGTCGGCTGTGAATTCAAGATAGTCGAGAGGTTTGATCTTGCCAATACCCGGTGCTCGCATCTCCGGTGATCCCGGCACGACTGATACCATGGTCGGCGACACTGAAAGGGTGTGGTGCACAGAGGGTGGATGGATTTCGGAGGGTCGTTTGAGACCGATTTTCCCCCGGTTTGACCGCCTCAAGGAGTCGGACCGTTCCCCGAGGAACACTCGATGAGAAACCTCCGCCTCACCATCATCGTCCTCTGCCTCCCGCTCCTCGGCTGCTTCGAGGAACCGGTACGCGATCATCTCCACATCGCCTTTGCTCCGGGTCCGGTGATCGTGGTGACCGCGGTCCGCGACATCGCGTCACCCGCGACGGCCGGGGACAACCCCGCCGTCGAAGCGCGAATGGACGAGGCGCGCTCCGATCTCGCCACCGGCTGGGACCGTTGGGGCCGGAGCTTTCCCCAGCTCGACGCCATCGCCGAGCGCATCACCATCGAACGACGGGACGGCCATCCACGACGGGGGATTCACAGTGCCATGGTCGACTCCTTCCGACCCCTCGAACGTCTGTTGGGCACCGAGGGTCTCGACGCGTTCTATGAGGAAACTGGCGGTACCCGTGAGCTCCAGCTCCATCCCGCAGGCTCCGGCCAGGCCACCCGACAGCAGAGAGAAACGGTCGACGATGCGCTGACCGCCTGGTCCGAAGAGGTCTCCGCCTATCTTGAAGCCGCGACACGGCTCTATGCCTATCTCGACCGCGCCCCAGACCGCGCCGTTCCGTGCATCGCCCATGTCTTCGACACCCACACCGAGCAATCCGGTCCGATCGACAGACACGAGGGAGAGATGGTCAACCGGATCAAGGAGACTATGGAGCCGGTCGCCGATGTCCTCCTCATCGACACCGGCAACGCCTACTCTCTCAACGAGCTTTCACGCCTGACGTTCGACACTTTTCAGGGGCGTCTGACCGTCGCCCTCGACGGACCGATTCTCGAGATCGAAGGATTGATCGAAGGCGAGGGCGTTGTCGAGCGCCCACCGGTCGATCTCTGGAGGGCGCTCGAGGCAATGGTCGGCCAGTGGCTCGCTCCGGACCTGGTCACGGCCATGGTGATGCCGGGTCCGGATACCGACCAGCCCGAACCGGACCCTGTGGCCTTCGCGAGCCTGCCCCGAAAATGGGCGCCGGCACCCGACCCGTCGATGGTGGCTTCCGAACTGAGCGATCGGCTTCAACCCGAATCGGTCTACCGGGTGCGCTGGCGGACGCGTCCCGCCGCCCAGGACGACGACGAAATTCGAGAGCACGGGCTCGAGATGCTGACCATGGCCGAGGACAACCTGCCTGACTGAATCCTGCGTCCGGACTACAATGAAAAAGACAGAATCAGCTGCAGAGGAACCGGCAGGATGATCGGACCCGGCGATATCATCCGCGATATTCGAATCGTCGAGCGGCTCGGCGCCGGCGGCATGGGTGAGGTCTTTCTCGGTGTTCAGGAGACCATCGGCCGCGAGGTTGCCGTCAAGGCAATCCGCGCCGACCGTCGTCTGGATTCCGTGGCCAAGGCGAGGTTCCTGCGCGAGGCCCACATCCTCGCCCAGCTCGAGCACCCCAACATCTGCCGCCTTTACGACTACATCGAGACTGACGAGCAGGATCTGATCGTCCTGGAGCTGATCCGCGGCCGAAGCCTGAGCGAGCTCCTCGTGTCGCCCACGGAAGAGACCGAGAAGATGCGCATCGCCGAACAGGTGCTGGCGGCGCTCGAGGCGGCCCACGCCATCAGCGTGATCCATCGCGACCTCAAACCCGAAAACATCATGGTCGCCGAAGACGGCACCGTGAAGGTGCTTGATTTCGGTCTCGCCCGCCACATCGTCCCCGCCACCACCGAATCGGATGTCAGCGGAGAAAACTGGATTGTCCAGGGTCGTGGCCCCGCCGCCAAGGCCGTCGAACGGTCCGCCGTGACACATCTCGGAGACATCGTCGGAACTCCTCGCTACCTCAGCCCCGAACAGGCGCGCGGCGAACCGCTGACGGCGGCCAGCGACATCTTTTCCTTTGGTCTTGTGCTGCAGGAGCTCTGGACCGGACGCCCTCCGTTCGGTGCCGACATCGGAGCGAGGGAGCTGGTGGTCAAGGCCATGTGGGGGGACATCGAGCCCGTCGAGGGAATCGACAGCCAGGTTGCGGAGCTCATCCACGATCTCACCGCCCTGGCGCCCCGCCGGCGCCCGAGCGCCGCCGCCGTGCAGGACCGGTTGCGGTGGATCCGGGAAAGACCGAGGCGGCGGGCCCGGCGCCGCCTGCTGGCCGCGGTGATTTTCGCTCTGACAGCTGCCGCGGCCGCATCCACCGCCGGTTTCTTCCACGCACGCCAGTCGCAGCAAAAGGCCGAAGCGGCCCGGGCGGAGGCCGAGGCCGTCAACGAGTTCCTGCGCGCCATGCTCGCGAGCCCGGCGCCGACCGCACACGGGATCGACACCAAGGTCGTCGAGGTGATCGATGAGGCCGCCGAGAGGATCGAGTCGGACCTCGTCGATCACCCTCTGATCCGGGCCACGATCCACTCCACCCTAGGCGACACGTACTTCGCGCTGGGCGGATGGTCCGCGGCACACGAACAGTATTCAGATGCCGCCGTCATCCTGCGGGCGTATCTCGGCCCGGACGATCCCAAGACCATCAGCAACGACATCGACATCGGAATCACCTTGGCCAAGGAGGGCAAATACGAGGAGGCCGTGTCCGCCCTCGAAGAGTGCTTCGAGCACAGCCGGACGGTACTCGGCGAAGACAACGAGACCACGATCGCCGCAATGGCCAATCTCTCGGTCGCTCTGCAGCGGGTCGGTCGCTTCGACGATGCGGAACCGCTGATTCAAAACGAACTTAAGTGGAAGCGTCAAAACTTCGGCGAGGAGGACGAACGAACCCTTCGGGCGCGAGTCAACTTCGCCAATCTTCTCGCCCGCTCGGGTCAAAGGGCCGCGGCCGAAAGTGAGTACCGCGACATCTTCCTGATCAACAAGCGCATCCTCGGAGAAGACCACCCGGACACCCTCTCCGCCGAGCACAATCTGGCAACCGAGCTCACCCGAGTCGAAAGCCGCGCAGAGGAAGCGCTCCCGATCTTCGAGGACACCATCGAACGCCGGCGGCGGGTGCTCGGCGAGGAGCACCCCAACACGTTGCTCTCCATGAGTATGGAGGCCGTCCTTCTGCGCCGGCTCGGGCGCTACGAGGCCGCAGAGCGACGGACCCGGGAAACGCTCGAGATCCGACGGCGAACCCTGGGCGACCATCATCCCGATACGATCGACTCGCAGATGGGCCTGGCCATCGTCCTGACCAAGCAGGGCCGGTTCGATGGGGCCGAGACTCTCTTCCGACAGGCCCTCGATGTCTCCGAGGCCACCCTGGGACCCGAGCACAGCTACACCCTCAACATCGTCGGCAATCTGGGCAATCTGTTGGCGTCCGTCAACCGCTACGAGGAGGCGGAGTCGGCCCACCGCCGTCTCTACGAAGGCATCAGAGAAATCCACGGTCCCGACAACCAAAAGACCTGGGCCGCCGCAAACAGCCTGAGCGGGACGTTGATCGCTCAGGGTAAGCTCGAGGAGGCGGAGTCGCTGGTCGTCGATGTCTTGGCCAGATCGAAGAATGAACTCGGCCCCGAACACACGCGGACCCTCAACGCCATGGGCAACCACGCGCTGATTCTGCGACACCAGGGGCGACTCGATGAGGCCGAAGCCCTCCTTCGGACGATCATCGAGGTCAGCGAACGAAACTCCGGCCCGAACCACCCGCGGGTCATGCGAGCCCGATCCGACCTTGCCGGGCTGCTCGAGGAGGCCGGCCGCTTCGAAGAGGCAATGGCCGTCCGCGCCGGCGCCGTTGATTGAGCTGCCGACACGGTGCTCGATCCAGCGATCCGCTTCGACCGGCGGGACCCTGTGAGACGACCTCTTCAGCCGGGCGGCCGACGCTGAGAAACCGACATCTCCGATGCTCTCATCGGTCAGTCTGCCAGGGTCGAGGTGTCCCCCGGGTCCTCCCCCATGGCCTCGGCTTTGAGCAGCCTGCGCATGATCTTCCCTGACCGCGTCTTGGGCAGGGAGTTGCGGAGGGTGATCTCCGAAGGGGTGGCGATGGGTCCGAGATCCTCGCGGACGTGGTCACGGAGGCTCCCCCGCAGACCGGAGCCGACTTCGATCCCCGGCTTGACCACCAGAAAGACGACGATGCGCTCGCCCTTGACCTCATCGGGAAGACCGACGACCGCGCTCTCGGCCACCGCCGGGTGGCGGAGCAGCGAGCTCTCGACGTCGGCGGTGCCGATGCGGTGGCCGGCCACGTTGATGACATCGTCGGCCCGCCCGAGCACCCCGATGTAGCCGTCCCGATCGCGAAAGGCCACATCACCCGCGGCGTAGCACCCATCGGCTGACGACCAGTACTCGGCGTATCTTTCGGGGTCATTCCACACGGTGCGGAGCATGTACGGGATCGGTCTGCGAATCACCAACAGACCACCCTGCCCGGGCTCCACCGGGTTGCCGTCGGGGTCCACCACCTCCGCCTCGACCCCGGGCATGGGTCTTCCGACCTTGCCGGGCCGGGCCTCGAAGCTGGGCAGCGTCCCCAACACCGGACCCGCGATCTCGGTCTGCCACCAGTTGTCGACCACGAATCCGTCCGCCTGGGACACGAGGAACTGCTGCGCCCAGCGGTGGGCCTCGGGATTCAGAGGCTCGCCGGCGCAGGCCACCAGCCTGAGCTTGGAGAGGTCGAACTTCGACGGGACCTCCCCTCCGTGGCTCATCCACATCCGCACCGCGGTCGGGGCGGTGAACATGATGTTGACACCGAATCGTTCGCAGAGCTCCCACGTGACATCGGGCGACGGGTAGTCCGGGACACCCTCCCGGCACAGCACGGTGGCGCCGATGGACAAGGGCCCGTAGACGATGAACGAGTGGCCGACGATCCAGCCGATGTCCGATGTCGACCAGTAGATGTCCCGGTCCCGAATCTGATAGAACGCGCGGCTCAGGTAGGTCGTCCCGACCATGTAGCCGCCCGTGGCGTGCACCACTCCCTTCGGCCTCCCGGTTGTCCCCGAGGTGTAGAGGATGAACAGGGGGTGTTCGGCGTCGACGGGCACGGGTTCACAGTGCACCGCTCGCGGCTCCTGAATGTCGTAGAAATCGTGCTCGCGCTCGGACTCGAACTCGACGCGCTCGTCTCCCGGACGGGATCCGCGACGATGAACGATGACATGCTCGACCGCGTAGAGATCGCGGACCGCTTCGTCGACCGTCGGTTTGAGCGGGACGGGCTTGCCCCGGCGATAGGTGAAGTCGGAGCACACCACGACCTTGGCTCCGGCGTCTTCGATGCGGGTTTTCAGAGCCTGGGTGCCCATCCCCGCGTAGACCACTGAGTGGATGGCGCCGATGCGCGCACACGCCAGCATCGCGATGATGCCCTCGGGAACCAGCGGCATGTAGAGCACCACCCTGTCACCGGTGGCGACACCGAGTGACTTGAGAGCGTTGCCGAAGCGATTGACCTCGCGGTAGAGCCGGTTGTAGGTGTAGGTCCGCTCCTCGCCAGACTCACCGATCCAGATGATGGCCGCCTTGTTCCGACGATCGGAGTGGACGTGGCGGTCGATGCAGCTGACCGTGGCGTTGAGGGTTCCTCCGCTGAACCAACGATGGTCGGGGGGATCAAAGTCCACCACCCGGTCCCACGTTTCGAACCACTCGACGGCCCGAGCCTTCTCCGCCCAGAAGTCTTCAAGGTCCTCCTCGGCGTGGGCTCGCTCGATCTCATAGTCGATGGTGGCCTCGCGCCGCATCCAGAGGGGCGGGCGGATCGGTTCCTCGCGCTGCATCAACGCCTCGATGGCGGCGCGCTGGCTGTTGGTCAGGTCCACATCCGGGCGACTTTCGTCTGACATCCATCGACCTCCCTCGTGTGATCTCTATCACCAGATGCTAACAGAAATTGATTCCTGATATTAAATTGCCGCATCGAGACTTGCTCAAGTTTGCAATCGTCGTTAGCGTCGTTTTCAGCGTTACTCCGCGGAGATATCGATCTCGACATTACTCGGAGCACCTGCTCCGGATGCAAGGGTGGTCGGCGGCGATTGTCGGTCATCCGAAGGGGGGGCGATATGGAGGGAACGAGCATGCGCCGAACGGCCGCGTTCACCACGGTGGCGCTGTGTCTTCTGCTCACGACTGCAGGGCCTGCGGACGCCCAGTGGGCCATCGAGTCCAAGGACGGAAAATCTTCGATCAAATTCGGTTTCCTGGTCCAGGGGCGAGCCGAGACATTCGACGATCCCGATGGAGACGACGCGGCCAAAGACCTCTATTTCAGACGGTTGCGGTTGATTGCCGGAGGGAAGATCACCGACAAGTTCACGTTCTTCATGGAGACGGACAGCCCGGGCCTCGGCAAGGGAAACCCGGACGGCACGAAGCAACGATCGGACATCTACATCCAGGACTTCGTCCTGAACTACAAGTTCTCCGAGGGTTTCTCCCTCGACGGCGGTCTGATCCTGATTCCCACCTGCTACAACTGCAACCAGTCCGCCGCCTCGCTCCTGCCCGTGGACTACGGGGCATTTTCATTTCTGTCCTCGGCGGTCACCACCGCCAACGTCGGCCGCGACTACGGCCTCCAGGCGAGGGGCTATCTCGTCAATGACCACCTCGAGTATCGCGCCGGGGTTTTCCAGGGCAATCGCGGCGAGGACTCCACCAACGACTTCCGGTTCGCCGGGCGGGTGATGTGGAACTTCTTCGAACCGCAGAAAGGGCTGTTCTACGTCGGCACCTCACTCGGCACGAAAAAGCTGCTCTCCGTCGGCGCCAGCTACGACACCCAGGACGACTACAGCACCTACGCCTTTGATGTCTTCTTTGACTACCCTCTCTTCGAGTCGGACGGTCTGACCCTCCAGGCGGACTGGATCCATTACGACGGTGGCGACTTCCTGACCGGGTTGCCGGAGACCGACGCCATGCTCTTCGAGGCCGCCTACTACTTCGGCAAAATCAAGCTGGCGCCCTTTCTGCAGGTCGTCATCCGCGACCCGGTCGATGACGCGGTGCCGGACCAGACCGCTTGGCAGGCCGGACTGGCCTACTACCCCATGGGTCATCGCCTGGCGCTGAAGCTCGGTCTCGGGCAGCTCGAGACCGACGGTGCTCCCGATCGATTCAGGGCCATTCTCCAGATCCAGGTCTTCATGTTCTGAACTCAATCGAGTTCATCGAGTCGTTTCGAGGAAATCATGGAGGTGTGAACAATGCGTGACTATTGGAAGAAGAACCAGATCCTGATCGCGGTTCTGTTGACGATCTGGGCGTTGGTTTCGTTCGGGTTCTCGATCATTCTGGCCCGGCCGCTCTACGAACTGAAGATCGGGTCCCTGCCCATGAGCTTCTGGTGGGCCCAGCAGGGTTCCATGTTCGTCTTCGTGATCCTGATCTTCGTCTACGCGAGGGTCATGGACCGCCTCGACAAGAAGTACGGCCTCGACGATGGAGATGAGTCATGAGCGTCGAACTCTGGACCTACATCCTCGTCGGTATGACCTTCGCGGTCTATCTCTACATCGGCTATTACAACCGGGTCCGCGACACTCGCGGATTCTATGTCGCCGGACAGGGTGTCCCGGCCATCGCCAACGGCGCCGCTACCGGGGCCGATTGGATGTCCGCGGCCTCCTTCATCTCCATGGCCGGGTTGATCTCGTTCATGGGCTTCGACGGCACCGTCTACCTCATGGGGTGGACCGGCGGGTATGTGCTGCTGGCACTCCTCCTGGCGCCCTACCTGCGGAAGTTCGGCAAGTACACCGTGCCTGATTTCGTCGGCGACCGCTACTACTCGTCGGTGGCACGGGTGGTGGCCGCGATCGCGGCGATCTTCGTCTCCATGACCTATGTCGCGGGTCAGATGCGCGGCGTCGGGGTGGTTTTCAGTCGCTTTCTCAACGTCTCCATCGAGTGGGGCGTCATCATCGGGATGTGCATCGTCGCCTTTTTTGCGGTCCTCGGTGGGATGAAGGGCATCACCTGGACCCAGGTCGCCCAGTACTTCATCCTCATTGCGGCCTTCATGATCCCGGCCGTGGCCCTCGCCTGGAGCCTCACCGGCAACCCGATTCCCCAGCTCTCCTTCACCTTCTCGGACATCGTTCCACGCCTCAACCAGATCCAGGTCGACCTCGGCTTCACCGAGTACACCCAACCTTTCGCCAATAAATCCTTCATCGACGTGTTCTGCATCACCCTTGCGCTGATGGTCGGGACCGCGGGTCTACCGCACATCATCGTCCGGTTCTACACGGTGCGCTCGGTCCGCGCGGCTCGGTATTCGGCGTTCTGGGCGCTGTTCTTCATCGTCCTGCTCTACACGACCGCGCCCGCGCTCGCCGCCTTCGCCCGCTACAACCTCATCAACAGCATTCACGGCAAGACCGTTGCCGAGGTCCAGCAGCTCGACTGGGCGGTCAGCTGGGAGCAGACCGGACTTCTCGGCTTCGACGACAAGAACGGCAACGGCCGAATTGAGATGACTCCGGACCCGGTGACCTCCGAAATCACGGTGGATCGGGACATCATCGTCCTCTCGACCCCCGAGGTCGCCGGTCTCGCGCCCTGGGTCATAGCCCTGGTGGCGGCGGGAGGTCTCGCCGCGGCTCTCTCAACCGCCGCCGGCCTGCTGCTCGTCATTTCGAGTTCCTTCGCCCACGATCTCTACGCCCGGCTGATCAACCCCAAGGCAACCGAAGCCAAACGGCTGTTGGTGGGGAGGCTCACAATCTTCGGAGGGATCATCGTCGCCGGCTACTTCGGGATCAACCCTCCGGGCTTTGTCGCCGAGGTGGTGGCCTTTGCCTTCGGATTCGCGGCGGCGAGCTTCTTCCCCATCATCCTTCTGGGCATTTTCGACAAACGAACCAACAAGGAGGGCGCCATCGCCGGAATGGTCGTCGGGCTCGGATTTACCGGCTTCTACATCATCGGCAACCGGTTCTTCGGGATGCCGGCGTTCTTCTTCGACATCTCCGCCCAGGGAATCGGGGCGGTAGGGATGGTCTTCAATCTCGTCACCGCGTTCGTGGTTTCGAGACTGACGCCTCCACCGCCGCAGGAAATCCAGGATATGGTGGAGTCCATCCGCTCACCAAAGGGGGCCGACCAAGCGACCCATGCATGAAGACTCACCCATCGACCACTCCGCAGGGGTGGAAAATGCCCCCGGGAATGGGGTCCCGCTGGACCCGGAGGACTTCCTCCGGGTTCACCCACCCTTCGATCGGCTCGGTCGTTCCGCCATGGACGTCATCGGCCGGACTCTCGAGATCGACTTCGCCGGCCGAAACTCGACGATTCTCAGTCGGTCGGATCCGGTCAACGACCGGCTCTTCGTCATCCGTCGCGGCGTTGTCCGGCTCGAGGCCGAGAAACGGAGGCTGGAGCTCCTCGAGGAGGGCGAGTGTTTCGGTTTCCCATCGCTGATCTCGGGCTGCAGTCCGACGGTGGACGTCATCGCCGAGGAGGAGTGCCTTCTCTACCGTATTCCGAAGACCACCTTCGACGATCTGATGGACGAACCCGCCTTCGCGGCGTTTTTCGTCGACGGCATCCAACAACGACTCCGACGGGCCCTCCGGACGGAGCCCACCCTCATGACCGCCGATCTCGCCTCCCCCGCCCGCGATCTCTGCGATCATCCCCCCGTCTCGGTGACCCCCGATGCGACGGTCGCCGAGGCGGCGCGGGTGATGAGCACCGCCGGGGTCAGCTCGGTCCTCGTGGACACCGAACCGCCTGCAATCCTGACCGACCGCGATCTCCGCAACCGCGTCCTCGCCCGGGGTCTGCCGTCGACCACCCCGGTGTCGAAGGCCTGGAGCCGGCCGGTCCACACCCTCGACGCGTCGGCCTCGCTCTACGCCATGCTGGTCTTCATGCTCGAACGCCGCGTCCACCACGTGCCGTTGGTGGAGGACGGTGAGGTGGTCGGGGTCGTCACCGACACCGATCTGCTCCGCGAGCACCTCACGAGTCCTTTCCACGTCCTGAGATCCATCGACCGCTCAGCCTCGCCTGAACTGCTCGTCAACTATGCAAACCGCCTGACCGGCCTGGTGGACGGGATGGTGGTCAGCGGGCTCGACGCCATCCAGGTCGCCCGGATCGTCTCGACCCTCAACGACGCCGTCATGGCCCGGGTGGCCCGCGCCGCCGAAGAGGACCTGGGGCCGCCGCCGTGTCGCTACGCCCTGATGGTCCACGGGTCGGAGGGACGGCGCGAACAGACCCTGCTCACCGATCAGGACAACGCACTCGTCTATCTCGACGAAACCGAAGAAGCGGGAGCCTACTTCACGGAGCTCGGAAAACGGATCGTCGGCGCGCTCGTGCAGGCGTCATTCCCGCGATGCGCCGGCGGATTCATGGCCGATGCCTGGTGCAAACCGCTGGCCGAGTGGCGGTCGACCTTTGCGAAGTGGGTCACCGAGCCGGAACCGGAGGCGCTCCTCGGGGCCGCCAACTTCTTCGACTTCCGTCGGGTCTGGGGCACCCTCTCCCTCGACCCGCTCGATGACGTGATCGCAGGGGCGGCCGACAACCGGATCTTCCTGGCCCATCTGGCCGCCGGCGGTCTCCGTTTTCGACCGCCCCTCGGCCTTTTCCGGACATTCAAGGACGAGGATGGCGGCATCGATCTCAAAAAGGGCGGGATTCTCCCCATCGTCGCCATCGCCCGAGTGGTCGGGCTCGAGGCCGGGTGCCGATCCCGCCGGTCCTTGGATCGGTTGGACGCCGCCCACGATGCCGGGATCATCAGCGGCGACGGGGCCGAGGGCCTTTCCGAAGCCTTTCGCTATCTCCACCGCCTCAGGCTCGAGAACCAGCTCAACGCCCATCGCGCCGGGAGACCGATCAGCAACACAATCCCCCTCGAGGAGCTCGTCTCCCTCGAGCGCCGTCACCTCAAGGACAGCTTCGCGCAGATCCGGGAAATTCAGGAGTGGCTGGCCCAACGCTTCGACGCGGATCGGCTCGGATGAGGTGGTGGACCGATCGGCGGCAACCGTGGGACGGGGTCACCTTCTGGGCGCTCGATCTCGAGACCACCGGGTTGGACCCTCAGCACGACCGGATCCTGTCGGTGGGGATGGTGCCGGTGCGCGAGGGTCTGATTCGCTGGGGAGATCGGCATTACACGCTCGTTCGGAGCCCGGGCAAGACATCGGAGAGCGGGGCGCTGGGCGTCCACCAGATCCTGCCCGGCGACACGGCCTCGGCACCGAAGGAGGAAGAGGTTCTGACCTTTGTCTTCGACCGCATCGACAACGCCGTTCTGCTCGTCCACCACGCCCCGATCGATATCCGCTTTCTCCGCGCCGCCGCTCGTCGGGTGCACCACCGGTGGCCGGCCCCACGGGTGGTCGACACCGTTCGTCTTCTCGGCCGGCTCGAGCTCCGCATGGAGCGTCTCGAGCCCTATCCGCCGGCTCTCCCGCGCGGGCTCGACGGCGCACGGAAGGCGTTGGGTCTTCCGGGGCACTGCGCCCATCATGCGCTCGCCGATGCCCTCGCCACGGCCGAGCTCTTTCTCGCGTTGAGGAACCGCCTCGACGCCCGTACCTTGAGCGATCTGACGTAGGGGATGCCACACCGCGGCAGGTTAACAGCGCTGTTTACTGATATGGTGATTCAACGATCTTTAGGGACCTCGTCGCGGTGACGCGAATCAACCGACCACATCAACCGGGAGAAACCGATGACCGACCACAATGATGCCTATCCCCCCAAACCGCACATCGTCGAGAACGCGCATATCGACTCCATGGACGAGTACGAACGGCTCTACCGGCTCTCCCTCGACGACCCCGAGACCTTCTGGGGCAAGCAGGCCGAACGTCTGACCTGGTTCCACCCCTACAACGAGGTCTTCGACCACGACTACGACAACGTCGATTTCGGCTGGTATCTCGGCGGCCGGCTCAACGCCTGCTACAACTGCGTCGACCGCCACCTGGCCACCCGAGGCGACCAGGACGCCATCATCTGGGTCAAGGACGAACCGGGTGAGTACGAGCACATCTCCTACCGCAAGCTCAAACACGAGGTCAGCCGGGTGGCCAACGTGCTCCGCTACCACGGCGTCCGCCGCGGCGACCGGATCTGCCTCTACATGCCGATGATCCCCGAGCTCGCCTACACCATGCTCGCCTGCGCCCGGATCGGGGCGGTCCACTCGATCATCTTCGGCGGCTTTTCGGCCGAGTCCATCCGCGACCGGATTCTCGACGCCGGCGCCCGGGTCGTCGTCACCGCCAACGAGGGTCTGCGCGGCGGCAAACATCTCAGGCTCAAGGAGACCGTCGACCGCGCGGTGGACGGCCTCGATGTGGTCGAGACCGTTCTCGTCGCCCGGCGCACCGACAAGGACGTCGCCATGAAGGCGGGCCGCGATCACTGGCTCGACGAGGAGTGCCGCAAGCAGCGTTCGACCTGCACCTTCGAGTGGATGGGCGCCGAGGACCCGCTCTTCATCCTCTACACCTCGGGATCGACAGGCAAACCCAAGGGCGTGCTCCACACCACCGGCGGCTACATGGTCTACGCCGCCATGACCCACGAGCTGGTCTTCGACGTCCACCCCGGCGACATCTACTTCTGCGCCGCCGACATCGGCTGGATCACCGGCCACAGCTACATCATCTACGGGCCGTTGGCCAACGGCGCCACGACGGTCATGTTCGAGTCGCTGCCGACCTATCCGGAGCCCGACCGCTACTGGCGGGTGGTGGACGACCTCGGGGTCAACATCTTCTACACCGCCCCCACCGCGCTGCGGGCCATCGTGTCGTCGGGCAACAGCTGGGT
>JARFRM010000189.1 GCA_029287235.1 Thermoanaerobaculales bacterium
TCCCCAAGAAGGCGGCGACAATGACTGACCCCGCCGCCACCACCGCGACCCGGGGCGGAAAATCAGGCCCCAGCCTGTTCAAAAAGCCCTCCACCCCCATCGACACCAGAAGGCTCTTCTTCCTCCTCCTCGGTCTCGGTCTGTTCTTCGCCGTCTATCTCTCGCCGCCCTGGCCCGCCGCCATCGACCCCATGGGTGAGTCTTTCACGCTGTCGGAACAGGGTAAGGCGGCGCTGGCGCTCTTCCTTCTCGCCGCCGTCTGGTGGGTTTTCGAGGTGGTGCCCATCGGTGTCACCAGCATCGCGATCGCGGTAACCCAGGCGCTTTTTCTGATTCGTCCGGACAAGTTCTTCGTCGGTGAGACCGATCCCATCGGAGGACCCGAGCTCGCCATGAAGGAGTTCTTCCACCCCTCGGTGTGGTTCATCTTCGGCTCCATCGTCATCGGGATGGTCTTCACCAAGACCGGGCTGACAAAGCGCCTGGCCTACAAGATGCTGGCGATCGTCGGCGAGAAGACCAGCATGATCTATCTCGGTTGTTTCGTCATGACCGCAGTGCTCACCCTCGTCATGGCCCACACTGCGGTGGCGGCGACGATTTTCCCACTACTGGTCGCGATCTACCGCCTCTACGACGAGGGCGACGAACCGACCAAGTTCGGCAAGGGCCTCTTCATGGGCATGGCCTATGTCGCCGGCGCCGGCAGCATCATCACCCTCCTCGGCGCCGCCCGCGGCGCGGTCGCCCTCGGTTTCTACAAGGAGATCACCGGTAAGGACGTGACCTTTTTCGAGCTCAGTTGGTACATGTTTCCCATCGGCTGGGTCATGGTCTTTGTCCTGTGGGGTTTCTTCATGCTCTACTACAAACCCGAGCGGGCCTCGATCCCGGGGCTGCGAGAGCGCGCCCAGTCTCTCTACGCCCAGCTCGGGCGGATCACCGTCAAGGAGATCCTCGCGGCAACGATCGTCGTGACCGCGGTCGGGACCATGAGTCTGCGATCCTTCATCCCCGCCCTCAAGGCCATCGACAAATCCGGCATCATCATGCTCGCGACGCTGCTCTTCTTCGTCTTCAAGATCCTCGACATCAAGGACCTCGAGGATGTCCCGTGGAATATCATCCTGCTCTTCGGCGGCGCCATGAGCCTCGGCTACTGTCTGGTCCAGACCGGGGCCGCCGACTGGATGGCCATCAATGCCGTGGGTCTGCTCAAGACGGCGCCGGCCACGGTCTTCATCATCGGGGTGACCTTCTTCGTCCTGATCATGACGAACTTGATCATGAACGTGGCGGCCATCGCAATCTGTCTTCCGGTGGCTCTCAAGATCGCGCCCTATCTCGGAGTGGGTGGTGAGGTGATCCTCTTCGGCGCTCTGGTCGCCGCCGGAATGCCGTTCCTCCTTCTGGTGGGTGCGGCGCCCAACGCCATCGCGTATGAGAGCAAGCAGTTCACGTCCGGTGAGTTCTTCAAGGCTGGGATACCGGCAAGCCTCATTCTGATGGTCGTCGTGACGATCTTCGTGATCTTCATCTGGCCGGTGATGGGGATGCAGGTCTCCATCCCCACACCTTGACGGAGGAAGCATGCCGACTCCGAGTTTGATTGACGGATACCGAAAATTCAGGGAGAAGTACAAATCCGACCACGAGGTCTTCGATCGGCTGGCCGACGAAGGTCAGGACCCAAAGGTCATGTGGATCGGCTGCTCGGACTCGCGGGTCGTGCCCGAGCTCATCACCGGTGCCGAACCGGGTGAGCTCTTCGATCTCCGCAACATCGCCAATGTGGTGCCCCCCGCCACTTCGGCGGCCTGTGCCACCGGCGCCGCCATCGAGTACGCGGTGATTCATCTCGGCGTCGACCACATCGTTGTCTGCGGCCACACGGAGTGCGGCGGCATCGCCGCGCTCGCGGCCGAGCCCGATCCCGACGTGCAACCACACATCACGTCGTGGCTCGATCTCGCGCGTCCGGCGCGCGAGCAGGCGCTCGCCTCCGGGGTTGCCGAGGAAGATCTCTACCTCGAAACCATCAAGACCAACGTGCTCATCCAGTTCGACAATCTCCGGACCTACCCCTGCGTGGCCGGCGGTGAGCGTTCGGGCACGTTGACCATCCACGGCTGGCTCTATGACCTTCACACCGGAACCATCAAGGCCTACCACCCGGAATCCAAGGAGTGGGTGTCCATCGCTCGGCATTCCCGGCGAGCAGAGTGATGGGCGCCGGCGCCCGGCTCGACCCATGGATTCAACACCCCTCGTTCACCGCGATCGACGCGCGCTCGACGGGCCGGAGAAACAACCGCTCTGCGGGTCGCGACGAACCAAGTCCGTCAAAAAAAGCAGACACGGACTCCGAGAATCCGCGGGCGTCGGAAATTCCGGAAACGTCGCGATCAAAAACCGACATCCCAGACCTTTCTCCGCTTCGTCTGATAAGGCGCGTAGCGGTACAATGCCCAGGTGTTGTATGAGGAGACCTCATATTGGTGAAACTGACCCGTCTGGTATGAGGTTTGCGTTCCGGCCAGACGTGGTTCAGGAGGGGGCCCCGCCGCCATGACAACGTCCGACACCGCCGACCGCCCGAACACGCCGAAGACCAGGGTCCGATCAGTGGTCATAGGGCTGGCCCTGATCGTCCTCGCGCCACTCGTGATCACCGGAGCGATCAATCTGCACCAGTTCCAGAAGGTGTACAAGAACAAGGTCGAGAACGAGCTCTCGGTGATGATCGAACGCCACAGCTTCATCATCGATTCCTTTATCAACGACCGCCTCAGCGATGTTCGGGTCATCACCCGGGAGCATCCCCTCGAGCGTCTGGGCGACGCCGATTTCCTCCGTCAGGTACTCAACATCATGCGCGAGGAGTACCACGGCGCTTTTGTCGATCTCGGCCTGGTCAACCAAGAGGGCACCCAGGTAGCCTACGCCGGGCCTTTCAATCTCGAGATGGCGGACTACTCATCCGCCGATTGGTTCGAGCAGGCATTCGCCAACGAGAGCTATGTCAGCGAAGTCTTTGCCGGGCTGAGGGGCTCTCCTCACTTCATCATCTCCACTCAGCGGAGGTTCGGCGACGAGGTCTTTGTCCTCAAAGCCACTATTGATTTCGAGGCTTTCAACGCTCTGGTGGAGGGCATCCGGATCGGTGACACCGGTTTTGCCTTCATCATCAGCCGCGACGGGAAATTCCAGACCAGTCCACGCTTCGATGTGTCGCTCAACCACCATCCCTATGCGGATATTCTCGATGGTCGGATTCGCTCGGACCGGATCCACGTCGTCGATGGTGAGAATCGTCTCGGCCACTCGTCGATCTTCACCTTTGCGCCCCTCAAACAGGGAAGATGGCTGCTCTGCTACCAGCAGGAGACGGCCGACGCGCTCGAGGCGGTTCGGCGGGTCGTCCGACTGGCGACCATCGCCCTTCTCATTGTTGCGGTCGGCGCCCTCACCGTCAGCTTCTTCGTCTCCAGAAATCTCGCCTCCCAGCTCGCCGCGGCCGATCTCGAACGAACCGTCATGACCCACCAGGTCATCGAAACCGGTCGTCTCGCATCCATCGGAGAGCTCGCCGCCGGCATCGCCCACGAGATCAACAACCCGGTGGCGATCATGGTCCAGGAAGCGGGATGGATCGACGATCTCCTGCACGACGACGACCCTACCTCGGAGGAGAACCTGGTGGAGATCAACCGCGCCGTCGGTCAGATCCGAACCCAGGGCGATCGTTGCAAGGAAATCACCTACAAGCTCCTGAGCTTCGCCCGCAAGACCGACCCTTCGGTGCGGGCTGTGGTGCTCAACGACATCGTCGACGAGGTCATCGGCCTGACGTCTCAGAAAACCCGCTATGCCAATGTCCAGATCCTCACCGAGCTGAGTCCGGATCTTCCCTCGATTCAGGCCTCGCCGACCGAAATCCAACAGGTGCTGCTCAACCTGGTCAACAACGCGGTCGACGCGATCGAGCGGCCCGGTGGAACGGTCACCGTCGTGACCCGGACCGAGGGCGATGCCGTGGTCCTAAAGGTCCGCGACACCGGCAAGGGGATCCCCGAGGCCAACCTCGCGCGGATCTTCGATCCATTCTTCACAACCAAACCCGTCGGCCAGGGCACCGGGCTCGGTCTCTCCATCTGCTACGGCATTGTCGAGAAGGCGGGCGGCAGCATCACGGTGGAGAGTGAGATCGAAAAGGGAACCACGTTCACCGTGTCATTCCCGCGGAAATCCCCCGACGACATTCAGTCAACCGGCCCCAACAACGAAAGAGAAATCCTATGATCGAGCCATCAGTCCTCGTCGTCGACGATGAGGTCCAGTTCGTCGAAACCCTCGTCAAGCGCCTCGTCAAACGAGGAGTCAGGGTGAACTTCGCCTACAGCGGCCAGGAAGCCCTGGATGCCCTGTCCGGTGGCGAAGCGACACGGACCGACGTGGTCATTCTCGATGTCAAGATGCCGGGCATGGACGGGCTCGAGACCCTGGCCGCCATCAAGGAGGAACACCCCCTTGTCGAGGTCATCATGCTGACCGGCCACGCCACGGTGGAGTCAGCCATCGAAGGCATGAAGCACGGCGCCTTCGATTACCTGATGAAACCCTGTGATCTCGGGGTGCTCATGACCAAGCTGAACGAAGCCGCAACCAAGAAACGCGACCACGAGGACAAGATCCTCGAAGCCCGAGCAACTATGATTTCGTTGCGCCGGGGTGACTGAGTCGATCGCGATGACGGTACCTACCGAACCTGTGCGGCTGCTTCTCGTCGATGACGAGATCGGCTATCTGGAAGTGCTTTCCAAGCGGCTGACCCGCCGCGGATACAGAGTCACCACCGCGAGCAGCGGAACCGAGGCCATTCGGGCGCTGCGGCAGTGGGAGTTCGATCTCGCCGTTGTGGATCTGAAGATGGAAGACATGGACGGTATCGAGGTGCTGAAGATCTTCAAGAAAATGGACCCGTCCCTGCGGGTGATCATGCTCACCGGTCATGGATCGGAACGTGCGGCTCGTGACGGGATTTCCCAGGGCGCGTTCGACTATCTGATCAAGCCCGTAGGTCTCAAGCGCCTGGTCGAGACGATCTCGGCCGCGTTGGCCTCGGAAACACCTTGATTTCATGGAACATCATCTCTTCGGTCGTTGCCCCGGACCACGATCATCAACGCGGTGTGCGTTCACCGCGGTTTTACGGAGGGAGACAGCGTGAAGTTTTTTGACACTTGGGGGAGGTTCATGACCTCGGCGGCTCAGGCACATGCGGCCTGGGAGCTCGACACCTCGCGGCGGATTCTGGGAGATCCCAAACGTATCGTCATTCTTCTGCTCCTGCTGCTGCCGATCTTTGTTTTCGGGCCGGCGGTGGCGGCACAGGTCGCGGAGCAGGCCGCAGCCGCAGGCGACACCCTGCCCGATGTCCTCGGCGGAAAGAAGGCCTACAGCCCCGCCTTCTACTCAACGAGCATCTTCATCGCATCGATCCTCATCGGGCTCTGCGCCGGTCTCATCACCGGTTGCATCGGCGCCGGGGGTGGATTCATCATCGCCCCGGCCCTCATGTCGGCCGGGATCAAGGGCATCCTGGCGGTGGGCACCGATCTCTTCCACATCTTCGCCAAGGCCATCATGGGATCGGTCATTCACCGCAAGCTCGGCAATGTCTCCGTGCCGTTGGCCATGACGTTCCTCATCGGAGCCATCGGCGGCGCGTTGGTGGGGGGGATCATCAATCGCACCCTGTATGAGATCAACCCTGTTCTGTCGGACGCCTTCATCACCACCATCTACTCGATCATGCTCGGTGGGCTCGGGGCCTACGCCTTGATGGACTTCCTCAAGGCCCGGAAGTCCGGCGACGCCGGCGGCGACGCCCACGGCGGCAAGACCGAAGGCGCGGAGTTGGGCAGCCTGCCGAAGAAGCTC
>JARFRM010000214.1 GCA_029287235.1 Thermoanaerobaculales bacterium
CGTCTATGTTGCGAAGATTCAGCCGAGAGTCTCGTCCGCGGTGGTCGACCTGAATTTTGAGGATGGTGAGTCGCTCGAGCTGATTCGCGACTGGGACTATGTCTGCGATTTCTAGCCCGACCTTCTCACCAATTTTCGTCACGAGGGCGTCGAGGAGCTGTGCACAGCAGGGATTACTCATCTTCTGGCGCGGAGGCGTACTCTGCAGTACGTTGAGCACCCGGAGATGAGAAATCACAGCTGGGTGCTGTGCATCGTCGGACGCAGTAGGAAATTGGTGAGAAGGTCGGGCTAGCCTGCGGAATGTCGAGAGCTGACGGCCTATCCTACGAGTGCGCCGACGATCAGAACGACCAGGAAGACCCCGCCGACAGCCACCGGCAAAAGAACCTCGTAACCTCTCGAAACCTCGGTCTGTTCTGCGTCTCTCACCGTGCCCCCCTGCATTGCTCCAACGGATGGTAACTCAAACGGCGTCATGATGGTAGCCCCGACCCTGAGTCCGGGTTCGCCACGACCCATTTCAAACTCTCCGGTGGGCGGTGATGGAGCCGAATCGTGGACACATCGAGGCAGAATGTGGCAGAAATGAGGCGGCCCCTGCCGGGTGAGTTCAATGCCCCCGGCGCAGCGGCAGGAGCAACCCCAGGACCACCAGGATCAGCGACACCGCCCAGGGACCGTCGAAGGCCATGAGGATCGAACCGGACACGAGGCAGGCGCCGCCGAGAATCGTGGCCCGGGTGCCGGTCAGGGGCTTCTGCTCCTGTTGGCGAGACCGTTCTTCGAGCACGCTGAGGCCTTCGGAAACGAGCAACGGCATCTTTGAAAAGGCGTCGAAGATGTCGGGGGCGGCCCGGACCCCTTCGCGAAGCAAACGGATCGGCGAGAACTCGAGACGAAAGATCCGGCCGACGTGACGCCTGGAGACTTCGGCCACGTTGAAGTCCGGATCGAGGAGATAGCCGACCCCTTCGTAGGTGATGAGGGCCTTCACCATCAGCACCATCTCGACTGGAAAGTAGAGCCGGTAGCGGGCTCCCATCTGAATGCACTCGAGCATGAGCATGGCCAGCGAGAAGTCGACGAAAGTCGCCCGTCTGCGCCACCGCCGCGCCACCTCTTTGACAGCCGTCCGGAAGCCGAGGACGTCGGAACGCTCCCCGGTCCTCGACACCGCAGCCAGGTACCGGGAAGCACGTTCGAAGTCCTCCATGACCAGGGAATAGAAGAGGTGGAGGAGGTTGTGCCGGAGCTCGGGGTCGAAGTGGCCCACCATTCCCAGGTCGATGAAACCCACCTTGGGCCCCGGCAGGGCGAGCAGATTCGCCGGGTGGAGATCGGCGTGGAAGTATCCGTCCTGATAGAGCATCCGGATGATGGCCGAAGCCCCCAGGTCGATCATCGTCTGTCTCTCGGCGATGGGGAGGTTGAGAATCGCGGGATCATCCGGTCGAACGCCGTCCAGGAACTCCATGCAGAGCACGTTGTTCGCCGAGTACTCACGGTAGATCGCGGGAAAGACAACATCAGGGATGTCGGAGAAATTTGCGGCAAAGGTCTCTGCGTTCTCCGCCTCGAGACGCATCTCGACCTCGCGCACCGTGTACTCGCAGAACTCGTCGATCACGTTCTTGGGCTGGTATCTGGGGATGATGAGTTGGAGAAAGCGAGCGGTGCTGCGCAGCAGAGCCGAATCACGGTAGATGAGCTCCCGAATACCCGGTTTGACCACCTTGAGGATCACGTCCTCGCCGGACCTCAACCGCGCGCGGTGGCTCTGGGCGATGGACGCCGAACCCAGCGGCACCTCGTTGACGGAGGCAAAGATCTCCTCAACGGAGCGGCCGAGATCGTCCTCGATGACGATGCGGATTTCCTCGAAATCCACCGGTGGGAGATCTGAAAGCAGGTTGCGCAGCTCATCGGTCACGACATCGGGCAACAGATCCTTGCGCAAGCTCAGGATCTGGCCGAGCTTGACATAGGTGGGTCCGAGGATCTCAAGTCGCCTTCGGAGCTGCTCCGGATACGGAAGATCGCGGATTTCACGGTCGAGAAAGGGTCGGATGAAAAAGGCGGCAAACGCCCGAGAGCGATAGAAGAGCCCGGTGGCGCCCCTGGCACGGGCGGCGTCCACCATAGCGACGAAGCCACCGAAGACCAGCGCGGAAATGTGGCGCAGTGTCGTGCGCCCGCGACGCGCGAGATCCGGGATGTTGATGTAGTTCCGGCGCGGCCGCCGTCGCCGGTCGCCGCCGTCGACCGCTCGTCCGTCGGGCCCCGGTGCCGGGGTTTCCTCCATCAGAGGACCCCGTTCACTATCGGTTTCGACCGTACTTCTCGTGCGACGAGACCCAGTCGAGGGACGAAATCGCCGACGCCAGCGAAATCTCACCGGCAAGCACGACCGCCCCGACGATCTCGGCGAGCTTGCGGACCCTGTCCCGCCCCCAGCACCCGAGGATCTCGAGACACTCCCGTTGCGTCGGCAGACCGACGCCGCCTCCGTAGGTCGCCACGATCAGCGACGGGATGGTGATGGAGATATAGAGATCTTCATCGGGTGTCAGCTCGGTGTAGACGATCCCCGAGCACGATTCGGCGACGTTTGCCACATCCTGTCCGGTGGCGATGAACATGGCGGTGATCCCGTTTGGTGAGTGGGCGCCGTTGTTGTTCGCCCCGGAGATGAAGGCGCCGACGTTGGAGACCTGGGAGTGGTAATGCAGGCTCCGCGGCTCCACCCGCATGTGCTGCACCAGAACATCGCGCGGAATCACCGCTTCGGCGGTGACGCGCTTCCCACGGGTCCGCATGATGTTGATCTGGGAGTGTTTCTTGTCGGTGGCGAGGTTCGACTCGAGGTAGAACGAACGCACGGTGTCGATGTTGTCGAGCATCCACGAGCAGGCGGCAAAGGTCGCGCGCCCGACCATGTTCTGACCGGCAGCATCTCCGGTGGCGTAGTTGAAACGCAGATACGCGAACTTGTTGGACAGAAAGATGTCGATGTCGAGGAGCTTGGCGACGCTCGAGGTCGCCTCCGCGGCGCGCCGGATCTCGTCCATGTTCTCCGCCACCCACCCGCGGAAGTCACGAGCCTCCCGAGCCGAGTCGAAGATGAAGACCGGCGCACGTTGCATCCGATCGTCGGAGACAGTGGCGGTCACGCCGCCGGACAGATTCAGGACCTTCATGCCCCGGTTGTACGACGCCACGAGGGTGCCCTCGGTGGTCGCCATCGGGATCACGAACTCACCCTTGGCGTACTCGCCGTTGACCATAACGGGACCGGCGAGACCAATGGGAATCTGGGCGACTCCGATGAAGTTCTCGATATTTCCCTCGGTGGTGGACGGGTCGAACGATTGCTTGTAGAGGTGATCCGGCTTCGCGCCGGAAAACGAGGTCAGAAAATCCCGCCGCGTGCGGATGATCTCGTCGGAGTAGTTGTCCTCCTTGTCATAGGGAACCGTGATCCGTTCTTCCTTGTGCTCGCGGATGGAGTCCTTGACCTTGAACGAGAGTTTCCCGAAGGGTGTGGTTTCGAAATCGATGGTGAGACTGTGCTTGCCGATGTCGAGCGAGGCGCCCTTCCAAACCACAGTCATGATCTTCGCGAGCGGAAACTCCACCGGATTGTCCGATGTCACTTCGGAGGGCGAAACGACGGATTCGTGACCCAGGTCGAAAACCACATCCCCCAGAGTGAGGGCCTCGCCGTCGATCTTGATCCCATTGACCCTCGTCAGCACCGCGTCGCTGAGACGGTTCTTGAGGCTGAAACGGACACCATCATCTTCATTTTCGAGACTTCCGAAAGTGTAGAGCTGTTTCAATATGAGAGACGGGATTTTCACGGCGATGCCTCCATTGTTTGACGCTGACGGACCGGCCGATTGTAGCACCGGCCGAATCGAGAAAACACGCCGCATGGCGACGCGACAGATCGCGGCCTACTTGCTCGCGAGCCGTTCGGCGAGCTTGCGGAGCGGACCCTGAACCTCGGGTCGGAACCACTCCCGTGCCATCGCTTCAACATCCTGCGACCTGGAGCGGTGGACGACCTCGATGAGGTCGCTCCGCACGGTCCGGCGGGTGCCGCGCAGAGCATGCGGCGGAAGCTCGGTGAGCTTGCTGCACCACTCGACGGCCGCTGAAACCACCTGGTCCAACGGGGCGATCTGATCCACGAGGCCGATCTCCATCGCTTCGGTCGGCGCCAAGAGGCGACCGGTCTGGCAGAGCGCTTCCGCGTGCCGCCGCCCAACCACACGGGTCAGGGCGTCGGCGACGATGACGGGAACGGGGATGCCGATCCGCACCTCGTTGAGACCGATGACGTAGGGACCCTCGGCCATCACCCGCCAATCGCAAAAGAGTGCGAGAACGGCTCCCCCTGCCGGGCTGTGCCCGGTGATGGCGACAGCAATGGGAAGTTCGGAAGTTGCCAGCGCCTCCATCGCGCCGAAGAAGAGCTCGAGCGCATCCAGCAGCTCTCCACGGTCCAACTTCAGAAGGAGCGGCACGTCGAGGCCGCCGGTGAAGAGCCCCTCCGACCCTGACAACACCAACGCTCCGACACCATCGGCAGGAGCCGAGGCGACCTGGGCCTGAAGCTCTTCCAAGAGCTCGGGACTCAGAGCATTCGCCGGCGGTCTCGCGAGCTTCAGTTCACGAATCCTGCCGTGTTCGATGACATCAATCATGGCGGCCCTCCACGGACATTTCGACACCGATGCGCACGGTCTCAAAGTGGTCGATGACTGTAGCACGACGGAGACCGGCGTCCTCGATAGAGGTCAGGGAGGGCGCAGTTGAAAGGCGACAGTTGACAGTCGACAGTTGACAGTTGACAGTTCCATCTAAACCCACTCGGAAACTTTGACTTTGCCCCAGCTGGGGCGCGGTCGACAGTCGACGGTTGAGCCCCCCGCAAAATTCGACCATCCGGCCATCCGGTACCGAGACGAATTTGTAGCGCCCATCTCCAGATGGGCGTCCAGGTAGGCATCGAAGCGATCGACGCCGATCTGGAGATCGGCGCTACAAACCGCAATCCAGGATTTTTGCAAGAGGCTCAGTTGACGGTTGACAGTCGACAGTTGACAGTTCAACGCATCGGCAATTGCCCGAAGGTGTTGCGAAGGAACTGTTGACTGTCGACTGTCAACTGTCGACTTCCTTTTCAGTGGCATCGATGTTGCGTAGGTCCTCCGTGAACCCGCACGGAGGTCCCGATGCTTCGACACATCACGCGCACCATCGTTCTCGCGACTCTGCTGCTCGTCATCGGCGCCGACGCCGAAGCTCAATGGCAGCGCCACTACGAACCCATGGGTCAGCTTCGTTTCCGCCTCGGGATCTTCGAACCGGCGGGCGGATCGGACGGTTGGGACAGCGTCTTTGAAGGATTCACCGGACGACCATCCGATCTGCAGGACTTTATCGGGGGCATGGACTACCTCTGGCGGACCGGACGCCACACCTCGGTTCTCTTCGGCTTCAGCTATTTCTCCGGCAAGACGACCAGCGCGTACGAAGACTGGGTTGCGGACGACGGCAGCGACATCCGTCACACCACCGGACTCGAATTCTCGGATCTGACCGCCGCCTTTGTCTACCGGTTCGGCAGCACGGGTATCCGGCCCTATGCCGGCATCGGCGGCGGATTCTTGTGGTGGACCTTGACCGATGAGGGATATTTCATCGACTTCGGGGCTCCCGACCAGCCGGTGTTCTGGGCGTGGTACGGTGCCCGCGGGAACACCTTCGAGGCATTCGGCCTGGTCGGGGTCGATTTTCCCTTGAGCCCACGCTGGAGCTTCTTCGCCGAAGGCCGCTATCGCTGGGCCTCCGACGAGCTCGGGGACGACTTTTCCGGTTTCGGGAAGCTGGACCTTTCGGGCTATGAGATCTCGGGAGGGTTCGGGGTCAACTTCTGAGGACGGGAACGTGGGCGGCATCTTGCGTGTTACGATGGGTGTGAATGCAGCGATTCACACCCACAGTCGCGTCGCATCCCCGTCGCAGACGGACCCCCGGACAACGAGGAGGAAATGGATGACCTCGAATCACGAGCAGCTCGAGCAGGTGTCACCAGGATTTGACGAGCTTCAGGCGAGCCACCGAGAATACGAAAAGCGACTCGAGGAACTGAAGCAAAAGGCGTGGCTGACTCCCAACGAAGAGTTGGAGGAGAAACGCCTCAAAAAGCTCAAGCTGCAGATCAAAGACCAGATGGCGAACCTGCGTCGAGCCGCCTCCTGAACCAGGTCTGATCGGACCTCGATGATCGCTCCGGAAGGTTGGCCCTTTGTCTGGGTTCCGCTCGGGCTCGGTGGCGGCGCCCTGTTCTTGGGTTGGTCGTGGCTCGGCTGGCCTCTTGTCGTTCTCGGTCTCTTCGCCCTGTACTTCTTCAGAAACCCGGATCGCCACTGCGATCACAGCGCGGACGTCGCCTGCTCCCCCGCGGACGGGAAGGTCATCGTCGTCGGAAGCGCCCCGGATGATCTCGCCGCACGCGGTCTCCCACGGCAGATCAGCGTCTTCATGTCGGTCTTCGATGTCCACGTCAACCGTGCCCCGGCGGACGGCGAACTCGTGGACTACCAGTACAACAAAGGCCGAAAGATTTCCGCCTTCAAAGAAAAGGCCTCTCTCGAGAACGAGCAGAATCTCTCGGTCTGGGAAGGTAACCTCGGTCGGATCGCTCTCAAGCAGATTGCCGGTCTGGTGGCACGCCGGATCGTTTTCGACCACCATCCGGGCGACACCGTGAACCGGGGCGACCGCATCGGCCTGATCCGCTACGGATCACGGGTGGATATCTTCCTGCCCGACAACGCACAGGTCCTGGTCCGGGTGGGCGACCGTGTCCGCGCCGGCGAGTCCCCCATGGCGATTCTCGGTCGCTCCGCGGAATCGTGAGACGTCCGGTCTCTCGCCGTCCCCGGGACACGAAGCGGTTCCGCAAGGGGATCTACCTGATTCCATCGCTCTTCACCGTGGCGAATATGTTCTGCGGTTTTCTCTCCGTCATCGAATCGAGCCGCGGCCACTTCGAACCCGGTCGCGGTCACTTCGAACGCGCAGCGCTGTTGATCCTGATCGCGATCATCGCCGACATCCTCGACGGAAGGATTGCCCGGATGACCGGCGCCACGACCTCGTTCGGCGAGGCCTACGACTCCCTCGCGGATGTCGTCTCCTTCGGCGTGGCTCCCTCTCTCCTGGCGTTCCAGTGGGGTCTGTGGCAGATTCCTCGTGCGGGAATGGCCGTGGCCTTCCTCTTCCTCGTGGCAGTGTCGATCCGACTCGCGCGCTTCAACGTGTCCGCCCACGACGCCCACGACTTTTCCGGTCTGCCCAGCCCGGCGGGCGCAGGCGCCGTGGCGATGATGGTTCTGCTGTCGCCGACCCCGGTTCAACACCCCACCTTCATCCCGGTGGTGGTGGCGGTGGTCTTCAGTCTCGCCCTTCTCATGGTGTCCAACCTTCCCTACCGATCGTTCAAAGACCTCAACATGAGACGCCAGTGGCCGGCGCCGACCCTCTTCACCATCGCGTTGGTGTTCTCATTGATCACCCTCGACCCTCGACTTCTTTCGGTGATTGCCGCGGTCTATATTCTCTCCGCACCGTTCGGTCTGCTCACTCGCCGAATGCGGCGGAAAGACAGCGGTCCGTCTCCGGCGAAGAAAACTGGGAGCGACGATGTCATCCAAGATCCTGATCGTTGATCCGCTGACCCTGATCGGACGCGAGCTCACCCGCTGCCTCGATGACGCACCTGATCTCGCTTTCGAGATCGACTACCGTCACACCGCGATGGATGACGAGGTCCAGATTACCGAACTCGGTGCGCAGCCGGCGTTGGTGCCACCCCTCGCAGGACCCGAGGACATCGCCGATGCCGGCATCATCGTCGTGACCACGGACACCGAGACCGAACGCACCCGCCACCTCGAGGATCTGCTGGTTCGGCACCCCGAGATCAGGCTGGTGGATGTCGGTCGGCTCTCCGGTCTGGCCGAGTTGACCACCGCCGCCGTCGGCGCCACCGCTGTCGGCTCCGGCCGGTCCCAACTTCGGGTCGCCTATCCGGCCCTGGTGGCGACGGCATCGGTTGTGGCGGCAATCAGGTCGTTCGAACCGATTCGAGGCTCGGTGGCCGCCGTGGATCCGGTGTCGGGCTTCGGCCGTGAAGCATTGGAAATCCTCGTCGAACAAGCCGGCCGGCGGATGCAGGGAGGCCCGGTAGACCGCCCCATCGACGGCCACATTCTCGCATTCAACCAGGTTGCGGTCGATGCCGATGCCCTCACTGAAGAGGCGGCCGACGTCATCCCCGACGTACCCCTCGCCGTGACCCGAACCCTCACAGGCTGCTTCCACGGCCATCTCGCTCACCTTTCCATCGAGCTCGCGGAGCCGGTGGACGATCCCGAGCTTCGCGATGCCTTCGCCACGGCACTCGACATCGTCATCGGCGAACCGCCCATCAGCCTCGACAGCGTTCCCGACCTCGACCATGCCCTGCTCACCCCGCCACAGCTTTCTCCCGATCGCCGAATCGTCGCGGTCACGGTGATGGTGGATGGTCTGAGGGTCGGAGGGGCGCTGACGGCGGTCGACATCCTGCGCGCCCTGACGGTAAACTGAACTAGAATGCCCTTCCGACATCGGATCGGCACCAAGGAGGTCAACTATGAGCAGTCCGTTGCTTGATCTGGAGCCCAGGCTCCTGTGGCAACACTTCGACGGTATCCGGCAGATTCCCCGGCCGTCCAAGCACGAAGAAAAGATATCCGAGCACGTCGAAAATTGGGCGTCCGAGCGCGGCTTCGAAGTCCGCAAAGACGAGGCCGGTTCCATGGTCATCAGCGTGCCCGCAACCGAGGGCCGCGAAAACGCGGAAACCATCATTCTCCAGGGCCACCTGGACATGGTCTGCGAGAAAAACTCGGATGTCGACCATGACTTCATGACCCAGGGCATCGAGGTCGAGGTGGATGACGACTGGGTCCGAGCCAAAGGCACGACCCTCGGCGCCGACAACGGCATCGGGCTGGCGGCCGCCATGGCCTTCGCCGATGATCCCGAGGTGGTCCACGGGCCACTGGAGATCCTCGCCACCGTCGATGAGGAGACCGGTCTCACCGGGGCCAAGATGCTCGACCCGTCCATCCTCAGCGGTAAGATCTTGCTCAACCTCGACACCGAGGAGGACGGGGCGATCTACATGGGCTGCGCCGGGGGTGCCGACACCGACGCATTCATGCGCGCGTCGCGGCGCCGAGGTCTGCTCGGGTCGGTTCCCGTCAAACTGGCGGTTCGCGGCCTGCGCGGCGGCCACTCGGGGCTCAACATCATCGAGAACCGCGGCAACGCCATCAAGCTCGCGACGAGGGTCATCCAGGCGGCACTCTATGCCGGGATCGATGTCGACGTGGTTTCCATCGACGGCGGCTCGAAGCACAACGCCATCCCGCGTGAGTGCTTCGCGGTCTGTCGTCTGGACAAGGGCGCTCTCGATGAGTTTCGCGGGGTCGCAGCGGCGTGCGCCACCGACTTTCACGAAGAGTTCGACGCCACCGATCCTGACCTCGAGGTCGTGGTCGAGGAGATGGATGATGACGAAGCGACCCGCCGAGTCCTCAACATTCACGCCCGCGATCGGCTGCTCCGCCTGCTCGACAGCCTTCCCCACGGAGTCCTGAGCATGTCTCGAGAGGTTCCCGGCCTGGTGGAGACCTCCACCAATCTCGCCGTTGTGGAGACCCAGGAGGACGGTCTCAAGTTCGTCACCTCCCACCGGTCGTCGGTGATGCCCGCGCTCTTCGCGGTGCGGCGTTCGGTGACCTCGACCTTCCGCCAGGCCGGCGCCAGCGTCAGCTATGACGAGCACTATCCCGGCTGGAAACCCAACCCCGAGTCCCCCATCCTCAAGCGAACGGCGGATGTCTACGAGCGGGTCTTCGGCGAGCAGCCCGAGATCAAGGCGATCCACGCCGGTCTCGAGTGCGGTCTCCTGCTCGAAAAGGTGCCTGGAATGGACGCGGTCTCCATCGGACCCCAGATCGAGGGTGCCCACTCGCCCGAGGAGTGCGTGCAGATCTCGTCCGTAGCCAAGTTCTACAAGCACGTGGCCGCACTTTTGGAAGACCTCGCATAGGTGAGGTTTTAATCGCAATCCAGCCCCGGGCCGCCGCCCGGGGCTTTTTGTTACTCGGTTCCTTTCTTGGCCGATGGCTCGCTGCGAACCATCGGCCAAGAAAGGAAAATACGATTGCCTTGACAAACCGAGGACCCCGTCGTTCACAATGGTCGCGGTGAACACCACGATCCCGAAGCCGGCGACGACCACTTTTCTCCTCGGCGTCTCAATGGTCATCGCCCAGTCCGTCCTCCTCCGTGAGGCAATGGCGGCCATGGGTGGGTCCGAGATGGCGTGGGGTCTGGTGATGGCGCTGTGGCTCGCCGGGATGGGGATCGGCGCCCGCGTCGGCGTGCTGCACGGGACCACGCGGGTCGCGACCCACCTGCCCCTCTTCGCCCTGGCCCTAGCCGCGGCCGGCACGGTCCTCCTCCGGGCGGCCCCGGCGGTCGTCGACGTCTCCCCCGGAGAAACCATGACCACCCTGCACGCCGTCTGGCTCTGGGCCGCCGCGGTGGTCCCGGCCGCTGCGTCCGGCGGGTTCGCCTTCCCCACCCTCGCGGGGGCGATCGGACCGACCGGGGCCGGTCGGGCATACGCCCTCGAGGCCACCGGCGCGCTGCTCGGCGGAACCGCATTCAGCTTTGCCCTCGCCCCTCTCGGCACGGTGGCAACTCTGCTCATCGCCATCGCCGCCGTCGCCGGGCTCTCCCTCTGGCGGGTGCACCCTCTGCTCGCCGTCGGTCTTGCAGTCGCCTGTGGAGCGGCGGCCATCCCGATCGACGAGGGTCTCGCCCGCGCCGGGTGGCGCTGGGCCGGCCGCACCGGCGAGCTCGCCGCCTGGGCCGAGACCCGACTCCAGCGGTTCGAGGCGTCCGCCGGTCCGCCCACGGCCCTCTACACCGACGGCCGATTCGTGGCCAGTTACCCCGACCCCTACTCGACCGTTCCTCAGGCCCACCTCATAATGCTGCTGCACCCGGAACCACGCCGGGTGCTCGCCGTGGGCTGCGCCGCCGACGGCTCTCTCGAGGCCCTCATCCGCCACCCCGTCGAGGAGCTGCTGGTGGTGGAGAACGATCCCGAATTGCCACCCCTGCTGCGCCGTTGGTACGGCTCCGACTTTCACGCCACCCTCGGTGACCCGGCCGTCCGGACGTCCCGGCTCGACCCCGTGCGGACGGTTGCGGGCGAACGCGATCTCGACCTGATCATCCTCGCCGACGGCGACCCGGTTTCCCTGCGGGCCAACCGAACCCGCACCGCCGAGTTCTACCGGCGCTGCCGCTCGTCCCTGAACGATGCGGGCATCCTCGTCGTCCGGGTCGGGGTGTCCGACACCTACCTCGGCGGAGTCGCCGGGGAGCTCCTGGCAGGCACCGTTGCAACGCTGCGTGAGATCTTCCCGGTGGTCGCCGCGGTTCCCGGCGAACACGTCACCGTCGTCGCAGCCGGGCCCGGCGCCCGCCTCACCCTCGAGATCGACGCGCTCGCCCGTCGGCTCCGGGACCGGCCCGGGCCGTCGACGGAGCTGCCGTTGGAGATGATCGCGCTCCTCGTCGATCCCACCCGACGGGCCTCGCTCGAGGACTTCGTCGGCGCCGCCGACGCCGACGCCAACACCATCACCCACCCGCGCGCGGTCGCCATGGCGGTGGGTCTCCACGAAGCCCGGTCGTTGCCGGTGCTCGCCCGCGCCCTCGCCGACCTCCAGGATCGAGGCCCGCGGTTCCTGCTCTGGCTCGTGGTTGGGCTGGCGGCGATCCTCCTGGCCACAGCCGCATCCAACCATCGCCGCGCCCGGGCGCTCGCCGCCGCCGGGCTCGTCGGCGCGGCCTCCATGGGTTGGTGGCTCCTGCTCCTCGCCACCTGGCAGGCGACCCGCGGCTCGGTCTACGCCGAGATCGGCGCCCTGACAGGTCTCTTCATGGCCGGGGTCGCGGTGGGCGGCTGGATCGGCGTTCGGGCGACCCGCCCCGCCCGATGGCTGCCCTGGATTCTCGGCGGCGGAGTCGGGTTGTCGGTGCTCCTCGCCGCCGGAGTCGGGTTGTGGGCGCCGGTCCCGGTGGTGCAGATCCTGCTCGTCGTTGGCGGGTGTCTCACCGGCCTCGCCTTTCCCGGCCTTGGCGAGCTCGCGGGCGGCAGCTCGGTCCGCCGGGGCGCCGGGTTGGCCTTCGCCGCCGACGAAATCGGCGCCGCGCTGGCCGCCCTGACCATCGGCACCGTGGCCATCCCATGGGTGGGAATGACCGCCACCGCCCTCGGGCTCGCGGTGTTGGGGCTGGCGGCAATTCCGGCGGTTGCGGTGAGAGGGTGAGGGCTTGCTGCCGATGGGCCGGAACCAGCTCATGCGCTGCAACGCCCGCTCATGCGCTCAGACGCCCACCTGTGCGCCTCAGGACCGGGTCATGGTTTCCTACTCCGACGTACCCGACCACGAATCGGTGTCTCCGGACTCGAATCCGTCGGCGAAGATCACACCGCAGGGGTTGAGAATCACCAGACGGAACCCGCGAAGGACGCGGGCGCGGGAAACTGTGACCTGGGGGTTTTCGTATTTCCCCACAATGAAGGAGGCGACCGATGTACATCCCAACCCCCACCCAGACTCCCCCACCCTCACCGCAGGCGCTGGATCTTGGAGAGAGAATCGCATCAACGGTCAGGGCCTACCTCGCCGAAAACCCGGGGATCGGGGGGACGGATGTGACCCAGGCCTTCGTCGTCGCACGCCAACTGCTCAAAAAGGAGTTGGGGGGAATCCCACAGCAGACCGTGGCGATTCTGATTTCCGTGATCCTCGGGGTGCTCTTCCTCGGCCTCTTCGTGGCAGGGAACTTCGCGGGCGGATGGGATCCGCGGTTCCCCATGATCGCGGTGGCCGTCGTCATTGTCGCCGTCGGCGTGGTCTTCGTCGCGTTGGCGAAGAACCGTTGACCTCAAAATACAAGGACGGCGAGGATTCCCAGCCAGACGACTCCGAGGAAGTGCCAGTACATGGCGACCACGGTGATCCCCTCATGGTCCTCCGCGGTGTAGCGGCCCCGCCGTGACCTCAGGGTCACCCAGATCAGCGGCACCAGTCCGCCGACGACGTGCAGCACGTGAAGGAAACTGAGCACATAGACACCAAAGAGAAAGAGGTTGTTCTGCGGTAGCTGGGAGGCCGCGGTCAACCGGGCCCAGCCCGAAACCTGTGACAGCACGAACGCGATGCCGAGGATGACTGTGACGGTCAGCAGACGCGCCGACGAGCCGCCGGAGCCGTCGCGAAATGACCTCTGGACCGCCGTCAGGAGAACGCTGATCAGCACCAGCAGCACCGTGCTGAGCCAGAACGCTCCCGGCAATCCGGGTGACCCTGCCGGCGGCCATTCGGGGGCCTGTAGCCGAATGACGATGAACCCCACCAGGCAACCGCCGAAGAGCATGGTCAGCGACGCCAGAAAGAGCCACATGCCGAGTCGGCGGTGCTCGCCTCCCGCCACGATCACCCCCTCAGCTCAGCGGCCATCCCGGGATGATGACGTCCTGATAGTGGCCGGTATCCATCAAGGCAAAACCGACGAAGAGCGCCAGGAACGCGAAGGCCGAAATAAAGACAAAAGCGTTGAAGGGTTTGTCCCAGCGCAGGTGCATGAAATAGAGGCCGACCAGAATCGCCTTGGTGGTGGCGATGGCGAGACCGATCCAGATGTTGAGGACGCCGAAGTCGAAGTGGGTCACGGACACCGTCAGCCAGGTGCCGAACATGAGGATGATCATGATGGTGACCAGCAACCGCATGGATGCGACGTGGACGCCGCTTTCAGTGTGTTCGCTCATGACATCTACTCCTAGTCAATCAAGTACAGCAGCAGGAAGAGATAGATCCAGATGATGTCGACCACGTGCCAATAGAGCGCGACCATGTCGACCTTGGTGAAGTGACCACCATCGAAGTCGCCGCGCCGAAGGCACCTGAGCAGCCACAGCATGGCGACGATCCCGCCGAGGACGTGGATGCCGTGGAGCCCGGTCATCAGGAAGTAGATCGAGAAGAATATCCGTGCATTCGCCGGTTCCACCGGGATGGAATCCGGGTCTAGGGGTGATTCCGGTCCGGCGAGACCGGTCGGACCCTGAGCGGCAGGCGCGATGGTCGATCGATCGGGGTCGTCGGCCTGAGGCGCCGGGTCGATCTCGACTTCAACGGCGACCGGCTCGACGATCTCGCCCTCCCCCACCTGCTGGACCTCGTCGATCTCGCGGATCTCGATATCGCCCGCGGAGGTGTGGATCTCTCCTTCGACGGCGATGACCTCGAGGCTTTCTTCGTGGTCGACGTGGGGGTCGTAGCTCCCGGCCCAAAGCAGCCCGTGTTTCCATTTGGCGCTGTACTCGACGTACTTGACGCCCATGAAGGTGAAGGCGCAGAGCATGGTCGCAATGAGCAACCACTTCAATAGCTTGATCTGCTTGAGCTGGGCTGCACGAACCGCCCACGCAATGGTGAATGAGCTGAAGATCAGGACCACCGTGTTGAGGGCGCCGAGGGCCGTATCGAGGAAATGGGCGCCGAAAACGAAGACCTCCGGGTGGTTGCCCCGGTAGACGGTGTAGGCGACGAGGAGTCCACCGAAGAAGAGGATCTCGGTGGCCAGGAAGAGCCACATCCCGAGCTTGGCCGATTGGAACTGCTGCTCTTTCGACTCGAAGTGATGGGCCAGGTTGGGGTCGTGGCCGTCTTCGTGGTGGTGCGCGGCCATCAGTGCGCTCCGCCTTCCGCGAGAATGATGGACTGCGGGTCCTTGCGAACCCATCCCTGGGTGGCCTTGTCGTAGCGCAGCGAGTTCAGATCATACGGGTCCCCGGCCAGGAACTCGTGGTCGAAGTTGTTGTACTGCGGCGGCGATGTCGTCTCCCACTCGAGGGTGGCCGAGCCCCACGGGTTGTTCGGGGCGGGCCTGCCGCGGAAAAGCGAGTGGATGAGATAGCCGGCCATGATGAAGAACCCGAGGGCGAGAACGTACGATCCCACCGAAGAGGCCTGGTGGAGGGTGGTGAACTCCTCGACATAGTTGTAATAGCGCCGCGGCATGCCGTGACTGCCCATGACGAACTGGGTGAAGAAGGTCAGGTTGAACCCGACGAAGATGAGCAGCGCCGAGACCTGGCCCCACTTCTCAGAGTACATCCTGCCGAACATCTTCGGCCACCAGTAGTGGAGGCCGCCGAGGAAGGCGATCACCGTTCCGCCGAACATGACGTAGTGGAAGTGGGCGACGACGAAGTAGGTGTCATGCAGGTGGATGTCGGTGGAAAGCGCTCCGAGGAAGAGTCCGGTGAGACCGCCGATGGCGAAGAGGAAGAGGAAGCTGAGGACGTAGAGCATCGGCGTCGCCAGCCGAATCGAGCCCTTGTACATGGTCGCCAGCCAGTTGAAGACCTTGACCGCCGATGGGATCGCCACCGAGAAGGTCAGGGCAGAGAAGATCATGTTGGTGATCCCCGACTGGCCCGAGGTGAACATGTGGTGACCCCAGACCAGAAAGCTGAGCAGGGCGATGGCGATGGACGACCAGGCGATGAACTTGTAGCCGAAGATGTGCTTTCCGGAAAAGACCGACACGAGCTCGGAGATCACCCCCATGGCCGGCAGGATCATGATGTAGACCGCCGGGTGGGAGTAGAACCAGAAGAAGTGCTGGAAGAGCACCGGGTCGCCGCCCAGGGTCGGGTCGAAGATCCCGACGCCGAGCGCGCGCTCCGCCACCAGAAGCAACAGAGTGATCCCGAGGATCGGGGTCGCGAGGACCTGGATGATGGCCGTGGAGTAGAGCCCCCAGAGGAACAGCGGCATCCTGAACCAGGTCATTCCCTCGGGCCGCATCTTGTGGATGGTGACGATGAAGTTGAGCCCGGTGAAGATCGATGAGAAACCGAGGATGAAGACCCCCAGCGTCATGCTGATGACCGCCGTCCCGGTGGTGGTCGAGTAGGGTGTGTAGAAGGTCCAGCCCGTGTCCACCGCGCCGACGATGATGGAGACCAACGCAAAGACCGCGCCGATCATCCAGAACCAGAAGCTGGTCAGGTTGAGACGCGGCAGGGCGACATCCTTGGCGCCGAGCATCAGCGGCAGGACGAAGTTCCCGATGGCCGCCGGGATGCCGGGGATGATGAAGAGGAAGATCATCACCGCCCCGTGGAGGGTGAACATCTTGTTGTAGGCGTCCGCCGTCATGATCGTCGGGCCTGAAGTCAGAAGCTCGGTTCGCACCAGGAGCGCGAAGACGCCACCGAGGAAGAACGAGGCCGTGATGGCCACCAGGTACATCACACCGATGCGCTTGTGGTCGAGGGTGAAGAGCCAGGACAGGATCCCCCGGCCGTGGGTGAGATAACTCTCCTGATTCCTGGTCCCAACGGCGGCGCCGTCGAGGCTTGCGGTATCGACTGCCATGCTGCTACTCCTCGCTGGAAGCCCCGTCGAGGGACTTGAAGTACTCGATGATCGCCATGATTTCGGGATCGCTGAGGCGGCCCTGATAGGTGGGCATCACGGGCTCGTATCCGGCCACGACTCGAGCCTGGGGTTCGAGGATTGATTGGCGGATATAGTTCTCGTCGATCGTGATCGTCGATCCGTCAGCAAAGTTTTGCTGACGAGAAAAGACCCCGAGCAGAGTCGGGCCGGTCTTGGCTGAGCCGTCCACCGAGTGGCACTGCTGGCAGCCGCGAACCTGGAAGAGCTTTCGTCCGGCATCCACCGGGGTCATGGTCTCGAGGAAGTTGGAGGCCTTTTCGAGCCAGGTCTCGAACTCCCCCACCGGATGGACGATGACGTGGGCGATCATGTCCGAGTGGCTCGTGCCGCAGTACTCGGCGCAGAAGAGATCGTACTCGCCGGGTTTGGTGGCTTCGAACCAGGCCTTGGAGTAACGGCCGGGCACCACGTCCATCTTCACCCGAAAGGCCGGGATGTAGAGGCTGTGAATCACATCCTGCGAACCCATGACGAGGCGGATCGGGCGATCCACCGGAACGTGGAGATCGGAGTCGATATACCCGTTCGGATAGGTGAAGCTCCAGTTCCACTTCTGACCCTCGACCAGGATCTCGTACGCATTGGACGGGGCCGTGGACATATCCAGAAATCCCTTGAATCCGAAAATGAAGATCACGACGACCAGAATCATCGGGATCCCCGTCCAGGTCAGTTCCAACGCCATATTGTGGCTGGGTGACTGCTCGGCATCCTGACCTTCGCGGTGGCGATACTTGATCACGAAGATCACCATCGCGACCACGATCAACAGGAAGAAGAAGACCGAGATGGCGAGGATGAAGTTGAACAGCCAATCCACGCCCTGCGCCACCGTCGAGACCTGGGGCGGCATCCAGAACGACGAACCGTCGTCGTCCGGCAGCGATGCTGTGATCGCAGCCACGAGAAGTTGAAGTCCGGTGGATATCATGTGGTGGGAGTCCCCCTGTCGGTTTTCTTTCGCCGGCGCGCCTCGCGGAGCCAGTACCCTCCGAGGCTCAATCCGAGAATCAACGCCGTCGCGGTTCCGCCGACCCGCATGATGTTCATGGCGACCGGCGAGTATCGTCGACTCTCTGGATCGTAGTGGAAGCAGTAGAGAATGATCTGATCGATGGTGGTGCCGATCTCGCCGGCGGAAGCCTCGAGCAACGCGAGCCGCAGACGCTTCTCCGGATACTCGATGCCGTAGAGGTAGCGGGCGATCCGACCGTCCGGGGTGCCGACGAAGATCGCCGCCGCGTGGGCGTACTCTCCGGTCTCCCGGTCATAGGTGTAGCCGAAGCCGAGGGTCGAGGCGAGCTGCCGAATCTCGGGCTCACGTCCGGTCAGGAAATGCCACCCCTTCGCCGCCGAGGGGCGCTCGTACCTCTTGATGTAGTTCTGTTTCTTCTCGGCGGCGAGAGCCGGGGTCTCGAGCGGGTTGATGCTCACCGTCACGATCTCGAACTCCTGCCCGGGGGTCCAGTCGAGATCCATGAGCCCGTCGAGGAGCCCGTTGAGCTGGAGACCGCAGAGCATGGGACACTTGTAGTAGTTGAGGGTGAGGATCACCGGTTTGGTGCCGTCGAAGTAGTCGGCCAACGTCACGACCGCGCCGTACTCGTCGCGGAACTCGAGGTTCAAGGGGATCTTCGCATCGAGGTGCTCCTCGACACCGACCTCCTCGAGTTGGGACGGGACCTGATCGGCCAGTTGTGCCGACACCGGGAACGCCGCCGCCAGAATCCATGCAAGAAAAAGGCATGAGTCGAGGCTTCGTCTCATTCTCATTGTTCTAACAGACATCGTCTTACCCCACTAGCAACCCAGAACACAGAGCCGCCCCACCCAATTCCCCAGGATTTCGTCTTCACAACAGCGATGAGTATTGCGAATCAGCGGGCCCTGCCGTCCAGTTGAGATCGCGTCCGGAACGCGTGGCTAACGGTACCACACGCCGGACGACGGAGGCTACAGATTGAATGCTGGATGCGCGATTCATTCCCGTGTGCGCGATTCACTCCCGTGAATGATCGGGCCGATCAATGTTACGGGGGGCTCCCTCGGCCACTCGCGGTGGGAGCATCGGGTTCAGAGACGCGACCCAAGAAACGCCACAACCCGCCCAATCAACCACTCACGTTCCTCGGGCTGATCGAAGCGATGTCCGGCGGAGGGATGGACGATGAGATTCGCGTCCCTTCCGTTCGCGGCGAGAAGCTCGGCATCCTCCACCGGCACAACCGGGTCCGCCGCACCGTGGATGATGAGCCAAGGACAGTCGATGGCGTGCGCCGCGGCGACCACATCGTGGCGCTGGGCATCGCGAAAGAACTCGGCATCGATGAACTCGCCGGGAGCAACCTCGATACGCTCACCGGAATCTTTCTGCTGACTTCCGCCCCACGCCTCCCGTGGCTGCTCCGGCAACCGCGAGGGGGCGGCGATTGTGACGAGCCCGGCAATGCACCGGTCCGCGGCGCCGCTCAAGATGGCGACGGTTCCTCCGAGAGACGACCCGATGGCGATCACTCGGGTGAATCCGCGGTGGTGAACATCGGCGATGACCGCAGCGAAGTCTTCGATCTCGTTGCTCACCGTGAGAATCGACGGATCGCCCTCGGATTCTCCGCGTCCACGAAAGTCAAAGCGAACCGCGGTCGCACCCACGGCGGCCGCGGCCTCGCAGATCGACCGGTGCTTGTCGGAGTCCTTGGAACTCAGCATCCCGTGGGCGACGACCACGACAGTGTCGGACGATCCCTTCCGGGGATGGTGCAGGATTCCCGCGAGATCGAGACCCGTCGGACCAGGGATGCGAACTGACTCGATGGCGGCCATCGGTCAACGATATCAACATCGCGCGACGGGCCGGAAGCGATGAGCAGGGGGGTTGAAGCGGCCCGCCGCGCTGTGGGATTGAGACGATGAAAAAGAAAAAAGAGTTGACCGGGTGGGATAGCGTTCTTTCTTCGCGCCCACGAAGGTTTCGTGCGCGTTCCCGGGCTCCCCTCCCATCGCGCCTCGACAGGTACAGGGCGTGCGGCGGCGGTGCCTGGCTCTCTTTTCGTCCGACGAAAAGGTGCCTGGCTTCCGCACGGGTCGGTCGATCGTGGAACCACGCTCAGCAACGCGCCTCCGAACCGGCTGCTCCCATCGCGTATCCACAGGCACGGGGCGAATGGTCGAGATACACTGTTGAGGCCATGACTGACACACCTTCGGACAAGAGCATCGGTCGTCGCGACCTACTGAAGACTTGGGGACCGGCTGCCCTGGCCGGGGCGGCGATCACCGCCCTCGGCGCCGGGCTCAGCGGTCGTCCCGGGCGCCACCAGCGAGGATCAGGGGAGGTGGCACCGACGCCCCCGGACTGGCGGATCGATCCGGGTACCGCCGGAAAGGTGGCCATCGCCGGCGGCGCCGGCCCGAGTGCCAACCTCGGGCGCGCCCTTCAGGTCTTCGGCGGTATTGACGCCTTCATCAACGAGGGAGACCGGGTCGCCATCAAACCCAACTGCGCCTGGGACCGGACCGCGGCCCAGGCCGCCAACACCGACCCCGAGCTCATCGGGGAGCTCGTCCGGCTGAGCCTCGCCGCCGGTGCGTCCTCAGTCGTCGTGCTCGACAACACCTGTCACGATCCGGCCCGCGCCTTCGCCCGTTCGGGCATCGCCGAGGCCGCTCGAACGGCGGGCGGCACCGTCGCCCATCAGAACAGCACCGGCACCGTCAATCTCGATCTCGGCGGCGCCGTTCTCGGTGAATGGGAGGTGCTGCAACCCATCGCCGAGGCCGACCGGCTCATCAACGTCCCGGTGGTCAAGCACCACTCGCTGGGCCGCGGAACCCTCGGCATGAAGAACTGGTTCGGCGCCATCGTCGGTCGGCGCCCCAGTCTGCATCAACGCCTCGACCAGGTCTGCGCCGATCTCGGCGCCGCCTTCCGTCCGACCCTCACGGTCATCGACGCCACCCGGGTGCTCACCGGTGGCGGACCGACCGGTGGATCACTCGATCTCGTCCGAAAGGACGACCTCCTGGCCGTGGCCACCGACCCCCTGGCGGCCGACGCCTGGGGTGCGACCCTGCTCGATTTCGGCCCCGCCGAGCTGCCCTACCTCGCCATCGCCGAGCGACTCGGGATCGGCACCACCGATTGGCGGTCGGTGGCGACCACGGTGTGACGGATGAGACCATCGCAAGGGTCCGTCGCAACCACGAAGACACAAAGACACGAAGGGACTATTATTTGCACTTCCTTTGTGCCCACGAGTCTTCGTGGTTGCGACGAGATCACTCCTTCTTCGAGGTTCGCATGACTCTCAGGCCGCGCGCTCGCCACTACCGCATACTGGTTCAGACCCTCTTTCTTCTGTCCTTCATGGTGCTGTTCTTCGGCCTCGCGGTGGATCGCGTCCCCGGGTGGGTCGCTTCCATCCTCCTCTCCCTCGATCCCCTCACCGCCCTCGGCACGGCCCTCGCCGATTGGACCATCCCCGCGTGGACCTGGATCGGTCTCATCATCCTCGCCGCCACGGCGGTCCTCGGACGCTTCTTCTGCGGTTGGATCTGCCCCCTCGGCACCCTCCAGCAACTGATGTCGTGGATCGCCGGCCCCGAACGCCGCAAGAGAAACAAGATCAACCGCTACAGAACGTGGTTCTCGCTCAAGTATGTGATTCTGACGGTCATCCTCGTCTGGGCCGCGCTCGGCGCCGATCATGCGGGCTGGCTCGATCCCATCCCCCTCCTCCACCGCGCCGTGGCCGGTGGTCTGCGACCGCTGTGGTTCGGCGGCATGACCCCCGGTGGATGGGTCGCCTTCGGGATGCTGGCTGCGATCCTGCTCCTCTCGACGTGGATGCCGCGCTTCTACTGCCGAGCGGTCTGCCCGCTCGGCGCCCTCCTCGGCGTGACTGCCCGGGTTGCGCCTCTGCGCATCCGCCGCACCAGCGACAGCGCCTGTTCCGGCTGCACCCTCTGTCTCATGGCCTGTCAGGGCGCCGACGAACCGCTCGAAAACCACCGGGTCAGCGAGTGCCATGTCTGTCTCAACTGTCTGCCGTCGTGCGCCGAGGACACCCTGAAGTTCGGTCTGCCGGTGGTCCAGCACAGCCCCGAGATGCCGCCCCTCGATGTCGGCCGGCGCCGTTTCCTCTTGACGGCGGTCACCACCGCCGCGGTGGCCCCGGTTCTTCGCGCCACCGGTGGCGGCGAGGCCCGCGCCGCCGACGCCATCCGACCGCCCGGAGCCCTCGACGAGGAGGCCTTTCTCGCCCGCTGCATCACCTGCGGCGCGTGTTCGGCGTCCTGCCCGACAAACGTCATCGTCTCGGATGTGGGCAAGACCGGGATCGAGGGGATCTTCACTCCGATCCTGAACATGCGCCGGGGGTGGTGCGAGCCCTCCTGCACCCGCTGCGGCGAGGTCTGCCCCACCGAAGCGCTGGCGATCGTGACCTCCGAAGCGAAACAGGCCGTCGACGGTCCCGCCGAGGTGACCATCGGCACCGCCTTCCTCGATCGCGGCCGCTGTCTGCCCTGGGCCATGGCCACCCCGTGCATCGTCTGCGAAGAGATGTGCCCGACCTCACCGAAAGCGATCTGGCTCGAGCCCGCCGAGTTGCGCGCCCGTGACGGCCGCACCGTGATGGTGCAACAGCCCTTTGTAGATCCCGAGCTCTGCACCGGCTGCGGTCTCTGCGAGAACCGCTGCCCGGTCGGGGAACAGGCCGCCATCCGGGTCTCTTCGGTCGGCGAGACGAGGGACCCGCGGAACCGCATGCTGACGGGGCGCCGGTCCGGCTGACGCCGGGACAATCGCACGAAAGGACATCGCAGGTTCACCGCAAAGACCGCGAAGAACGCCAAGTACATCGCAAAGGGCGTCGCAAAAATATCGACCCATCGCAGGAGGGCGCCATCACAGCGGGCGCGCACACATTACACAGATGAACACAGATACCATCGCATTGGCGGAATTTGTTTGTTCGAGTCTTCCGGAAACTGTCGGACTCCCTCGAGCCAGTCTGAAGGGCAGGTTGGAAGCCTACCCCACAAACATCGCCAGGACGGATTGAATCGCAGGGGGCGATGAGCCCCGCGCAACCGATGGTCTCTGATGCGATGATTGTGGGGTAGGCTTCCAGCCTGCCTTCGGATACCTTCCGGTCAAGAACGCGTCACTCCGGCGATTGATACCGGTGCCAGCGCATGACCCTCGGACCGTTCTCGGTGTCGACCCTGGCGACGACTGTTGCCCGCCAGCCTCGGGCAATGCCCTGCGCCACGACCTCGACCTCGTACAGGCCGACCTGCGTCACCGTCGAGGTCATGATGCCTTCACCCAGCTCCCGTTCCTCGAACCCGGTGTCGAACCGGTCAACCGCGAGCTCGGCCAGGGTCGTCGCCATGGCGGCATCGACGAGGGCAGTCAGCCTGACCGTTCGTTCGAGGTGCGAATGCGAGGTGATCCTCGGCTGCATCGATGCCGAAACCACCACCACCATGTAGGCGACGATGGCCAGCGCAACCAGGGCGAAGATGAGCGCGACCCCCGATTCCCGTCGGTTTCTCACCACGAGCCACCCCCGGGTCTCCCGCGGAGGGCGAACGCGAGACGTTCGGTGCGCCGGTCGAGCCGGTAGCTTGCCGCACCGGTCAGGTTCTGGTGAGCATGAGGGTTGGCGAAGGACTGGAGCTCGATTTGAACCGCCTTTCCATCGCTCACCCGCCAACGCCATCCCACGACTCCCTGGAGAATGACCCGGTTTTCCGGAATCAACGAACCGGTTGGGACGTCGATACGCATCAGCTTCCCTTCAAAAGGCGCCAGCGCCAACCAACCCCCGCTCTGTTTCCCCACGACCAGCGGCCCATCGCTCCAACCCAGGCCCTCCCCCATGACCGACCTCGCCTCATAGAGATCGCGGCGGATCCACTCGGTGGCGAGGATGAGGTCGGGATTCCGGGATGCTCGGGCCGCCGAGTCCATGAGCCTTGTCGACTGAATGACGAGCTGCGCGCTGAGGACCGCGATGGACCCGAGCAGCGCCGTGGCTACCAGGAGTTCGATCAGAGTTGCGCCTCGCTGGGTGTTCACGGGCGCCACACCCTGGTCTCCAGGGAGACCTCCATGGGTTCGCCGGCCGCAGCCGATCGTGAGGTGACCACGACCTGATAGAGATCGGAAACCCCACCGGAATCAACCTTGATGCTGGTGCTCAGGGTGATCCCGGGGCCCATCCCGAGCTCGAATCCACGATCGAGATTGGCCGACACCAAGGGCCGAAGCCCACCGCGAATCTCCTCGATGGTGATTTCGCTGGCGTGCACCAACGCCGAGCGGACCTCGAGGCGTCGCGCGGCCACGACGTGCGCCTGAAGATAGGCCGTGGCGACCAGGACCGCCATGGCAAAGATGCCGAGGGCTGCCAGGGCTTCCACGAGGGTGAAGCCGCGGTTGGTCGATCGAGGGGGCGTGTCTTCGCACATACGCGCATCCATGCTAGCTCAGTTCAACAGGCGCGGTCCCGCCCCAGGTCACCAAGAAAGAATGGCAAGCTGGAAGCTTGCCGCTACAAAGGCGCGCGACACATTGTAGGGACGAGCTTCCAGCTTGTCCTTCAGAGACCCCGATGCCGGCTCTCACTCATTCGGCCTGCACGGCTCTGAACGGCGCGACCCTGCCCCGGTCCCTGATCCTGTCGCTGATCCTGACGCTGACACTGCCGCCGCCCCTGACGCGGTCCCGGACGCCGCTGCCGCCAAGCGCCCGACACACTCCGGAGGAGTGAGCCTGCCACCGATTCGATCTTTCGAGGGTCCGACCGCCCTACAGGCCGATCAGCTCTTCCAGCTTCCTCTTGGACCCAGCCTCGACCTCGTCGTGAAGCGAGTTGCCGTGCGAGTCCATGCTCACGACCACGGGGAACTTGTCGACTTGGATGACCCAGAGCGCTTCCGGGACGCCGAACTCATCCAGCATGAACACACGCTCGACGCTGGGGATCGCCCTCGCGAGAACCTGGGCGGCGCCTCCGATGGCGTGGAGATAGACCGCGCCGTGCTCGGCGAGACCCTTGAGCGTCCGGCCGGCCATCCCACCCTTGCCGATGACGCCGCGCAGCCCGTAGCGGCCGATGACGTCGGCCTGATAAGGCTCCTCACGGATCGAGGTGGTCGGCCCGGCGGCGACGAAGTCGTAGCTGCCGTCGTCGTTCTGGGCGATGACGGGCCCGCAGTGGTAGATCACGGTGTCCTTCATGAACGGCACGACTTCTTCGCGGACATCCTCCATGAGCCACTTGTGCGCCGCGTCGCGGCCGGTGATCATCCGCCCGGTCAGCTCGACGAAATCGCCGACCTTGAGCTCGCGTATCGCCTCTTCGCTGACAGGAAGTTTCAGCTCAGCCATGTCACCTCTCCTCCCTCGTCAATGCTCACCGAGGCTTTGCGATCGGCCCAGCACATGTAGGTCACCGTCACGAAGTAGCAGGCGGGCAGACGATCGAGCACCCCGATCTTGACCGCAAGCAGGGTCGTCTTGCCACCAAAGCCCATGGGCCCGACGCCGAGCTGATTGCCTTCGCTCAGGAGCCGCTCCTCGAGCTCGGCCAGCTCGGGAATCGGATTGGTGTCGACGATGGGGCGCAACAGCTGCTTCTTCGACGTCTCGAAGGCCGACACCCGATCGCCGCCGATGCAGACACCGAGCACGCCGGGTGCGCAGCCCTTGCCCTGGGCCTGAAAGACCGCGTCGAGCACCACACGGCGAACGCCTTCGAGATCACGACCCGCCTTGAGAGGGGTGTCGGGCAGCCGGTACTGGGCGCCGACGTTCTCGCTGCCGCCACCCTTGAGGAGCATCCGAACCTCGATCCGGGGCTCATCCCACTCCTCGAAGTGGAGAAAGGGGATCCCCCGTCCGGCACCGGTCCCGGTGTTGCGGCCGGTGAGAGTATCCACGGCGTTGGGTCGGAGGTACCTCCGTTCGGTCGCCTGTCGGACGGCCTCCTGGAAATCGGCCGCCAAAGCCCGCGTCGAAACCCCAACCGGGTGATGAAACCACACCACCGGGGTTCCGGTGTCCTGGCAGATCGGCGCCGACGTATCTCGCGCCAACTCGACGTTGTCGAGGATCGTCCCCAGCGCCTTCCCGGCAAGACCGCTTTCCTCTTCTCGAGCCTTTCCCTGTTCCAGGGCATTGACCACATCAGCGGGCAGCTGTGTGGATGCCCGCCGGATCAATTCGACAAACGTTTCAACATTCCCGTTGGCCGCCATCGGCACCTCCTGTTCGCGGAGATTATACGCCCGTTTTTCGGTCAATGGACCGACGGATGCTCACTCGTGCACGAATTCACGAAGTGAGGGGTGAGGAGGCAAGGAGGTAACGAGGTAAGGAGGTGAGCGCTCCCTCCGGTCGCTGTCAGCGCTCGCTTCGCTCGCGGTGAGGAGGTTAGAAGGTGAGAGGGTGTGATCGAACTCGGCCCATTGTGGCGCGGGCCCCCCGTCCGCGAGAAAACCACAAACCATGATGCCCCGAAAACCGTGGTTCGCGCGGGAGCCTCGCTTCTCACCCCTCACCTTCTCACAGCGAGCGAAGCGAACGCTCACCTCCTAACTTTCTTACTTTCTACCTTTCCGCCTCAGCTGAGAAGCTTCTTGCGCAGAATCAGGACCTCGAGTGCGACTCCGGCCTTTTTGCAGGCGGTGATGATTTCGTCGACGTGATCATGGGACGCCGGGTGGCCGGGGTCGTCGCAGAGCACGAAGGCGACAAGCCGCTTTTTCACCCGAACCGGAACCGCTACGACCTCGGCCGGCGCCGGATCCGCCAGGGCCTGGATCAACCGGGTATTGGATTCATTCTCGAGGATCACGCCGACATAGCTACCTGAATGAGCAACGTCGGCGAAGAGCGACGGGGCATCGAGCGCGACCGAAAAGGTCTGGAGATCTTCGAGAACCACCGACCTTCCGCGCGCCAGCCAGCCGTTGACGGTTCCCTGGTGAACCGAGAAGAGACTCACCCGGTCGTACTTGAATGCCGCATAGCGGGCCAACAGACCGCCGATCTCATCGCGGCTTTCCGCCCGGTACATGAGCTCGGAAAAATTGGAGTCGTCGATCTGATGTTCGTACGACACCGCCTGCCGCGAGTCCACAGAGATCAGATCGGGGAATGTGGCGAGCAACACATCGCCTCCCCGAGGTTTTCTCGGAACGGCGCGGAAGAGCTCCGAGGGCTCCAACTTAGGCGGTTCCCACAGCCGGTTCCAGCTTGCGGCATCACCGCTGCGCCGAGTTTTGACCACCGATGGTTCGACGCCGGGAGACCAGTCGGCGTCATCGTTCTCTGCGCCGCCGAGGGCAGCGAGCACCGCGGCCTCGGTGGCCACGTGGGGCAGGA
>JARFRM010000180.1 GCA_029287235.1 Thermoanaerobaculales bacterium
TTCCGGCGCCAAGAGTGGTACGGTCTTCCCCCCGATGAACAGGAGATCTTTCGCTTCAGCGGCAACGAGGTCAACTTTCGGACCTATGAGGCCTCCACCGGCGAACGCACCATTCGCTTGACCGAGAAGGAGTGCATGTTGATGAAACTCCTCGTCGAGCGGCGCAACCAGGTGGTCTCGCGGGAAGAAATCCTCGAACGGGTGTGGGGCTATCGATTCTCGACCTCGTCCCGGACCATCGACAACTTCATCGTGCGGCTCCGCAGGTATTTCGAGGCCGATCCAAAAAAGCCGCAGTTCATCCATTCGGTCCGCGGGGTCGGTTACCGGTTCACACCGACCTAGGATGAAGGGTTCTGCCGGATGAGATGCGCCGAGATCTTGATGCTCAGGTGCCTGCGAAGAGCGAAGGCGCACCTCGAGGTGCGTCGAGCATTTGCGCAAGCGCCCCGGGCGCAGGAGATCGGGGGAGGTCGACGGTGAGGTCCTCTCATCGTGGGTCCTGGACGGTCTCGCGCCACCGACTGGCCTTTGGTGCTCTCCTCTTGGGCAACGCTGTTGGGTTTGCCGGTGTCGACCCGCCGACGCGGTTGGCCACCTCCGCGGTGGTGCTGCTGCTGATCCTCGACCTGCGAAGGATGCCGGATGTGCCGCGCCTCCACCGGCTCGCCGGGTTCATCGTCGCCAGCTTGGTCCTGGTCCAGCTCGTGCCGCTGCCGGAGGCGGTTCGAAGGATCGTCCAGCCGGGTTTTGCCGAGGTGATGGCAACCGGGTGGGCGCCGTTGTCGTTGGCCCCGTGGGCCACTCTCCAAGCGGCCGCTTCCGGGGTTGTGGTGGTGGGCATCGCTCTCACTGCGGCTCGGATCGCCGCCACCAGGAGCGGTCTTCCGGTGCTTCTCGCGCTGCTCGCCGGGACCGGCGTCTTGGTTGCGGTTCTCGGGTTGGCGGGCGAGGCCGGTGCTCCCGAAAAAGTCCTCCTGGTGCGAGACAACACGGGTGGCGGCAGTCCCTACGGACCGTTCGTCAACGAGAACCACTTCGCGCAGGCCGTTGAGCTGACCCTGCCGGCCGCTCTCATCCTGCTCGCCGTCAACGCCCGCCAGCTGAGGGGATCCGGTGGCCGGCGCCAGCTTGCCGCGGTCATGGTCCTCTCCGCGGCCGTGGTGACGGTGGTGTCGGTGGCCGCCATGCTGCGATCGGGGTCGAGGGGTGGTGCGCTCTTTCTGCTGGTCGCCCTTGCCCTGACCTTCCCCCTTTGGTTGCGCCCTCGGCGGCTCAGGGGACGAAGGTGGCCGGCCGTCATCGCGGGGCTGGTGCTCGTCGGCGTGATCGGCAGCCTTTCGTGGACACGATTACCTGAACTCGAGGAGGGATTTCGCGATCTCTTCGCCGTCGAAGGCGTCGATGGCAACACCCGCTGGGATCTCTGGGCGGGCACCATACGCTCGTGGGAGAGATCGCCCCTCGTGGGGTCCGGACTCGGCAGCTACCGCTATGTCATCGGGATGGACAAACCGGCCACCGGCCAGTCGGTGCTCGAGCAGGCCCACAACGACTGGCTGGAGTGGGCCTCCACGACGGGGATCGTCGGAGCGGCGGCATTGCTGCTCTTCGTGGTGAGCGTTGGTCTGAGCCTGATGCCCTGGCGGGTTCGCCGGCTCAGGTTCGAGTTCCGCTACGCCCTGGCCGGGATCGCCCTCGCCCTGGTGGCCACCGCTATTCACGAAATCGTGGGGTTCGGTCTTCAGACCCCTCTCAACCGATACCTGCTCGCGACCTGGATCGGGCTCTTGTGGGGTCTCGCGGGTCGCGGCCGCGATCGGGACGGCGGCGGGCGGAAAGCCGCGCCAACCGAAGGAGCGCCGGTATGAGCTCGACATCTCTGCAGCCGGGTGAGATCGACCGACACCTGCGTTCCATGCGGCTGATGACCATCGGATTCCTCGCCACTGTGCCGATGGCGGTCGCTCTCATGCTGCTGTTTCCGGAGCGCGTCGGATCGGCCCCTCCCATGGCGGTGAGCTTCATCGCCGCCGCGGCCGCACTTTGGATCGGATTCACCGCCAATCGTGACGCCCAGGCGCGGCTCGACCGGGTCAAGCGGAAGTTTGCGGCCAAGGGCGATCTGCAAGAGCTTCTCCGGGATCACCGCCTGGTCAACCTGGCGGTGCTCGCGCGGCTCGAAGTCATGGTGATAGCTTCGGTGGTCGCTTCGATCTGGGGCGGCAGCTCGGCCGCCGCCTGGGGTGTCCTGGCCCTGGCCGCGATGATGATGGCCCTCAGCTGGCCGTCGGCCGACAAGACCGACCTGCTGATCCAGAGGGCGCGAGAGCAGCGGGGGCGGTAGTTCCTCGAGCATCGAGAAACAAATACGCGGAACCGGAATTCCCCATCCTTCCGGCGACTTGAAACATTGTGGAACGGCGGCGCGTACTTCCCCCCGCGGGGCTCTGCGCCCGTCGCTGGAGGATTGATGAAAAAGATCTGGTTGGGACTCTCGGTTGTGGTCGTGGCAGCGGTGGCGCTCAGTCTCATCGCCCTGCCCAGGGGGTCGGAGTGGACCACCGACTCGCCCGAGGCGCTGGCGGAGTTCACGGCCGCGGTCGATGCCCAGATGAAGCTCTATCACAACGATGTGCAGGCGCACCTCGAGAAGGCGGTCGAGCTCGATCCGGATTTCGTGATCGCCAAGCTCTATCTCTCGGAATACTACAAGATGGAGAGCGACGATCGGGCGCTCCAGCTCTGGAACGATGTGATGGCCGCGGACCGGTCGAAGCTGACGAAACGAGAGCAGGTCCTCATCGACCGTGGCCGCGCCATCGGCGAAAAACGGTACGAAGATGCGAATCAGATGCTCGACGCCTACCTCGTGGATCACCCGAACGATCCTTTCCTCCTGCACCGCAAGGCGCTCATGCTCTGGAGGAACGGAGATTTCGACGAGGCCGAGAGACTCAACCTGCGGTTGATCGAGATCGCGCCGAACTGGGTGATCGCGTACAACCAGTTGGGCTACATCGCCATGTCGCAGGGTCGGTTCGTGGAGGCCGAGGAGTACTTCACCAGCTATCGATTCGTGGCCCCGGATCAGGCCAATCCGCATGACTCGCTGGGTGAGCTCTATATCATCCTCGGCCGCTACGACGAGGCCGAGATCTCGCTTTACCGCTCGATCGAAATCAAGCCCGACTTCTGGGCCGCCTACGACCACCTCGCCATGGTGCGGAGAATGATGGATGACAGCGTGGGTGCGCAGGACGTCCTCGAGATGGCCGAGGCGGCCGGCGAGGTCCCAGAATACTGGAAGACCGGTATCGAATGCACCATCAATATCGGACAGCTCGCCCGGGTCGAACAGTACCGGGAAATCCTCGCAACACGCGAAGAAAACCCGAAGTGTTTTGAAGGCCACTCCGAAGGCTATGCAACGGTCACGGCCCATCGCGCCGCCTGTCTTCTCGGCGAGTGGAAGGTGGCGGACTCCATCGAAGAGAAGCTCGCGAAGTTGATCGGCGAGATCGAGAGCGGCGAGGTCAAGGGAGAGAAATCAGCCATCGTCGGTAACCTCGCACATCTTCAGGGCGTTCGGCTGGCCATCGAGGGCGACCTCGAGGGTGCCATCGAGCGCTTCAAGGCAGCCGACCACGACATGACCTACATCCCGGCCTCGACTGGTCTTTTCAAGCTCTACAACCGTCTGATCCTGGCGGAGACGCTCTTTGCCTCCGGCATGGACGGCAAGGCCCACAAGGTGCTCTCCAAGGTGCGATCGGTCAATCCCTACATGGTGGAACGATTCGAGGAACGCGGTCTCAAGGTGCTTGGGCTGGAGCGGGAGTAACGCTGTCGCGGAGTTGAATTTCAACTGTCAACTGTCGACTCTTGACTGACTCCCTGTCCTGAGTCACCGATCTTCTTTGGCCTCGGTCTCCATCAGATGCTTCTCGAAGAAATCGGCAATCGCGCTGAAAACCTGCAGATGTGAACCCGGGGCGTTGATCCCGTGGGTCAGATTCGGGAAGAGCATGAGGTCGAAACGGACTCCCGCCCGCCACGCCTGATCGGCGAGCTGCAAAGTGTGCTGTAAATGGACGTTGTCGTCTCCGGTTCCGTGAATCACCAGCAGGGGGTCGGCGAGCTTGGCGATATCATCGAGGACCGAGCCTGCGGCGTAGCCCTCGGGGTTGGCCTCCGGTGTGCCCATGTAGCGTTCGGTGTAAACGGAATCGTAAAGGCGCCAGTCGGTGACGGGCGCCACCGCGGCGCCGGCGGCGAAGACTCCGGGAGCGTGGGTCAAGGCGTAGATTGTCATGTAGCCACCGTATGACCAGCCCCAGATTCCGATCCGATCGGGATCGACCCACGGCTGAGAGTGGAGCCATTCGACACCGGCGAGCTGGTCCGGGAGCTGTTTCGATCCGAGGGCGTGATCCGTGGCCCCCTCGAACTCGCGGCCGCGTGCCGCCGAGCCCCGGTTGTCGAGGGCGAAGACCACAAAGCCGCGGCCGGCGAGGATGTGGTTGAAAATGCCGCTGGTCCGAGGCCACACATCGCGGACGACCTGGGCGTGTGGACCGCCGTAGGTATAGATGACGACGGGGTGTTTCTTCGACTCATCGAAGCCGGGGGGGAAGAGCAGCATTGTATTGAAGGTGATCCCGTCGTCGTCGGTGATCTCGCCGAATCGATGATCCGCATAGTCGATCCGAGGAATCGGGTGCTCGACCGGAACTTCGGCGGCGTTCGAGCCGAAACTGTCCACGACTCTTCGGCGGGTCGGCGATGCGACCGATGACGAGCTGACGAGCAGTTTCGTCCCGGAGGTGCCGAGATCAGCCGTGTGGGTGCCAGAAGTGGAGGTGAGTTCAACGGTGTCGCCGGTGTCGACATCGACCCGGTAGAGGCGCCGTTGGGTCGCGTCGGGCCGGGCGGCCTGATACCAGGCTGAACGGGCGTCCGGGGACACCCCTACGAGTTCGGTGACATCCCACGGGCCCGGACTCAGATCGACGAAGGTGCCGTCCGATTGGAAACGAAGGAGATGGGTGTGACCGCCCCTTCGGCTCAGCCAGAGCAGCGATCCATCGTCGAAGAAACGGAGCCCGTCCACGGGCTCTGTCCAGAACGGGTCGGATTCCTCGACGAGTACGGTCTCGGCGCCGGTCGTGGCGTCGATCACGACCAGTCGGAGGTTTTCCTGGGCTCGGTCCAAGATCTGGTACCAGAGATCGCCACCGGGAGTGAAGCCGAAGCGGGGAATGTACGGTACGGGTTCACCGAAGACAATCTCGTTGGTGGTGCCCATGGCCGATGACTCGCCGAATCGGATCACGTGGAGCGACGGTTTCGGCGACGGATCACCCGGACAGGGGTATCGCTGCCGGGTGATCGTGGAGTGTGTCCCCATGAGATCAACCAGGTGGTAGATCGGGATTTCACCGTCGTCGAGCCGCAACCAGACGATGGCCGAGCCGGTCGCCGACCACTCGAAGGCCCGGCCCTCGCGGCCGGAAAACTCCTCCTCGTACACCCAGTCGAGGACACCGTTGAAAACGGTCTCGGAGCCGTCGTCGGTGAGACCGATCTCGGTTTCCGACTCGAGATCGTAGACCCACAGGTTGTTTTCTCGGACCCAGGCGATGCGGCGCCCGTCAGGAGAAAAAAGCGCGTGCCGCTCAACACCCACGCCCGTGTTCAACAGCGTGAGGGTTTCGGCGGCAAAGTCGAACAGGAAAAGATCCTCGCCGTTGGCGATGAGCATCGCCGCACCGTCAGGGCGCCAGACGGGGTCTTCGAGGGTGGGAACCTCCCCGGACCGGTCGCCCCAGACCGCGGTCAGGTGATGTTCGTCCAACACCATCCGGCGACTTCCGGTCTCGGGATCGAACTCCATCAGCCGGGAGTTCGTGTCATCGGTTCGGTCGACCCAGACCACCGTCTCGCGACCAGCCCGCCACTCGACCTTTGGAGCGTCGAGGCGCGCCGAGGCTTCTTCGCCGAACGCGTTCTCCATGTCGGATGGAACGGACGCAACCGGATCGGCGCCGAGCGACAGCGTGCCGAGAACGGAAAAGAGAAGGAAATGACGGACGAGAGCGGTCATTCGCACCTCCGGGGAACTGGGTCAATCCCGAAGGCGGTCGACAACCTCCGCCAATTCGGTCACCAGCGGATGGTCGCCGAGCCGGCGACGGATTGCATCGAGAGTGTTCGAGAAATACCAGAACTGCTGCTCCTCGGGTGCGTTGAACCTGTTCCAGACCAGCCGAGGATCGGGGGCTTCCTTGAGGTCGATCTCCAGCGACAGGAGATTGTGAAGAACATCGGCGCCTTTGATGAGGACCGCATCGAGGGGCATGGTTTCGATCCTGGTCAGCTGCTCACGCTTGCGGAGCTCCCAGGTCTCGCCTTGATCGCGTTCGGGTCGCTTATTCTCGGTCACCGCCAGGACAAGATCGAGCACTCCATCGTTGGTGGTTTCCCGTATCCGGCGGCGACCGTCGGGATCGGGCACGTCCTCGAGGTAGTCGTGGAGCGCCGCGGCGGCGAGGATCTCGTCCGTCGCCCCGAGCCGAGCGAGGATGGTCATGGTGCCCATGAGATGGGTGATGTAGGGGATGTGATCATCGGGCAACGGGTTGTTCGGCGATGCCGGCGCGGTGTCCGAGTCGTCGCGTTTCCGGAACTGGTGGTGGTGGCCCTTCGCCGCGAGCCGAACCGCCGCCTCGATCATGGGCGACAAGAGCGGCGCATCACCGGGATTGGTTTCGCTCGTGCTCACTGCCGTGCATTGTACCTCGGGGTGTCGTGGATCACCGATGAAAGTGGACAGTCGGTGGGAAGCGCGGGTTAGACTGTCACCAGGAGGTGGCGATGCGACGCATGACTCTGCTGATGGTTTTGTCCCTGATGACGGCTTCGTTCGCGGGTGCGCAGTTTATCGCGCCGGGGGCGTCGATTCCCGTGGTGGCCAACCTTCCCGGCCTCAACAACACCGATTGGCGGACCGATGTCAGCGTGGTCAACCTCGGGACCACCGATTCGCCCGTCGTGCTCCTCCTTCAACCCGAGATCCGAAACGGCGCACCGGCATTCGATCCGGTGATCACCGACCCCGTCATCGTCGAAGCCGGGACCCAGCACACCATGCGCAACATCGTCGAGACGGTCTTCGGTTTCACTAACACTAAGGGCGCGCTGTCGGTTTTCTCGACCGACGGGGCCCCGCTTGTCGTCAGTGCGCGGATCTACACCATTGGTGACGACGGCGGGAGCTATGGCCAGAACGTCGAAGGGTTGTTGGTGGCCAACGAAGCCTGGACGGCGGGAATCGCGCACGACGATTTCTACCGCACCAACATCGGCATCTATCTTCCCTTTGATCCGACTCCCGGCACAACCGTTCGTTTCAGGATTCGCGTCTATGACAAGGATGGCGTGGAGGTCGGTGTCGGCTCAATCAATTTCAACTCGGCCGGGATGCAGCAGTTCAGTCTTACGGCTTTCGGCGTCGAAAGGCTGCTCGACGGATTCGTCGAGTTCGACGCCCTGGATCCGACGATCAGCTTCTTCGCCTACGCATCGAGGGTCGACCAGGTCTCCGGCGACGCGGTCTTCCGTCAGGCCAAGGGCCGCCAGAGCGACTTGCCGTAGATGTCCTGACCACCCGGACGAGCATCGTCACAGGAACCCGCGCTCGCGCATCCAGTCGTCGTTGTAGACGGTGCTGAGATAGCGGAAGCCCGAGTCGGGAAAGAGGGTGACGATGCGCGCGGGTTCGTCGAGACGGCGTGCGAGTTCGCGAACCCCCCACAGCGCGGCGCCGCTGGAGCCGCCGGCGAGAATGCCCTCGGTGCGAGCGAGCTCCCGAGTGCTCAGGAAGGCGTCGCGATCGGTGATGCGAAACATGTCGTCGATGAGATCGAAGTCCGGGCAGCAGATGAGCTCTTCGTCGCCGAGTCCCTCGAGGAGGTATCGGCCCGGTTCGACGAGGACCCCGTTGTGGAAGTGATCGTAGAAGACCGATCCCTCCGGGTCGATGGCGACGACCCTGATGGACGGATCGCGCTCCTTGAGAAATCGGGCGACTCCGCAGATGGTTCCGCCGGTGCCGATGCCCGCGACCACGTAGTCGATTCTGAGTGCCATCTGACGCCAGATCTCGGGGCCGGTGGTGCGGTAGTGGGCCTCGGAGTTCTCGCGGTTGTTGTGCTGGTCGGGAAAGTAGGCGGTTGGATCCTCGGTGGCGAGCCGTCGAGCGGTTCGGTTGTAGCTCTCTGGGTGTTCCGGCGGCAGGTCGCCGTCCACCAGGACCAGGTTGACCCCCATGGCGCTGAGGCTGTCGAGCTTCTCCTTCGACGTTTGGCGTCGCACCACCATGGTGCACTCCAGGCCCTCCATGACGGCCATGAGCGCGAGACCCATCGCGGTGTTGCCGGATGAGCTCTCGATCACCGTGTCGCCGGTGGTGAGGCGACCGTTGTCGAGGGCCTTCTCGATCATGAATCGCGCGATGCGGTCCTTGACGCTGCCCATGGGGTTCATGAACTCGATCTTGGCGAAGGCCTCACAGCCGAGCCCGGCGACGGAGCGGTTGAGGCGGACCAGGGGCGTCCAGCCGATGGCGTCGGAAATGCGTTCATAGACCCGTAGCTCGTTCATGCGATGAGTATAGACGTCGATTTCGCGCGCTGGTGTGAAAATGGTGTGGCGGTTCCGGGGCAGGTCTCAAGAGGGCCTGCGGTTTGAATTCGCGACCCCGACGAAGCTCTCCGAAGCGCGGTTGCCCGAGGAGTCTGCACCGCATAGATGGTGGATGGATTTCGGAGCGTCATTTGTGGCCGTTTTTCGCCTGTTTCGCCGGTTCATACTGGTGGTATGGGCCAAGAAACAGGCGAAAAACGGTCCAAATGCCGCCCGAAAGGCGCCGC
>JARFRM010000306.1 GCA_029287235.1 Thermoanaerobaculales bacterium
GGTTACCGCGATAGTGCGGTTCAAGGACCTCGTGGGTGAAGCGGACGCCGGTGTCGATTCCGGCCACGACGATCCCGGTCCCATCGAAACCCATCCCCCACGCCAGATCGGCATTGACGTGTGCGATGTTGGGCTCGATGGCCAGAACCGCTTCAGGCGCCTGGGCCTTCCGGTCCGGTTCGATGACCATCATCTGTCGATCGGACCTCAGGATCTCGATCTCTTCGAAGCCCGCGAGATCATCCAGGACCCGCCGTGATGCAGAGGGCACGAAAATGAGGTTGTCGATCCAGAACGACTGAAAGGCCACCCCCTCGGCTTGGAGGTGAGCCCGAACTCTCGCCTGGGTACGATCTGCGGTGGCCCGCAACTCGTCGACCACGAAACGCCCGCGCGTCTCCCAGTCCATGGTGAGGGCGGGGCTCAGATCCGGCCGTTCAGCAAAGTCGATGAGGACGGCTGCCTCGCCATGCCTCAGCAAGGAGAGCTCGAGCTCGGGTTCGATCCTGACCGAGGTCTCAAGCCCCCACTCGGTGGCTGCGACCATCACCACCGGCAGAATGGCGGCGAGGACTGACACGATCATTCTTCGGGACAGGGGACGGAGATTCAGTTTTCTCATGGCGTTCCTTCTCTTGGGCGGATTCAGATAGTCGCTCACCTCATGGTGAGCACCGAACAAGGATACGTGATACCCACCGAGGAACGGTAACAGGAACCGCCTTGCGGAATTTTGGTGGGGAGGCCGCATTTCAATCTTCCGGCATTCGCCCACTCGACCATTCTACTGACCTCGAAGCGTAGAGCAAGAAATTCGCCGGGACGTTCGGGTGTAGTCCGGCCCACTTCCCAGCGTAAAGGGTGCCGCTCATCTCGCGTGAATCGGTCTCAGATCCCCGACAGGTTGCCGGTCCAGATCAAGACCTCATGTGGATCGTATGGATTATCGATAGCGATGGTCGTCGTCGAGGCAGGGTCGATGACGGCAGGGACCTGGTTCGGGTCCACCTCAGGACCGGCGATCAGAAACACGAGGTCGGCCTCGCTTTCGAGTGTGGAAAAGCGTTCCAGGGTCCTCACGGTGATGTGCCCTGGAAAAAAATACCGCAGGAAATCGCCGGAGTTGAGGAACTCGTTTCTCTGCGAGAGGATCAAAACGACAACGGGGTCCCCTCCCTCGAGCCCGCACCGTGCCGCGCGATCGAGCAACTCCGAGTACACCAACTCTCGCAGCATGGGCCGGTAACGCCGGTAGGATTCCATGACCGTCCACAGTGTCTGGCCGATGACCACGAGGCCGACCGCTACGAAACCGAATCGGGCGAGCCGTGTGGTCGATCTCGCAGCCTTCAGATGCAGGATCGGCCAACCCGCGAGCAACAGAAGCGGGGGGATCACCACCTGCGCCCGGTGCATCGCGAAGTCCGGCCCGCTGACCGCGTAACCGGCGAAACCGATGCCGGTGACGACGATTCCCACCGTCCACCAGGAAACCGCCAGACCCGGAAGTCCAAGCCGCCCCACCAAGCCGAGCACCAAGATCGTCAGCATCGGAAGAATGAGGACGACCGGAAAGAAGGCCGTCGGCGAACTCAGGAAGAAGATGGAGAAGGCCTCGATGATGGACTCGATCGGATCGGGTCGCACGACGTCCCCGTGTTCCCTGACGAGATCGGTACGCGTCAAGAAGCTCAAGGCACCGAATCCTGTCACCACTATCGCGACAACGAGCAGGTTCAGACCGGTGCTCGGCTCCCCGTTGCGCCAGGCTCGTCCGCTCAACCAAAGAAGGACGACCAGCAGCAGACCCCAGGAGCCCAGGGCCGGGGTGTAGCTGGTGCCCAGGAGGGCGCCGATCCAGGCCACACCGAGCCAGTTCACAACCGATGGACGGCTGAGAGTGATCATCAGCCAGCCGGTCGCGGCCAGGGTGAAGGCCAGCGGCAACGTCGTCTGCTCGTACCAGTGAAGATGCTTCACCGCGTAGGGAAACGCGACCACGGCGAGCGCCGCCAACGCGGCAGCCTCATGCCCCCGCGGATATTCTTCCCACAGGGCCCGGGAGCCCGACCAAAACAAAAGAACCCCGAGAAAAAACGCGAGGGCAAAACCGAGGCGCAACGCGAGCAGGCCGCGTCCGAAGACCAGGGACGGGACGGCGACAATCAGATACTGCCGGTCCGGGTAACCTAAATGGCGGGCTTCTGTGTAGGACCAGCTCGGAGTTCCCAGGGCGTTCAGACCCCGAGTCACCTCTTGCGGAGCCTCGTGCTGGAGCTGGACGTGATCGACACCGCCGATGCCCCACAACGTGGTCAACCCCACCAGCAACACCATCACCAGCGATACCATGCTCCGCTCGCGGACGGCGCCGGCCACCGACCTCGCGATCTCGAGTATTGCGAGAACGAGGAAACCGAGCCCCATCAGGGCCCAGAGTCTGGCCGCAACCCACAGGAAGGGCCCACCCTTCAGATAGGCCAGGGTCTCGAGTCCAATCAGAAGAACCGCGGTCAAAACCAGAGTGAGGGACGAGCGTTTGCTGATTCGTTCCATCCTCACCAATGCTACAGCTCGCACCCCTGTGGCGCCTACCGCCGGCCGGCGATCGTCGAGTTTCTGAACCGCCCTGATTTCGAGCCGGCCCGGCGCCCGGCGCGAACCCGGGGTGAACGGGATCACCGATCGCACCGGCCCGCTCTGCATCGTTGATCGAAAAAGACGTCACACGGGGGGCAGAGGCCCGGCCCAGACAAAGACGTCACGGGAGTCATTCGGGTTGACACGCCCGAGAGTTGTCCATGACCCGGAATCGATCCAGGTCGGCAGACGGGTCAGATCGACCTCGGGGTCGGCGATCACGAAGAGAAGATCCACATCGCGATCGAGACCGGCGACCTCCCGGATCGTCGTCACGGTGGTGTGCCTGGGGAAGAAATACCGGAGAAAGTCGCGCGAGTTGAGGAACTCACTCCTCTGCGTGAGGATGAGCAGTGCAACGGGATCCTCTCCCGTGACCCCGTGCTCCTTCGCCCGGTCGAACAACTCGAAGTACGCCATCTCGCGGATCGTAGGCCGGTAGCCGCGGTAGGAGGACGCCACCGTCCACAGCGACTGTCCGATGATCAGAAGACCCACCATTCCAAGACCGATCCGCGCACCGCGGGATGTCGACCCCACCGCCTTCAGCTGCAGGATGGACCAACCCGCGAGGAACAGAAGCGGTGGGATCACCACCTGGGCCCGGTGCATTTCGAAGTCCGGCCTTCGAACCATGTAACCGGTGAATCCGATGGAGGCCGCGACGATCCCCAGTGTCCACCACGAGATCACCAGGCCCGGCGCCCCAAGCCGCCCCGCCAAACCGAGCACCAGCACGGCCAGAACCGGCACGACGAGAACGACCGGAATGAAGGCCGTCGGCGAACCCAGTATGAAGATCGAGAAGGCCTCGACAAGCGGTTCAAACGGATCGGGTCTCATGACATCGCCGTGCTCTCGGATGAGGTCGACCCGGGTCAGGAAGCTCAAATCACCGAATCCGGCCACCACCACCGCGACCGCAAGGGGGCGCACCATTGCGCTGCGGTCCCCATCGCGCCAGGCAACGCCACCCAGCCACACGAGGGCGACCAGCAACAGAAGCCAGGCTCCCAGAGCCGGGGTGTAGCTGGTTCCGAGGAGCGCCCCGATCCAGGCCATACCGATCCAGTTCAGGTCGGATGGCCGGCGAAGCGTGATCATCAGCCAGCCGACCGCGGCCAGGGTGAAGGCCAACGGAAGAGTGGTTTGCTCGTACCAGTGGAGGTGTTTCATCGCATACGGAAACGCGATCACGGAGATCGCCGCCAACGCGGCGGCCGCCCGGCCCCGCGGACGATCACCCCACGCCGCCCGGGCGCCGGACCAGAAAAGAAGGACGCCGAGAACAAAGACCAGGGCAAACCCGAGTCGCAGCGCGACAAAGCTGCGCCCGAGCACCAGTGAAGGGGCGGCGACAATCAGAAACTGTCGGCCCGGGTAGCCGAGGTGGCCGTTCCTGGTGTACGACCAACTCGAGTCTTCCAGGGCCTTCAGACCCCAGGCCACCTCGATGGGGGCCTCGTGCTGGAGCTGGACACGGTCGACGCCACCGATGCCCCACAGCGCGCCGAAGACCACCAACACCACCATCACCAGCGACACCACGCTGCGCTCGCGCACGGTGCCCTCGACAGACCTCAGGATCTCCCGTATCGCGAGGATGAGGAAGCCGAGTCCCATGAGGCCCCAGAGCCTGGCCGCGACCCACGAGAATGGCCCACCCTTCAGATAGGCCAGGGTCTCGAGTCCAACCAGGAGAACGGCGGTCACAACCGGAATGAGGGCCGAACGCATGCTCTCAGGAGCCCCCCTCCGAGGGCATGAAATCACGACGCCGAGGATAAATGGCCGGAACAACGATGATGACGATTCTGTGCATGTGGCGACCTTGCGCTCACACTGTGCAACGTGAGCTGTGTTTGCGTCAATACCCGCTGAGGTATCGGGCATACCCCGTAAAGTGCGCGACTCTTCGCCGAGCCCGTCGACAACCCCGACGCGAGCGCACGGTTGTCGGTGAAACCAGACGATCCTTCGGCGGCGAAGTTGGGTTGGCACGCTACGTGCAACTGCGCAAGGTCGGAGAACGTTGGTCGCCACACCGGACATCAACGCCACAGCAGCTCGGGAGGTCCAGAATGAGCGCGCGTCAAACTTCACAACCGAAGGCCGGGCGATCAACACGCCGGTTCTTGCTGACGGCGCTTCTACTCGGGGTCCGCTGCGTGGTCTCTCCCATCGACGTGGGTGCGCACGAGGTATCCGAAAGGCTGGTGGGTTTCACCACCAGCACGGCAACAGGCAGTGTCGGACTCACACGCCTTCACGAGCTCTGCCACAGCGAGTTCTCCGGATCTCGGATGTGCACCACCGAGGAGATCGTCGCGAGCGTTGATCCACCACTGGCCACAGATCGGGAGTTCGCCTGGGTCCACACGACCATCGTCGCCTCCTCGGACCACGCCAACAGTCTGTTCGATGTCACGGGCAAGCTCTTGAGTCTGGATCAAGCGGTCTCACCAAACTGCGATGGCTGGTCCTATCCGAATACCACGACGGTGGCGATCACCACAGACACCGGGGCGGCGATCCTGCGGTCGTGCGCCGACGCCAACCGCGTCGCCTGCTGCGGCCGTTTCACCCACACGATATTTGCCGACGGATTCGAGGACGGTTCGACCGGCTCGTGGAGCTCGACCGGTGAATGAGACACCCACGATCGAGTTCGACCAGAGGCCGGAGTTCGACCGAACAAGGACAGAGGAGGACACCATGTCAGATCCAACGAACGGCGCACGATCCAGTTTTCGTGGGCGCAGACTCGGACCGGTTTTCATCGTCATCGCAGCTGTGGGCGCGCTGGTGGTACCCGAGGTATCCGCTCAAACGCCGACCTTCCGACTGGTCGGATTCTCCCAAACCACCGCGAGGGGCGACACGGGAATACTGCATTTGAACGGAATCTGTCACAGCGAGTTTCCCGGAAGTCGCATGTGCACCAGTGCGGAAGTCGTGGCGACTGTCGATCCACCCATGACCATCAACTCGAACTTCGCCTGGGTCCACACGACCATCGTCGCGTCCTCGGGCTATTTCAACAGTCTGTTCGATACCACGGGCAAGCTCTTGAGTCTGGACCAGGCTGTCTCACCAAACTGCGATGGCTGGTCCTACCCGAACACCACGACTGTGGCGATCACCACAGACACCGGGGCGGCAATCCTGCGGTCGTGCGCCGACGCCAACCGCATCGCTTGCTGCAGTCCTTCAGAGTGAGGGACGAGCTCGGATCCGTCGGCCCGAGAGCCCTGGAGCACTCAGGACGATGAGCCGGCGGGACGGCCGGGGTGGACACCATAGCGGTGAAGGGCAGAGACGAATCTGGGGTACTGGTTGTCGGGGATGTTGAGACGTCGAGCAAGATCTTTCAAGCTGTGTCGGCTCTGCCAGAAGTAGTCCTCCAGGAAACCGAGAAGCTGACGCCGATTGAGCTCGCGGTCGAGAAAGAGCGGCCACACCACGTCAAAGAAGTCCTCGCCCGCATCGATGGCAGCGCGCAGACCTGCGAACTCGTCACGTTCGGCAGGGGTACTCGAGCGCGAGCGGCGGCGAGAGAGCAGTTCCTCGATCTCCTCTCCGATCACACGGCCGGAGGCTTGGATGCCGGCCCGTTTGACGAAATTGACGAGCTCGCGCACGTTGCCGGGCCAGTCGTAACCGTCGACGACTCTCCAGAACCCGGGGCCGAGCTCGCGGCCGCGCAGGAACCGCTCGAACTCACCGACCAGGGCGTGGATGTCTTCCGGCCGTTCCCGCAGTGGGGGCACCTTGATCGTCAGCACGTTGAGTCTGAAAAAGAGGTCTTCTCGGAAGCGTTGGCGGGCGATCTCGTCCTCGAGATCTCGGTTGGTCGCCGCGATGATCCTGACGTCGATCCGCCGTTCCTTCGGGTCGCCGACCGCACGGTAGCGTTGAGCGTCGATGAAACGCAGGAGCTTCGCCTGCACCGAGAGCGGCACCTCGGCGATCTCGTCGAGGAAGAGGGTGCCCGACTCGGCAGCCTCCACCAACCCGGTCTTGGCCCGGTCGGCGCCGGTGAACGCCCCCTTGGCATGACCGAAGAGCTCGCTTTCAAACAGGGACTCCGGCACCGCCGGCGAGTCGACGATGATGAACTGACCGCTGCGGCCCGAAAAACGATGGATGAGCTGGGCGATGCGGCTCTTGCCGACCCCGGTTTCACCGAGGATCAGCACCGGATCGTCCTCGAGGGCGAAGGACAGCACCAGCTCGCGCATGCGTCGCGCCGCCGGGCTCGAACCGGTGATTCCGCCCCCGCTGCCGTCCACCGCCCGAAGCTCCTCGAGCAGCGACCGGATGGCGTCGCCGCTGGTCGCGAAGAACTCGACATCCGACGGATCGAGGGAATCGCGACCACTGTCGACGTAGAGCACCAGATCATCATCGATGGGGTGGATGAAGAGGCTCCCGACGAGCAACATCCGGGCCGACTGAGGAAGGTTGCCCTCGGTGCCGCTGATGGTCACATCGCGCGATTCCAGCGGATTGCCGCTGTCCAGCACCTCGAGCAGGTGAGTGCGGGAAAAACCCCAGCCCTCCTCCACCGTCCGGCCGCTCACCGGCCTCCCGTGATGCCAACGGATCCGACCACCGCGATCGACGATCATCACGAGACCGATGTCCTTCTGCTGAATCCGCTCGGCGAGGCGGTGCTTGAACTGCTCGATCATCAAGCCACCTCTGCGTTGAGCCGGGTCAGCCGGTGCATCAGCTCTTCACCATCGGGCCGGCGGTGGGCATCCTTGTGCAGCATCGCCATCACCAACTCGTTGAGTTCGCCGGTGAGGTCGGATCGGAAGTTCGCCGGCTCAACGGGCTCCGCATCCAGCAGCTGCCGCAGCAACACGACCGGGTCTTCGGCCGGGAAGGGCTTCTCGAGCGCCAGAAGCTCGTAGAAAACGACGCCGAGGGAGAAGACGTCGCTGGCGGCCGTCGGTTCCTGGTGGCGGATTCGTTCCGGGGCCAGGTAGCTGACCGTGCCGACCAGCTCGCCGGCGGCGGTCAACGTCGTCATGGTGTCGAGCTTGGCGGTGCCGAAATCGAGGAGCTTCACCACCTCACCGACGCCCTCCGACCCGGTCACGATGACGTTGTTGGGCTTGATGTCGCGGTGGACGATCCCCATCGCGTGGATCGAGGTGACCGCGTCGGCGAGCTGATTCATGATTCTCAGACACCGAGGTTCGGTGATGGCTTCGCCCCGATCGGCGGTCTCGGCGACGACCTCGGCCAGGGTCCGGCCCGCCAGGTACTCCATGGCGATGTAGAGCCGTTCGTTGTGCTCGCCGCGATCGAAGACGGTGACGATGTTGGGGTGGTTGATGGAGTCGATGATCTGGCCCTCGTTGACGAATCGTTGGCGTTGGGTGGCATCACCGGCGTGCTCATCGCGGATGACCTTGAGCGCGACCGTTCTGCCCGGCTCCAAAACGTTGGTGGCCTGATAGACGACACCCATACCGCCGGTGCTGATCTCATCGCCGACCCGATACGGCCCGATGAAGACCTTCTTCTTCCAAAACGCCAGCAGGGACCGGTATCGTCGCAGCAGCAGCACCGCCGCGCCGATGACCAATGCCGCCACCGCCATCAGGAGGAACGCGGTCAATCGGGTCCGGCTCAGCTGCAGTTTCTGGATCTCGATGTCCTTGGTCAGGAGCTCGATCTGCTCGCGCCGCCGATCGGCGTCGTACCGGGCCTGCAGCTCGGTCACGGTTCGGCGTTTCTCCTCGTCGAGGCCGGCATCACGGGCATCGTTGTACCGAATGAGATAGCCATGCGCGCTCCGGTAGTCGCCGAGCTGGGCATGGGCCTCGGCGAGGTTAAGGAAAGTGCCGTCTTGGACGGCATACGAGCCCGTCTCGACGGCGATGGACTCGGCCTTTTCGAGATAGACGAGGGCCTCGGACGGGCGCTCCATCAGCAGGTAGATCTCACCGATGTTCTGGAGGTTGACGGCAAAGTCCGCCAACTCACCCGTCTGCTCCGTGATCTCGGCGGCCTTCTCATAGGCATCCAGGGCGCGCTCGAAATCTCCACGTTTCTTGTGCACGATGCCCATGTTGGTGAGCGGGTTGGCTTCGAGCGATGGTCTGTCAAGCCGGCGCGCCACCTCGATGGCGCGCTCGAAGTACTCGAGAGCTCGCTCGTCCAAATCCTGTTTCTCATACGTGTTGCCCAGATTGTTGAGGCACTGGAGGACACCGTAGGCCTCATCGAGCTCCTCGAAGAGCTCGAGGGCCTGGCTGTAGTACCCCCGGGCCTGATCGTGGTCTTCCAGCCTCGAGTGGATGTTGCCGATGCTGTTGAGGTTGTTGGCGATGCCGATGGTCCGACCGAGGGAGCGTTCGATCTCCAACGACTCGAGGTTGTAGCGCAGGGCCTGCTCGTACTCCCCCACCCTCTCGTAGTAGATGCCGAGGTTGTTGGTCGCGGCGGCCACTCCCTTCTCGTCGCCCATCTCGCGAAAGTCATCGAGGACCCGCTCGACGACCTCGATGGCCGGCCACAGCTCACCCATGCTCGACAGGGCCATGGCCTGGGAGCCGAGACTCCTGGTTGCCATCGACTCGTTCCCGAGCTCGCGGTAGAGCTTTTCGGCCTCCCGCATCGCCGCCAGACCGTCTTCGTAGCGGTCCATGCTCAGGTAGGCGAAACCCTCGAGGTTGTGGGCGTCGGCGGCTGCCGACCGGTTATCGTGCTCGGTCGCCAGCGTGAGGGCCTCGTTCGCCAGCTCGAGCGCGCGCACTGGATTCTGCTTCCGGAACAGACGGCCGAGCTCAATCAAGAGGGACGGCTTCTCTTCAGCATCGGCGTTCTCGATCTGTTGGGTCAGCTCCGCGAACCGGGTATCGGGTTCGTCGGGCTGGGTCGGCAGACCGGCGGCGACCAATGGAATCACCACCACCAAGAGGACCGACAGGGAAAACGACCTCATGCTCATTGCCTGAGGGTCCATTATCGCTCATCCCTGGTCTTCTCCCCCGCCGGCGATGGGCGACGCTCATGGCGACCTCAGGGGACCCCTGTGGTCGGGCAGGGTGTTGCAGATCGTGAGATTCGGGGTCAGCTCGCGATCGTCACGGCCTCCGGCGGCCGCTGGGACGGCGAATCCGATCTGTAGCGCCGAGGGTGGTCCAGTAAAGGCCCGAACCGAGGCTGCCGGCGATCAGGCGCGGCGACCCCTGGCTGGTCACGGCCAATGAATACAGTCGCGGGTGGAAGATCCCGGTGCTGAAGTCCCGCCAGCTGGCCCCGCCATCGGTGGAACGCAGCACACCGAAGCCGTCGGTGGCCGCGTAGATGTGGCCGGGGTTGTGCGGGTCGAAGGCGAAATCGTAGACAAAGGCGATCCCGCTGACGACCTCGCTCCAGGTCACGCCGCCATCTCTCGAACGATAGATCCCACCTTCCCAGGTACCCGCTCCGGCCAGGACATCGTTGCTGTCATGGGGGTTGATGGCGATTGCATCGACAAAATTGTGTTCGGTCAAACCCAGGATCTGCCAGGTCAACCCGCCGTCGCTTGAGCGCACAACGCCACCGCCGAACTTGGTGCCGGCCCAGATGGAGAGTGGGTCGCGCGGGTTGGCGGCGAGGCTGAGAACCGGGCAGGGACGACCGCCGAACGTCGGGAAGCCCTCGGTGCTCTGCTGCCAGGTCGAACCGCCATCGGTGGTGACGATGACACCCGCCCCGCTGTTACCGGCATACATTGCGGTGGCCGTGAATGCAAGACGATTCACGAACGAAACACCGACATCCACCCTTTCAAGGGTGGCGCCGAAGTCGGTGGAGCGCATCAGACCTCCGAATGCCGCGACCCAGACGATCTCGGGATGGGCGGGATCAATAGCGATGTCTTCGATGCGCCCCAGATAGTAGGTGAAGAAGCCGTGGCCGCGATCCTCGACCCCCCGGTCCCAGTTCGCACCGCCGTCGTCGCTGCGATAGAGATAGCCGTCGCCGCCGGCGTAGATCCGGTTCTCATCCGATGAGTCGACCGCCACCGCGCTGACCGAACCCGCGGCAAGGCCGTCCACACTTTCGATCCAACTGGTCCCACCATCGACGGAAACATGGACGCCACCAACGAGGTCACCACCGGCGTTGTGGGTACAGAAAAGACGATCGACCACACCAGGATCCACGGCAAACCGGTCACATTCCGAGTGGAGGGCCTGCCACGTGACTCCAGCGTCCTGACTCACGCTGAGCCCCGCGATTCCCCCGGCCGCATAGAGCCGCTGGCTGTTCGTAGGGTGGACGTAGAGCTGTGATGAGATGAACCCCAGAGAGACGTGTCCGGTCGACAGCTGCTGCCAACCCTGGACGTCGTCATGGGCGAAAAGATCGCCTCCGATCACCGCCAGGGGAGTTCCACCGCGATGTTGGTCTACCGCCAGCGCGCTGACTCCACTCAGGTAATTGGTGTTGGAGAGGAAGGGAACACCTTCGTTGATGGCCTGCCACAATTGACCAGAATTCGTCGTACGGAAAACACCCTCATACGTGGTGCCGGCGTAGACCGTCTGCGGTGAGCCGGCGTCGAGGCCGAGTGCGAGCACGCCGTTGCTGAAATCCCCGCCGTCCGAAACCATACCCTGGTTGACGACGGTCCAGGTCGCGCCCCCGTTGTCGGATCGGAATACGTTTCCGATACTGAGGGCGACACCACCGGCGACGCCGCAGTAGACGATGCCGGGATTCCGGGGGTCGATCTCCAGGTTGAAGACGATCATTCCTTCGTCGAGACCGACACTCGCTTCGAACCAGCTCGCGCCGCCGTCGACCGACTTCCAAACGCCATGATAATCGGTGCCGGCGTAGAGAACATCCCGGTCGGCAGGGTGAATCGCGAGACTGCGAATCGGTAGGTAGGTGAGGCCGTCGCGAGCCGTCTGCCAGGAGAGACCGCCGTCCACCGTTTTGAACACGCCCCCGCCCCTGCTTCCGACGTAGACCGTTGTGCGGTCGACGGGATCGATGACGATGGAGGTCATCTCGCCGCCATGGAGTGGAAATTGGCGCCATGAAGCGCCGGAGACGCTCTTCGACAAGCGGGCGTTCGGATCAATCCGACCCGGCCGATCCGTCTCGGCCGCCCGTTTTGGACCCAACGGGGCTTCATCGCCGCCCAGCAGAGAGCCTGGAATCAGAAGTGTGAGCCCGACGGCAACCATGATCTCCACGATCGCTTCTGTGGTCGTTCGAACCGCCATCGGCTACCTCCATCGGGAACGCATCGGTCGTCGTACGCGTCCGCGCCCTCGGAATCCACTACGCAGAAAACATGCCACATGCCACGTCGTGGAAACCCACCCTCCAGCACCAACATCGAACGGCCGATACCACAGCAGGCAGCGGGGATACCGCGGAAGGTATCGCGTGAGCCATCCCCAATCCATGGTGCACTCCTCGCTTCTGGTTCGCCCTCGTCACGACTCCACTGGACACCTGATGGCGGCGCATTCTTCCTGCAATCGAGCTTTCGGATGGGAATGGGCGCCACCGCACCTGTGGTCCATCTCACATTCCGTCTCCGCATCGCGTGGAAGAATAGACGTGTATTATCCACGTGCAAACCACAACCGGTGGAGGCGGCCACGATGGAGAACCAAGGAACACACATTCTCGTCATCCGCGCGATCACGGACCGAAAAGCACGGTATCTGACCGCCAAGAAGCTGACCCAGCTCTTCCGCGAGAGGTCGTTCAGCGAGTGGAAGACCAAGCTCGACTCGGGCGGCGGTACCGTTGTGATGCGCGCCGACAAGGAAACTGATCTGGAGCCCTATCGCCGGTCGATTGAACTGCTCGGGGCCGAGGTCGACATCGTCGACCAGAAGACCATCGGCGGAGCCAAGGTCTTCTGACCTCCCTGATCCGATTCGTCAGCGAGCTCACCCTTTCTGCAGAAACCCGACCACCAGATCGTTGAAACGATCGGGTTCGTCGAAGTTCGGCATGTGGCTCGAGCGGTCGAAGACCTCGAAGCGCGAGCCTGGAAGCCTCCCGTGCATCGCCCAGCCCGCCTCGATGGGCACGGCGTCATCGTGACGTCCCCACAGAATCATGATCGGGATCTCGAGCTCGCCGAGCCGGTCGATCTCGTCATCCAGGGTGTTGAAGAAATCCCGCCGGAGCATGGAGAGCGTCGCCTCGGTCGTTCCTTCGATCTTCTGATAACCGCTGAGGGCTCTGAAGACCTCGTCGGTGAGAAGCTCGGGATCGTGGATCCAGAAATCGCAGAGGTTCTTCCTGCGGATGAGATCGGTGGGCAGGCCTTGGAGGAACTCCGGCAGCCAGGGCAACCGGAACACGCGTTCCCGCAGGGTGGTCGGTCGCGGAATGCCGACCGAGTCCACCAACACCAGCCGGTCGACGCGTTCGGGATTGGCCACACTGAAGGCGATGGCGGTCCCGCCGCCCATGGAGTGGCCGACCAGGTGGACGCGGCCGAGATCGAGATGGTCCATGAGCAGCCGGATCTGTTCGACAAAGAGCGGAAAACCGTAATCGAGGGGTTCGCGAGTCGAGTAGCCCGAACCCCAGAGATCCACGGCGTAGACCCTGAAGTAGCGCGCGAGAACATCCATGTTTGCCGACCACGTGTTGTGGTCGAGGTTGAAGCCGTGGATCAGAATCACCGGGGGACCCTCACCCTTCATGACGAAGTGGGTGCGACGCCCGTCCAGTTTGACCATATAGCCCGGTGGATGCACCGGAGCCCAGTCCTCGAGGGGCTGGCTGTCCCAGGGAACGAATGAGCCCATTGAGTCTCGCGACCTCAGTCCCGCGAGAGGAAGATCCTCAGCACGTACCAGAACATCAGCGCCACCGAGGCGAAGAGCTGGAGTCGGGAAGTTGGGAACTCATCTGGGCGTCCTTTCGTGTCTGTCGGACCGTGGCCGACGGCGTTTCACGGCGGTACGGGCGAGTACTCTCAAATAAGATACACCGTCGAGCGCAGGGTTTCGAAGATCCCAACCCCGACAAAGACAAGACCGGTTGTGAGTCGCGCCCAGCGCTCGAAGACCTGGACCCGATCGAGCGCGGAGCTCAACCAGCCGACTCCCAGGGCGATCAGAACCGCAAAGACGACCACCGGCAGACCTGTCCCGATGCCGTAGACGGCCGGCAGGAGGATGGGTGAGGAGTTCTGGGTCGCCAGGGGTATCAGCGACCCGAAGAAGAGCGCCGCCGAGACCGGGCAGAAGGCCAGAGCAAGGACTGCGCCGAGAGGCAGCGCTCCCCAGATCCCGGCGCGATCGATCCGCTCCCGCATGGCGTCGCTCACCCCGGGACCGCGGATGCTGAACCTGAAGAGCCCGAGCAGGAAGAGACCGACGAGAATCAGCATGGGGCCGATCAGACGACTGAAGCTCCCCTGGAGGAAATTCGAGGCGCTGACCACCGACATGAGGCTCCACACCGCCGCCGCTCCGAGGACCAGGTATGCGAGCGCACGCCCGGCGGTGTAGAGGACGCCTGCGAGCAGCACCCGGCGCGGGCTCTCCACGTGCCGGCCGACATAGGACACCGCCGCGATGTTGGCGGCCAGGGGACACGGACTGATGGAGGTCAGGATGCCGAGCCAGAGGGCCGACACCACCGCAATCGAGCCGGACTCCATCAACCCTCCGCGAGAAAGTCTCTGGTCTCGTCCCTGACGTATCTCAGAAACCCGTCCTGATCGCCGACCAGTTGCCACACGAGCTTGAGGTTTTTCCAGCGAACGACCTCTCCGTCACGATATTCGACCAGGACCACCGACTTGGTCACGAGCTCGAAATCGGTGACGAAGTGGGCGTTCCCGTCTTCATCGGTGTTGACCACCCGCCACTCGAGCTCACCCGCTTCGAGCTCGGAAGTGAATCCACCCGTAATGGCCTCTTCCGAGTAGGCCTCGAGCTTGCGGCAGGTCGAGCATCGCTTGTTGCCGTGGAAGTAGTACGCAACGATGGCATCGTCGGCGTTCGTCGCCGTGGTCTGCGCCTCACCGGCCTCGGCCGCCGGCGGGCTGAGAGGTGCTCCGGTGAGAACCACAAACGCCACGAGAACTGCACAGCCAATCACGGAATGTCGCATCACGCCTCCTTCTCGAGCAGGACCTTGATCTCATCCACTGTGGGTACCTTACCCTGAACGATGAGATCGCCGTCCACCACAAGACCCGGTGTCAGCATCAGACCATAGGACGGAAACTCGGTGATGTCCTTGATCTTTTCGAGCTCGTACTCGAAGCCGAGCTGGTCGGCGGCTTGCCTGGCGGCCGCCGCGAGCTGATCGCACCTCGGGCATCCGGTGCCGAGAATCTTGATGACCTTCATTTCTTCCTCCTCTACCCGACAACCAATCCGAAAACGACCCCGGCGACGGTGGACATCACCACCACCAGGGAGACGAAGACCGAGGTCTTCTTCCAGCCGAGCACGCTGGCAATCACCAGCATGTTCGGCAATGACAGTGCCGGTCCGGCGAGCAGCAGGGCCAACGCCGGACCCTTCCCCATCCCGTTGCCGATGAGACCTTCAAGGATGGGCACCTCGGTGAGGGTGGCGAAGTACATGAAAGCGCCGGCGACCGCGGCAAAGAGATTCGCCCAAAGCGTGTTGCCGCCGACCGCCGCGCTCACCCAGGCCGAGGGAATCAGTCCCTCGTGACCGGGTCGGCCGAGCAGCAGCCCGGCCACCGCCACCCCCGCCAGGAGCAGCGGGAGAATCTGTTTGGCGAATCCCCACGAGGCGTCCAGCCAGTCTTCGAGCTCGCCGGGCTCGCGGCTGATCACCCACGAAAGGCCCACGACTGCGGCGGTCACGGCGATCTCCGGGTGGTCCGGAAGGATGGCCGCGGCGAGCCCCGTGGGTACGGCGACCAGCGCCAAGAGCCACCACCGCAAACCGAACCAGGCCACCAGGATCGCTCCCAGCGCTGCCGCGAAGAGCGCGGTGAGGAGCCACTTGGCGTTCCAGATCTCAAACCATATCCCTGACTCGATTTCGGGTCGGCCCCAGTTGGCGAAGACCAGGACCGCCACCATGGCGGCGAAGAAGATCGCGTTCTGCCACAGGGGCCGCCGGACCTCGGGTTCGGGCAACGCTGCCTGGGCGGCCGCCCTCTCGAGCTCTTCGCGACGGAAGATCAGGTGCATGAGCAAACCGATCACTACGGCGAAGACCACCGCGCCCACCGCGCGGGCGATCCCGAGTTCGGGACCCAGAACCCGCGCCGTCAGAACGATGGCGAGGACGTTGACCGCCGGTCCCGCATAGAGGAAGGTCGTGGCCGGACCCAGACCCGCCCCCATCCGCGAGATTCCGGCGAAGAGCGGCAGCACCGTGCACGAACACACCGCCAGAATGCCGCCGCTGACCGAGGCGACCCCATAGGCGAGGATCTTGTTGGCCCTGGCGCCGAGGTACTTCATCACCGATGCCTGGCTGACGAAGACTGCGATCGCCCCGGCGATGAAGAAGGCGGGCACGAGACAGAGCAGGACATGCTCCCGGGCGTACCACTTGACGAGGTAGAGCGCTTCCATGACGGCGCCGTCGAAGCGGGCGATCCCGACCGGCAGCCAGAAGCAGGCGGCGAAGATCACCACGATCCAGGCCAGGGGTTTGCGCTGTGATTTCCAGTCCAAGATCGAACTCCGAAGGGGCTTGACAAGCCCACTTCGAGGATACTACATTTTGCAATGTAACGAAATGAAGGTATCTGACCTCGACGCCGCCATCGCCGCCACCCGCGCCCTCGGTCACCCCGCGAGGATGCGCACCGCAGCCATGTTGCACACCGGCGAACTCTGCCTCTGCCAGATCACCGAGGTACTCGGACTCGCCCCGTCAACGGTCTCACTCCACATCAAGGAGCTCAAACGGGCCGGCCTTGTGAGCGAACGCAAGGAGGGACGGTGGGTCTTCTTCTCGCTTGCCGACGACGAACATGCGAAAAGGTGGCTTGAAACGGCGTTGGCCGCAGTCGAAGGTGATCCCCAACTCACCGATGATCTCGACATGATCACTGAACTTCGGATGCTTCCGGTGGCTGACCTCTGCAGTCTCGGTTTCGAATCGGCCAAAGCCAAGCTCGCAACAACCAGCTGAAGCACACACGACGGGAGCCCTGATGAAACCCGGAAACCAACCCGGACCGAGCCTCTCGACCCTGGACCGCTGGCTGACCCTGTGGATCTTCCTCGCCATGGCGGTGGGAGTGGGCTCCGGTTGGTTGTGGCCCGGTATCGCCGGTTTCTGGAACCGCTTTTCGGTGGGAACCACCAATGTCCCCATCGCCATCGGTCTGATCCTGATGATGTACCCGCCGTTGGCCAAGGTCCGTTACGAAGAACTGGGCAAGGTCTTTCGGGATTGGAGGATTCTCGCACTGTCGCTGGTTCAAAACTGGGTGGTGGGCCCGGTGCTGATGTTCGTTCTCGCCATCACCCTGCTCGCCGATATGCCCGAGTACATGGTGGGGCTGATCCTCATCGGCCTCGCTCGCTGCATCGCCATGGTCATCGTCTGGAACGAGCTCGCCGGCGGCGACACCGAGTACTGCGCCGGGTTGGTGGCCTTCAACTCCATCTTCCAGGTGCTCTTCTTCTCGGTCTACGCCTGGATCTTCATCACCGTCCTGCCTCCCCTCTTCGGGCTCGAAGGTGCGGCGGTCCACATCACGATCTCTGAAATCGCCAAGAGCGTCGCCATCTACCTCGGGATCCCCTTCGTCGCCGGGGTCGCGACCCGGTTCTCGCTCATCGCCCTCAAGGGCAAGCAGTGGTACCACGAGGTCTTCATCCCCAGGATCAGCCCCATCACCCTGGTGGCGTTGCTCTTCACCATCGTGGTCATGTTCTCTCTCAAGGGCGAGGTCATCGTCCGGCTTCCCTTCGACGTCGTGCGGATCGCCATCCCGCTGCTGATCTACTTCGTCGTGATGTTCCTGGCATCGTTCGCCATGTCGAAGAAGGTCGGCGCCGACTACTCCCGATCGGCCACCCTGAGCTTCACCGCCGCCTCGAACAACTTCGAGCTCGCCATCGCCGTCGCCATCGCCACCTTCGGCATCGGCCACGGCGCGGCCTTTGCCGCGGTCATCGGCCCTCTGGTGGAGGTCCCGGTGCTCATCGGTCTGGTCAACGTGGCGCTGTGGATCCGCGGACGGTTTTTCTCCACCCGACCGGTCACGGCACACCAGCCCGTCTGACAGTTCATCCGACTCTCCCTCCCGACCACCAGCCGGCGGGTTGACAACCGTCGCGAGTGAACTATCTTAAATACCAACCGACCAATCAGGAGTTTTGTATCAGTGCATTTTCTCGAATTCGAGACGCAATCTTGATCGTTGACCGCAACCGCCCGCCAAGCGTTTGTCCGGGGAGGAAACCATGCACTACCCGTCTCGTGCTCGCTTTGTCTTCATTTCGATCCTGATCTCTGCGCTGGGGCCGCCGGCGGCTTCGGCTCAGGGCACCATCGAAGGAACCATCGCCTTCTGGGGCGACGCTGGCGGCGGCACCCAAATCGAGGTGGCCGCATCGAGTGATCCAACCGGCCCTCCGGATGCGACGGTCTTCGTCGGTATCGCCGGCGGGCCGTTCTCGATCCCGGTTTCCGACGGGACCTACTACATGTCAGTCCTGATGGCCCGGGACGGAGTCTTCGGCGAACCGCGACCGGAGGATGTTCTGGTCTGGTACGACGCCGACGGCGACGGTGAAAGGGACACGGTCGCCGTCAGCGGCGGCGCGGTGACCGGCATCGACATCGATCTGGGCTTCGTCTACGTCGACATCGACGCCACGGGAGGCGCCAACAACGGCACATCGTGGGCCGATGCCTTCACCGATCTCCAGGATGGGATCGACCTGGCGGTCTCGGGCATCGAGGTATGGGTGGCGGAGGGGACGTATATTCCCGGATCCAGCTGGAACAGCACCTTCAATCCAAAGCGCGGTGTTCGGGTCTGCGGTGGTTTCACCGGCGGCGAAACCATTCGCCATCAACGCGACTGGAACGCACATCCGACCATCCTCAGCTGCGAGATCGGCGATCCGTCACCCGAGGACAACTGCGTCCACGTCGTGGTGGCCGAGGCCTCCAACCCCACCGCCGTGCTCGATGGGTTGACCATCACCCGCGGTTACGCCGACCTCGCCGGAGCCGACGGCGAGGGCGGCGGCATTCGTGCCCGCGGCGGCGGGGTGACCCTGGCCAACGTGACCGTCATCGACAACTACGCCGCGTCCGCCGGCGGCGGGGTCTTCACCAACACCACGGGCACGGTCAAGGCATACAACTCGAGCTTCATCAACAACCGGGCGCCCAGCTTTCACGGCGGGGGGTACTACGCGAATATCGGATCAGCCGAGCCGCAAACGCTGGTCAACTGCGTTTTCGTCGGAAACTCCGCCTACCGCGGCGGCGGCATCGCTTTGGAAGGCACCGGCTCGACACCTGAAATCGTGAACCTCAGCCTCTCGGGCAACTCGGCGGCCAACACGGGGGGCGGGATCTTCACCAACATCGCCGCGACGCACGTCATCGAGAACTCCATCTTCTGGGGAAACACCGGTCCCAGCCCACAGATCGGGCACTTTGGATCCCCGCCCGTGGTCAACTACAGCATTGTCCAGGGAGGGTGGGCGACCGGTGCCAACATCGTCGATGCCGACCCGTCCTTCGCCGACGCCGCTCTGAGAATCCACCTCGACTCCCCGGCGATCGACGCCGGCGACAATGCCGCGGTGCCCATTGATGTGCATGACGCGGACGGCAACCACTGGATTGACGAACCCATCCAGCGCGATCGCGACTTCAACCGGCGCTTCGAGGAGATTCCCTATGTCCCCAATACGGGGGTCTCCGATCCGGGCGTTTCGGCAGTCGACATGGGCGCCTACGAAGCATTCGACCCGGCGCTGATCTTCTTCGCGAAATTCGAACTCGGCGACCTTGACGAGTGGGACAACGTGGTCGGGGGGCCGTGATTCCACCGGTGGTTCCAACATGAAAACGGCGGCGCCGAAACGCCGCCGATTGACGAGTATCCAGTAACGAGCAGCGAGCTACGGCATCTGGATCAGCCAGGACCCGTCCTGGAACCACTTCTCCTCGAGGAGTTCGAGGATCCCGAGGCCCTCGAGGGCGCCGAGATAGTTCTCCATCATGTTGATGAAGAGGGCGTCGCCGGGCGGCATGGCCACACCCATGGGCTCGATGGTGAGCGGCTCGGTCAGGGTGGCGAAACCGTCATCCGGGAAACGCAACACCGACAGGGCGCAGATGGGGAAATCGGCCACCATGGCGCCGACCTTGCCCTCGCGGACGAGGTTGATGGCTTCATCATAGTCTTCGGTCACCGTGAGCTGCATCCTGGGCCACACTTCGATCACGAAATCCTGGCTGGTGGAGCCCTTGAGGGCGGCCATCTTCACCTGCGATTGGTCAATGTCTCCCGCCTCGTCAATCTTGGCGAGCGCGGCGTTGGTGGTCAGGATCGACTTGCCCGAAACCATGTAGGGGCCGACGAAGGCGACCCGCAGGTTACGAGCCGGAGTCATGGTCATTCCCGACATGATGATGTCGACCTCGCCCTTTTCGAGGGCGTCGAGAAGCTGACCAAAAGGCTTCTGGACAAAGGTCACTTCAACACCCATGGCATCGGCGATGAGATTGGCGAGATCGATGTCGAAGCCGATGAGCTCGCCCGATTTGGCGACCAGTGAGAACGGCGGCTGGGCACCCGACGTGCCGACCCGAAGCTCGTCATTTTCGACAATGCGACCGAGCACGCTGTCGGCGGCAAAGGCGCCGGCGGCGAAGCCCAGAATCAGACTGAGAACCAGGGCTGTCTTGACGAAAGTACGCATCTGTATCACTCCTCTTCTTTGAGATCATTGTTGAACGGTATCCAGAGAACCGGTTTCCGTAGCCGGTGGAACAGTCTCTTGGATTCCCCTAGAGCGCGAGCATTGTACGACCGAATGGCCGAGAATGCGAGGATGATATCGTCTGTCCACGAAGAGAACGCACATGAAACCAGCTACGATCACCATCCTTGTGGATCGCGATCACGGCCGCATAGCGCAGCGAATCAACACCAACTCACGGTGGCTCTTCCCCACAATCTTCGCCGTAACGGTCGTAGCGGTTTCGTGGGCGGGCTGGCCGTCCGAACTAGT
>JARFRM010000316.1 GCA_029287235.1 Thermoanaerobaculales bacterium
CCGCTGAACCTGCCGCTGAACCTGCCGCTGAACCTGCCGCTGAACCTGCCGCTGAACCTGCCGCTGAACCTGCCGCTGAACCTGCCGCTGAACCTGCTGCTGAACCTGCCGCTGAACCTGCCGCTGAACCTGCCGCTGATCCTGCCGCCGTCGCTGAGCATCTCATCGGGCACGGGCACGGGCACGGGCACGGGCACGGGCACGGGCACGGGCACGGAGGAGGGAGAAGGAAAGGGAGAGGGAGGGGGAGAGGATCATCGCGGGAGCGGAAGAGGGTGCGGTGATTGACACAAGACCCTGAATGGGCTATAACAAGCGCCCTTGTGTGGGAGAGGTGTGTTATGACGGACTATGCAGTTGTTGAGCACGGCGGAAAGCAATACCGGGTCAGCCCCGGTGATGTGCTCCTGGTCGAGCGGACGGTGCCCGACCTCAAGGCCGGTGACGAACTTCGTTTCGATCGCGTGATGATGGTCAGCCAGAGCGATGCGGTCACAGTGGGCAAGCCCATCGTCGACGGCGTCTCGGTGCTCGGCCAGGTGGTCGAGCCCGAGCGCGGCAAGAAGATCATCGTTTTCAAAAAGAAGCGTCGCAAAGGTTACAAGCGGACGCAGGGTCATCGCCAGGACTACTATCGGGTCCGGGTCGAGTCCATCGAGGCCTAGGAGGAGTCATGGCACACAAAAAAGGACAAGGTTCGAGCCGGAACGGGCGCGACTCCAACGCACAACGCCTCGGCACCAAGGTCGGTGATGGTCAGACGGTGACCTCCGGTTCCATCCTCGTACGCCAGCGCGGCACCCGTTTCAAGCCCGGTGTCAACGTCAAGCGCGGCAGTGACGACACCCTCTTCGCCACTGCCCAAGGCAGGGTGGAGTTCCAGAATCGCGGCCGTCTCGGCCGCTTCATCAACGTGGTGACCAACTGAACGTACGTCTGACGTTGCGGGATCGACAAAGCGCGGTAGCTCGAAACGAGCACCGCGCTTTTTCATCGACGAACCATGCTCGTTGATCAGGCGCGAATCACCGTCAAGGCGGGCGACGGCGGCAACGGCTGTGTCTCCTTTCGACGCGAGAAGTTTGTTCCCCGGGGAGGTCCCAACGGCGGCGACGGGGGCCGCGGCGGCGATGTCGTTCTCAGAGTCCAACGCAACCTCAGTACCCTGCTTCATATCCACAATCAGCGTCTGGTTCGAGCCGGTCACGGGATTCACGGGTTGGGTTCCAACAAGACCGGCGCCGGTGGTGACGACACCGTGGTCATGGTGCCGCCGGGCACCATCATCCGTGATCTCGAGACCGGCGAGACCTTGGGCGATCTGGTGGAGGACGGCGACGAGCTCGTGGTCGCGAAAGGTGGTCGCGGCGGTCGCGGGAACGCCCGATTTTCTTCTGCCACCAACCGCACCCCGCGAACCGCCGAGGACGGCGGCGAGGGTGAGTCCAGGGAGCTCGAGCTCGTCCTCAAGCTGCTTGCGGATGTCGGTCTCGTGGGTCTTCCCAATGCTGGGAAATCGACCCTTCTGGCGCGTCTTTCCGCCGCGCGTCCCAAGGTGGCGGACTATCCCTTCACGACCCTGGAGCCGCACCTCGGAGTGGTCCAATCGCCGTTTGACGAGTTTCAGTCCCTGGTCATGGCCGATATTCCAGGGCTCATTGAGGGCGCGCACCAGGGTGCGGGCCTCGGAGTCCAGTTCCTCCGCCACGTGGAGCGTTGCAGAGTATTCGCCCACCTGGTGGATCTGTCATCGGAAGAATCCATCGGCGATCGAGTTGATACCATCAGAGGAGAGCTTGGAGCCTATGAGACCCCTCTGGATGACCGGCCGTGGGTGCTCGTCGGTACCAAGACCGATGCGGTCTTCGACCGGTCGGCGGCGGAAAAGGAACTCGAAGTGGCGGCGGCCGACCATGGGGCGCCGACGTGCACGATTTCGGCGGTGACCGGTGACGGTGTCCGTCAGCTGCTCGGGATGCTCTTCGGGCTCGTTGCCGACGATCAGGAGATGTCATGACCCAACGTATTGCGGTGTACGGAGGCAGCTTCGACCCCTTCCACACCGGACACCTGGTTCCGACGGTGCGGGCCCAGGAGACCTTCAAGTTCGATGCTGTTTTCTTCGTGCCGGCAGGGAATCCGCCGCACAAGCAGGATGAGCCGCTCACCCCGATCACCCATCGGCTGTCCATGGTGGCCATGGCCACCTTGCCGTACGAGCGATTCTTCGCCTCCGACGACGAGGTTTTTGTCGACGGGCCGACCTACACGGTCGAGACCGTCAAGCGGTATCGCGAGCGGTTCCCCCACGCCGGACTCTATTTTCTGCTCGGCTCGGACTCGTTTTCGCAGATCTCGACCTGGAACCGCTGGATCGAACTGGTGAACCACGCTCATCTCGTGGTCCTCCATCGTGCCCACATCTGGGGCTCGGAGCTCCGGCAGCGGGTACCCGAGGAGCTGAGGTCGCGGCTCGTCGAGGTCGAACCCTTTGCCGACGTGCCCGATCCCACCGAGCAGACCGTATACCTCCTCAACCACGATCCCTTCCCGGTGTCGGCGACCGACGTGAGACAACGGCAGCGGCAGGGTCTGCCCATCCGAGAGCTGGTCCCGCACGAGGTCAACTCGTATATCGAAAAATACCGTCTCTACCGGACTGACGACGAGGACTGAAGGAGCACCATGCTGGATACTGAGATCCTGTCGAAAATCGGGGCCGCCGCTCGGGCAGCGACGGGTAAGAAGGCCTTCGACCTTGTCGGTCTCGAGGTGAGCGCACTCACGTCCTACGCCGATGGCTTCCTGCTGTGCTCGGCGGCAAGCGAACGTCAGGTCGGCGCCATCGCCGATGCGATCGTGCGGCAGCTCAAGAACGTCGGTTGTAGGCCGCTCCACAAGGAGGGTGCGTCCCGGAGCGACTGGGTGCTGCTCGATTTTGGCGACTTCGTCGTCCATGTCTTCACCGAGGACCGCCGCGCTTACTATGGGCTGGACAGCCTGTGGGGAGATGCCCCGCGGCTCGACGAGGCCAGCCTCCTGGTCGACGAGCCGGCGGCGCCCGCCGATCGGTGAAGATCCGGGTCCTCTGGTTCGGCCGGCGAAGCACCGTGGCCTTCGACGAACCGGTGGAGACCTATCGCCGACGAATCGAGCGTCGTTGGCCGGCCGAGGATCGAGTGTTGAAACCGGTTTCGGGAGGTCGCAGCGACGATCCTCGCCGGATCCTCTGCGAGGAGGCGCGTGTGCTCGACCGGACCCTCAACCCCGGGTGGGCGCTGGTTGTCCTCGATGAGCGTGGTCGTGGGTTGACCAGTGAGGACTTCGCTCGACTCCTCGATGAGTACGAGGAGCGTTCCACTCCTGGTCTTGACTTCGTGATCGGCAGCGATCTCGGGATTGATCGTGATTTCGCGTCCCGAGCCAAGGTGAAACTCTCCCTGAGTCCCATGACCCTGCCGCACCAGATCGCCCGCATGGTGATCTGGGAGCAGCTCTTTCGAGCCACCCACATACTCGGGGGTGGCCAATACCACCGACGCAACATAAGCTGAATGGGAGAATGCCGCGGGTTTGCGGAACGAGTCCGCCGGCGAGGGCCGTTCAGCATTGGGTACAATGAAGGCTGGGTTTCGAACCGAGATCCATGGAGGCAGATCGAATGAATCGGAAACAGGTGGCGAAATACAAGAAGCTGCTGGAGGCAAAACGAGCCGAACTGCTCACCCGCGTCCAGGCGGCTCGGGCGAGCGAACAGGAGAGAGGCGCGGAGGATGCTCCAGATCTCGGCGATCGTGCCCTGTCCACGCAGACCCGCGATCTGCGCTACAACCTGTCCACCGGCGAACGGGAGGTCCTCAGGCGCATCGACGAGGCGCTCGATCGAATCGAGGCGCTCAGCTATGGCGAGTGTCTGCACTGCGGCAAAAAGGTCCAGCAGGCCCGTCTCGACGCTGTTCCGTGGGCCCTGCACTGTATAGACTGCCAGGAGCTCCAGGATCTCGGGCAGATCTGAATTCCACGACGCCACCGTGTCGCGGATTCGCTTGATCGCCGCCAGCGACGACTTTCTTCTGGAAGAACAGCTGAGAGTTGCGGTGGCGGGAGTGTGTCAAGCGCTGGGTGGGGTCGAGCCCGAGTTCCAGAGCGACGAAGCCACCCCCGAATCCGTGGCCATGGAGCTGGTCTCACCTTCGCTCTTCGCCGCGGAGCGGGTGCTGGTGGTGCCCGACGCGCGCGAGTGGTTGGGCGCAGCGGCTCCTCCAGGGCTCAAGGCGACCAAGGCGCCGCCTCCGGACACCCAGCCGTTGGTCCACGTGCTGAGCGAGGGCATACCCGAGGGCATGGGTCTCGTCATCGGGGCGTGGTGTGGTCGCAAGCCCAGCGGGGAACTGTTCGAGGCCTTGGGGAAGGCCGGGTCGTGTGACTGGATCCCGGTGCCCCCTCCCCCGAAGCCGTGGGAAGACGCGGTTCTGTCGAACGAGCAGTGGAAGATCCTGGAAGCCGTCCTTCTGAGAGCCGCGGACGGGGTGGCCTTCGGACCCCCGGCCACCCGGCTGCTGCTCGAACGGCTCGGTTTCGCGCCCCGACTCCTGGTTCAGGAGGTGCGCAAGCTCGCCGGCGCCGCCGGGGACGGCGTGGTCGATGAGGCACTCGTTCGACGGCTGACCTTTCCCCGCGAGCGCTCCCTCGAGGTGGTGCGTGACGCGGTGCTCGCCCGCAAGCTCGAACCCCTCCTCGATCTGGTGGCCGCTGCCGGTGCGGGGGCACCGATCAACGACTGGCAGGGCCAGCGGGTGGACCCGGCGAGGCTCGGTCCGACGCTCTTCGGCCAGGTGACGAACCTGCAGCTCCAGATGCTCTACCTTCGTCGGGTGGCCGACGCCATGGGCCTCGGGTCCGAGATGGCCCCCGATCGGACTTCGAGGGGGGGCTGGTACAACCAACATTTCAAGAATGGTCTCGCCCCGGATCTTCTGGCCCGCCTCAAGCAGGACGCGCCGTCCCCGGTGGCCCGCCCGGGAGCCAAGCCGCCGAAACCCTTCTCCCTCGGCGCCCTTTTCTCCGGCGCCGGACGATATTCGGACGAAGAACTGATCGCAGCCGTGGCGGACACCTCGAAGGTCGAGGCCGGTATCCGGCAGGAGTCATTCCTCCTGGAGACGCTGACCGTTTGGCTGGCTGGCTTCATTGGAAAATCGCGATAGACTGGACGCATCATGGGTAACGCGATCAGGGTGTGGGTGGTCGATGACGAGCCGGCGATTCGAGAGCTGCTCAACGTCATCGTTTCGAAGGCCGGCTACGAGGTCGAGACCTTTGCCGGTGGGGCCGAGGTGCTCGCCTGCGCGGATCCTCCGCCGAACGCCGTGCTCCTCGACCTCATGATGCCCGAGGTTGACGGGGTTGATGTTCTCAAGGAACTCAAGCGCCGCCATCCGAAGCTGCCGATCCTGATCCTCACCGCCGTCAACGAGGTCAGCCGAGCGGTGGAAGTTACCAAGCTCGGTGCGGATGACTATCTCGTCAAACCCATCGATCAAGAGCAACTCAAGATCACCCTCGAGCGAGTCCTCTCCCGCGGTGGCGTGAGCGATGAGGTGCCGCCGCTCAACACGGAGTTCGGTGATCGCTACCAGGTCAAGAACATCGTCGGATCATCGGCCGGGATGCGCCTGGTCTATGACCAGATTGAAAAGGTTTCGGGTTCGGACATCACGGTTTTCGTCTCGGGCGAAAGTGGGACCGGAAAAGAGCTCGTGGCCAGGGCCATTCACGCGGCGTCTCTGCGGTCCGACGAGCCCTTCATCGATGTCAACTGTGCGGCCATTCCCGAGGGACTTCAGGAGTCCGAGCTCTTCGGCCACGAGAAGGGCGCTTTCACCGGGGCCCTGGCGACTCATCCCGGGAAGTTTGAGCAGGCGGCCGGCGGCACCATCTTCCTCGATGAGGTGGGCGAGATGTCGCCGTCGGCTCAGGCGCGGCTTTTACGGGTTCTCCAGGAGCGATGTCTCCAGCGCGTCGGCGGCACCAAGACCATCGAGCTCGATGTGCGGGTCATTTCGGCCTCCAACCGGGATCTCGAATCGATGGTCGCTGACGGCGGGTTCCGCCAGGACCTCTACTACCGCCTGGTGGTCTTCCCCATCGAGCTGCCGCCCCTGCGTCAGCGATCAGAAGACGTCCCTCTGCTGGCCGAACACTTCATCGAGAAATACGCCCGCGATGTCGGCCGGAGGGTGCGAGGGGTCTCGCCCGCCGCCATGGAGGCGCTCCGGGCGCACCAATGGCCGGGGAACGTCCGAGAGCTGGAGAACATCATCCACCGTTCACTGCTGATCACCGACGGACCCGTCATCGGGGTCGGTGATCTTCCCCCGGGACTCGGGACGGGGTCGACAGCCCCGACGGCGGAGGGATCAGCGCCGATCTCCGTGGCCATGAGCCTGGACGAGCTCGAGAAAGCGGCCATCGAGAAATCCCTCCGGCGACACGGCGGCAACCTGTCGGATGTGGCGCGCCAGCTCGGGATCGGTCGCTCGACGCTGTATCGCAAGCTCGAGCAGTACGGGCTCAGAGACAAGAAGGGCGACGACTAGAGAAGTCGACAGTTTACAGTCAACAGTTGACAGTTTCATCGCTGAGGATACTCGACCCGACCGGCACTCAACGGCGTCCTGCGGATGCATCTTTCGCCGAACGGCGGGTGGCGACACCACGGAGTCTGAGAGAACTCAAGACCAGTAAACTCTGCGATGGAGCTGTAAACTGTTGACTGTCGACGGCGCTACAGCACGTCGGCCCAGCCCCGTTCACGGATGATGTCGACGACTTCCTTGACCCGCTGGGCGTCGTCCCTGGGGACGACCAGTACGGCATCGGGTGTCGCCACCACCACGAGATCGCTGACACCGATGGCGGCGACCAGAACCCCATCGCCAACGAGGATGCTGTTCTCGGAGTCGAGATCGACCGTACGACCGCGGACCACCGTGCCGCGATCGTCGGAGGCCAAGATGTCGGCCAGCGCCGGCCAGGATCCGACATCGGACCAGTCGAAGTCCACCGGAACCGTCCAGCACTGCCGGGCGGCCTCCATGATGCCGAAATCCACCGAGGTGCGGGGCAGATGGGGGTAGATCTCTTCGAGGACCTCATCTTCGGAGGGTGTTTCGAGGGCGTCGCCGATGGCGCCGATGCCATCGAAGAGAATGGGCAACTGGCGACGAACCTCGGCCAGGAGATCGGTGGCTCGCCAGGCGAACATCCCCGAGTTCCAAAGGTAGTTTCCGTCCGCAAGATAGGCTTCGGCGGTCTCTCTGTCGGGTTTTTCGACGAAACGTGAGAGGTTGTGGACGGCCCATTGGTCTTGGACAAAGGACCGTTCGCCGAGGCGCAGGTAGCCAAACCCGGTTTCGGGGTGGGTCGGTTTGATCCCAAAGGTCAGCAGCCCACCGTTCTTCCTGACGGCCGCGGCGCCTGCGGCCATGGCCGATCTGAAGCGCTCCTCGTCGGCGATGACGTGATCGGCCGGGAGCAAGAGACAGATGGCATCGGGGTCGTGGTGGAGCAACACACGGGCGGCATAGGCGGCGCAGGCCGCGGTGTCGCGCCCGGTGGGCTCGGCGAGGATGTGGTTGGGGGCGATGTCCTCGAGAAGCGCGCGGGTCGCCTCGGCGGTGGAGGCCGTGGTCACGATCCAGAGACGCTCTGCCGGAACCAACGGCAGGATGCGGTCAACGGTGACCCGGAGCAGGGGTTTGTCTGACGCCAGGCCGAGCAGTTGTTTGGGGCGATGGTGGCGCGAGGCCGGCCAGAAACGGGTGCCGGATCCCCCGGCCATGATGACGGCATGCAACATGGGAGTATCTTAGCCGTTCCGAATCACTGGAGTTCACCGTTGACAGTCAACTGTCGACTGTGAGCTGTTGACTTCTTAACTCAGAAGGTCCAGCACCTCACCAAGGCTGCTGATCCTCCGATACCCGTTTCCAGCGAAGTTCCCCGCGCGATCGATGAGCAACGGGTTCATCCCGGCCGCTTTCGAACCTTCGTAGTCCTCGAGCGGCGAATCCCCGACGTGGAGGGTCTCCTCGGGTCCGACGCCCAGCCGCTCGAGGGTGCGGTGAAAGATGCCGGCGGCGGGTTTCTCGATTCCTTCGATGGCTGACACCGTGATCGCCTGGAACCAGCCGGTGAGGTCAAGGCCGTGGAGGATATCGGGCAGCCGGCGGTCCCAGTTGGAGATCACCGCCATCTGAAGACCGAGGTCACGAACAGATTCGAGGGTGGCGCGGGTATCCGGATAGACCTGCCAAACCGACGGGTTCGAGAACGCGGCGTAGAGCTCGTCGATGAGGGGTCGCCAGCTCGCACCGTGGTCCAGCCGGGCCAGCACCTCGCGGAGAAAGGCTCCCCACCACTCCTTCTCACCGCCCGGCCGGGAGTTGTAGCGATCGATGCCCGGAGGCGTTTGCTCCTGGAGATCCGACCATGCCCCGGCAAAAACCGGCTCGACTTCATCGGCCGTGACCGAACGGCCGTGTCGGCTGAGAAGCTCAGAGTAGATCTCTGCCGGCGTCGGGTCGCAATAGAGCAGGGTGTTGCCGGCGTCGAAGGTGATGGTCGTGATCGGGCTCGAGGGCATACGGGGATGGTAGCGCACCCACTCGATGCCGGATGTTGGATCATCGCATTTCATCGCAGCCCACAGATCACACAGATTGACCCAGATTCCATCGCGCGGAGAAACCGCAGATAGCGCAGATCAACGCGGATAGACTCATCGCAGATTCCATCGCATCATCGCGGCAGCCCACAGATCACACAGATCACACAGATTCCATCGCGTGGAGAAACCGCAGGTCGCTGTTCCTGAATTTGCCACTGAGAGGCACGACTCTGCGATACTGTCTCGGTGCGCATTCTGACGAACCCTCGCTGTACCTTCCGGTGCCTCGGCGGCACATCCACCTCCATGGTCGGTCGTTTCGCCGCCGCCGTACTTGCCCTGACCTTGATTCCAGCCGCCACCTCGGCGAGTGAGATCGAGCAAC
>JARFRM010000325.1 GCA_029287235.1 Thermoanaerobaculales bacterium
CCAAGACACAAAGAGAATCACCAAGAAAAACCCTTTGTGTTGGTCTTCGTGTCTTCGTGCCTTGGTGGTTGTGACGTGCGATGCCTGCGATGCCTGCGATGAAACTGTCAACTGTCAACTGTCGACTGTCAACTCCGGTGCTCATCTCCCCTCCGCGCGCGCCCCCGGTTCGATCTCGGAAGAGTCCCTCGCCGCGACGATGGCGTCTCCTTCGGCCAGCCCGCTCAACACCTCGGTGAACTGCCAGTTGTTGAGCCCAGCCTCGATCCTCGCGGTCTCGAGGACTCCATCCACGAGCACCAAGACCTCGCCATCCTCGGCCACCGCCGACGACGGTACCCGCAGGACGTCGTTCCGCTGATCGAGGATCACCTCGACATCGGCCGAGGTTCCCGGAAGCACGCCGATGACGGCCACCTGCTCATCGAAGCTCACCTCGATCTCCACCGTGCGGTTCTGTTCGAGCATGTCGAGGACATAGGGTGCAACCCGGGCAACCCGACCGTAGAACGGGACATCGGGCCGCGAGTCTACGCTCATGCGGACCGCCTGACCGACCCTGACCCGCTCCGCATCGACCTCATCGATGGGCGCACTGACGTAGATCGAAGCCGGATCGAGGAGATCGATGACGGGTGGGATGGGAACCCCCGGCGGTGACGGCGTGATCCACTCACCGACCTCGGTGGAGACCTCGGCGACAACCCCACTGAACGGCGCTCGAAGCTCGGTGAAGTCGATCTGCACCTCGACGACCGCAACCCGCGACACCGCCTGCTCCACCGCGGCCGCGCCCACGGCGCAGGCCGCGCGGCTCCGGTCACGATCCGTTTTCAGGGCATCGAGGGACTGATCCGATGCAATCCCACTGTCGTGCAGCGAGATCGTCCGGTCGAGCTCGGTCTGAGCCAGCCCGGCGGCGAAACACGCCTCCTTGGCCTGGGCCTGGGCAGCCGCGACACTTCTACGCGCCAGGGTCAGCTCGGCCTGTTGGGCGCGGTCGTCGAGCTTGAGCAGGAGATCCCCGGCCTCGACCCGTTCGCCCTCCAGATGCGGTGTCGCCACAACCAGCCCGCCGATCTGGGGCGAGAGCTTGGCGCGGCGGTGGACCTTGACCGTCCCGGCCCGGGTGTTGGTCACGGTCTCTTCCACCACACCGCTTTCGACCATCGCGAGCCTGACCCGGATGATCTCCGGTTTGAAGATCGTGAGTTTTGCAACGGCGGCAAGAGCCACGAGGACAGCAACCACGATGAGCCAGCGTTTGATGTTCATCTCATTTGAATTCTACGCCTTCAGTGGTGCTTCGGATTCAACCGTGACCCGAATTCGACCCCCGCTCTCATGTTAGAGTTGCGAGTCCGTCGCTTCGGGCAAGGGAGAATTCATGGACGAAGGCAAGAGCACCTGGCGCTTTCCACGCGCATTCTGGACCGGCAACGCCGCCGAGCTTTGTGAGCGGGCGGCCTACTACGGCACCTTTATCGCGCTGCGGACCTATCTCATCCGCGTCGTCGGCCTCGACGACATCCAGGCGGGAGTCGTCGCCGGTCTCTTCGGCGCCCTGATCTATCTCTTCCCCTTCTTCACCGGAGCCTTGGCGGATCGGATGGGATTCCGCAACGGTCTGATGCTGGCCTTCGCTCTGCTCACGATCGGTTACGGGTCCCTCGGGGTCTTCAACACTCTCGGACCGGTGTTGGTGGGACTCTTCGTCATCGTCGTCGGCGGCGCCTTCGTCAAACCGATCATCACCGGCACGGTGTCCAAGTCCTCCGACTCCATGAATCGCGCCCGCGCCTTCTCGATCTTCTACATGGTGGTCAACATCGGGAGCTTCACCGGCAAGACCATCGTCGCCCCCCTTCGGATCCAGATGGGTGTCGAGACGGTCCCCTTCTTCTCTTCCGGAGCATCGCTCCTCGCTTTGATTCTCGTCTTCTTCATCTTCAGACCACCCGCCGACGGCGAAGATCAGCCACGGAACATCCGTGAGGTTCTCCAGGGAATGTGGATGGCCATGTCCAACCTGCGTTTCCTCGCCATCATTCTCATCACCGCGGGGTTCTGGGCCATCCAGGGCCAGCTCTACGCTGCCATGCCCGACTATGTGCTCCGAATGGCCGGCGAGACCTACAAACCCGAGTGGTACGCCAACGTCAACCCGCTGGTGGTCGTCCTCTTCGTCGTGGCCATCACCCAGATGGTGCGCAACTGGAAGCCACAGAACTCCATGTTGATCGCCATGGCCCTGATCCCCCTCTCGTCGTTGTCCATGGCCTGGTCGGCCTACTTCCACGGCAACTTCAATATCTTTGGGATATCCATCCACCCCATCACCCTCATGATGGTCGTCGGCATCTCCATCCAGGGTCTGGCCGAGTGCTTCCTCAGCCCCAAATATCTCGAGTTCGCCTCCAAGCAGGCGCCCAAGGGCAAGGAGGGCGTCTTCCTGGGCTTCGCCCACATGAACACCTTCTTCGCCTGGCTGTTCGGCTTCATCCTCTCGGGTTTTCTGCTCTCCAAGTACTGCCCCGAGCCGACATCCTTGCCCCAGGCGATTCAGGACCAGCACACCCTCGCCCTCGCCGGTCAGGCGCCCATGCCCGAGGTCTATGCCCACGCCCACTACCTGTGGTACGCCTACACCCTGGTCGGTCTGATCTCGCTGGTTGCACTCCTCATTTTCGTCGGTGTGACGAATCGCATGGATGCGAAGAAGGAAACCGCGGCAGCCTGAGAAATCTCCTCGACCGCCGGGAACACACAGCGCTCCGGTGCGTATGAATCTGTATGCGTGTACGGAAAGGAGCCCTCAGTGGCAACATCGAACCCTCTTCACCGATCACGATCCAACCGCATCATCGCCGGAGTCTGCGGCGGTTTCGCCCAATGGCTCGGCTGGAGGCCCACTTCATTCCGCGTCCTTTTCGTCGTGGTTTCGATCCTCTCGGTGGCGTTCCCCGGCATCCTGGCCTATCTCATCCTCTGGCTCGTGATGCCGCTCGGAGACTGAGGCGGGCGGACGATTTCACCGCAAGGACGCAAGGAGCGCCAGGAACATCGCAACGTCGCACCGTCGCACCGTCGCAACCACAAAGACGCAAAGACACGAAGCGGTCACAAAGCATCGCAGTCGATGATCGCGGCGGAGTCGGTGTCGGTCGGACCGCCACCACCTGTTGATCGGGTCGACACTCCGAAAACAAGTGTTCGTTGCGACGGCGCGATGGCCTCGCGTCCCTTGCGCCCTTGCGGTTCATTCACTCCGTGTGCGACGTTGCGATGGAATCTGTGTCTATCTGTGTGATCTGTGGGCTGCGATGGTTGTGATGCCCTTGCGTCCCTCGCGTCCTTGCGGTTTTCTTCTTTCTTGCGAACCTTTTTTTCTCGGCTGCGTTGTCACTCCCAGGAACGGCCGTTAACGAAATCGCCCCACGGTCGTCTTTCTTACAGACCGACACGGAGGTTAGACATGACTCGCAAGATCACCGCCATCGCAGCCGCCGCCATTCTGTTCGCCGGCTTTGCCGTCGCCACCGAGGGAACCCGCTGGGTCAACGTCAACGTGACCGAGCACAGCGAAGGGACCAACGTCGAGGTTCATCTGCCCTTGAACCTGGTGCTCTCAGTGCTCAAGAGCGTGGATGTGGACAACTTCCACCGCGGCCACATCGATCTCGACATCGACGATGCCGATGTCGACTGGGCCGAGATCTTCGCCGCCGTCAAAGACGCACCCGACGGCCAATTCGTCACCGTCAACTCGCCCGACGCGAACGTCAGCGTGCGCAAGCAGGGCGGCACTCTGCTCATCGACGTCAACGAGATCGAGGGTGACCACGGCAAGGTCAAGGTCACCGTGCCCGTCGAGTTCATGGACGCGCTGTTGGTCAACGAATCCAGTCAGATCGACGTGGCCGCGCTGCTCGAGAGCTTCGACAGGCTCCCCAACGGCGACCTGGTGACCGTGGAGTCCGACGAAGCCAACGTCCGCGTGTGGATCGAATAGGAAAGATCGAGGCGGGAGGCCCATATGCGTAGGCGCGAAAGAGGAATGTCAACCATCGGCGGAATCCTGCTCGCAGGTCTGGCCGGTATGCTCACGGCCGTCGCCGTCACCGACTGGATGGTGGTCGATGTCCGGATCGTCGACCCGAACCCCATGCACATCAAGGTCCCGTTTCCGCTCTTCATCGCCGATGTCGCGAGCTCATTCGTTCCCCGGGAATCCCTCGAGGTGCACGATTTTCCGCCCGAGATCGCCGCCAACAAGGAGCTCATCCTCGCCGCCGTCACGAGTCTCCTCGAAGCCCCGGATTCGGCGCTGGTCAAGGTCTCGGCGCCCGATGCCCTGGTCGAGGTCAGCAAGATCGGTGACAACATCCGGGTCGCTGTGGACGCGGATGACGCGACCGTGCGGTGCACCATCCCCCTCGACGGCGTGCTCTATGCCCTCGAGAAGTGGGATTGGCAGAGCTTTGACCCCGGGCTCATCTTCGACACCCTCGGCAAAGCCGACAACGGACCGCTGGTGACCGTCGAAGTCGACGACGGCACACAGGTGGCGGTGAATCTCTGGTAACCAACCCAAGGTCACACGACCACAACCTCCTCGACGGCGGGCTCCACCAGAGCCCGCCCTTTTTATTGAACCGCAAGGGCGCAAGGTACGCGAGGCCATCGCACCGTCGCAACCACGAAGACTCGAAGGCACCAAGGCGTAGCGCACGAAGTGAATGAACCGCAAGGGCGCAAGGGACGCGAGGAACATCGCAACGTCGCAACCACGAAGACTCGAAGGCACCAAGACGTAGCGCACGAAGTGAATGAACCGCAAGGGCGCAAGGCACGCGAGGCCATCGCAACATCGCATATCGCCCGCAGATCACACAGATGGACACAGATTCCATCGCAACATCGCAACCACGAAGACACAAAAACACGACGTGGAAGAATCATGTCGAAACCTCATGAGTACTGCGGGCCAGGGGGTTCGGCCTCCGGTTCTCCAAAATCGAGGATCGAGCGCCAAACCCAGGCGGAGACGGCGCGCCGTAGGCGCGGCGGCCTGTTGATCGGGTCGGCGGGACGAACACTTGTGTTCGGAGTGTCGACCCGATCAACAGGTGGTGGCGGTCCGACCGACACCGACTCCGCCGCGATCATCGACTGCGATGCTCTGTGACCGCTTCGTGTCTTGGCGTCTTCGTTGTTGCGACGATGCGATCCGGCTCCGCCTACAGCTTCGCCGTGACAGGTGGAATCTGCGTTCATCTGCGTTATCTGCGGTTTCTCCGCGCGATGGTGCAACGGTGCGATGGCTCAAAGATGCGACGGTGCGATGTTCCCTGCGTCCCTTGCGTCCTTGCGGTTCAATCCTGCCGCGATTCGGCCGGCGGCGGCGGATCCCATCCTCCAAGCTCTGCAACCCTTTCGGCCAGGCCTTCGGCGGTCACGGCTTCGGGTGGAATCGGAGCGCCGATCTTGACCGTCACCCGTGACCAGAAGCGCCTGAAGGGGCGGGTCATGGCGCGGCCTCCCCAGCGGCTGAAGAAGCTCCCCCACATCCCCTCGAGGGCCATGGGCACCACCGGCACCGGGGTTTGTTCGACGATCCGCTCGATGCCGGGCCGGAACGGCTGAAGCTCGCCATCCCGTGTGATCGCACCCTCGGGAAAGATGAAGACGAGCTCACCTTCGTCGAGCTCCTCGGCAATCCGGTCGTAGGCGCGTTGCCTGAGCTCTGGATCGACCCGCCCCGATGCGATGGGGATCACCTTGGCCCCACGGAAAAGAAAACGAACGAGCGGCAGCTTAATGTACTCGGAGGTCATGACAAAGCGAACCGGTCGCGCCGACACCGAAGCAAAGATGAGCCAGTCGACAAAGCTGACGTGGTTGGCCACCAGGACCGCCGGCCCCTCGGCCGGGATCTTTTCCTCCCCGTCCACCTTCAAGCGATAGACGACATTGGCGGCGCCCCAGGCGACGAAGCGCAGCAGAAACTCCGGGATCACGGTGTAGATGTAGAGGGCGACCAGGGCGTTGAGCACGCCGAGCATGAAGAAGATCCAGGGAATCGTCCGTCCGGAGGCGAGCAGCGCGACCAGGGTCACCGAGGAGATCACCATCAGTCCCGAGTTGATGATGTTGTTTCCGGCGATCACCCGGGATCGCTGATCGGCTCGGGTCCGCAGTTGGATGAAGCTCATCAGCGGCACGGTGTAGAAACCGGCCGACACCGCAATCATGAAGAGATCGGCCAGCACCCGGATCGCACCGGGATGGCCGAGGTACTCGCCGATGCCCATGAGATGGCCGTCGAGGGGGCCCAGGAATCTTCCCCCGGCGATGGCGAGATCGAACGCGAAAACGCTCATCCCGATGGAGCCCAGGGGCACGAGGCCGAGCTCGAGGTGGCGCCGGGAGAATCGCTCGCAGAGCATGGAACCGATCCCGATCCCGACGCAGAAGGTGGAGAGAAAGAGGGTCACCACGGTTTCGCTGCCGAACATCACATCCTTGGAGAAGTTGGGCAGCAGGGTGAGGAACGAGGCGCCGAGGAACCAGAACCACGAGATGGCCAGCACCGACAGGAAGACCGTCTTGACGCTGCGGGTCACCCGGAGAATCTCCACCGTCGGAGTCACCGGGTTGAGCTTGACCACGAGCTCGGGATTTGACGCCGGGATCTTCAGGACGAATCGGCTCGTGACGTAACCGATCAGGGCTACGGTGACGACCATCAGACCGAGCCTCGAGACCCAGGCGTCGCCGCCCGCGATCACCAGCCCGCCGGTGATGGTGCCGAGCAGGATCGCCAGGAAGGTCGCACCCGCAACCAGGGCGTTGCCCCCGACCAGGTCCTTCTCGCCGAGCAGCTCCGGCAGGATGCTGTACTTGGCCGGGCCGAAGAAGGTCGACTGCATCCCCATGAGGAAGAGCACGATGAGAAGCAGCGACAGATTGTCGAAGGCGAAACCGATCCCGGCGAGGACCATCACCCCGATCTCCCAGATCTTGACCAGCCGGATCAGGCGCCATTTGGGGAAGCGGTCCGCGAGCTGACCGGCGGTGGCCGAGAAGAGGAAGAAAGGCAGGATGAAGATCCCCGCACAGGCGGCCACGATGTTCTTCGAACCGATCCCGAGCAGACTCATCGAGCGGTAGGCGATGAGGATCACCAGCGCGTTCTTGAAGAGGTTGTCGTTGAACGCCCCGAGGAACTGGGTCCAGAAGAGCGGCCAGAACCGCCTCTCGGAAAGAAGTTTCATCTGACTCATTCGGGGACCAGTCTATAACCGCAAGGACGCAAGGTACGCAAAGAACATCGCAGAAACCACCAAGACACAAAGGCACCAAGGACTCACAAAGACACTGGTGTTTCCCTTCGTGTCTTCGAGCCTTCGTGGTTGCGACGATGCGACGTTGCGATGGAATCTGTGTCTATCTGTGTGATCTGTGGGCAGCGATGGTGCGATGGCCTCGCGTCCCTTGCGCCCTTGCGGTTCTACTCAGCTATGGTTTGGGATAACCCTCCATCGCGGCGATCGACCTGGCGAGCACCTCCTCGGGCAGCGGGTAGTTCTCGAGGTCGCCGGCGAAGTACATCTCGTAGCCCTTGAGATCGAGCAAACCGTGGCCGCTGAGGCAGAAGAGGATCGTCTTCTCACGGCCCTCCTCGCGGGCCTTCTCGGCTTCGTCGATGACTGCAGCCACGGCGTGGCTCGTCTCGGGCGCGATGATGAGGCCCTCGGTTCGCGCAAACAACACGGCAGCCTCATAGCATTGTCTCTGACCGATTGCGCGCGGGTCGGCCAGCCCCTGATCCACCGCTGCGCTGACCAGCGGCGCCATTCCGTGGTAGCGCAGACCACCCGCGTGAATTGTCGGCGGGACGAACTTGTGACCGAGGGAGTACATGGCCAGCAATGGCGTCATCTCGGCGATGTCGCCGTGGTCATATGCGTAGGGTCCACGGGTGAGCGTCGGGCAGGCCTCGGGCTCCACCGGGATGATCTCGATCTCCGCGCCGTTAATCTTGTCGGCGATGAACGGAAAGGCGATGCCGGCGAAGTTGCTGCCGCCACCGGCGCAGCCGATGACCACATCGGGGCTCTTCTCGCCGACCTTCGCGAGCTGGGTCTTGGCCTCCAGGCCGATCACCGTCTGATGCAGCAGCACGTGATTGAGCACGCTGCCCAACGAGTAGCGTGTCTTGCCGCCGGGATCGGTTACCGCCGCCTCGATGGCCTCGCTGATGGCGATGCCCAGGCTGCCCGGTGAATCCGGGGTCTCGCCGATGATGGTGCGGCCGGTCTCGGTCTCGGTGCTCGGCGACGCCACGCAGCTGCCGCCCCAGGTCTCCATCATGACCTTGCGAAAGGGCTTCTGCTCATAGCTCACCTTGACCATGAAGACCCGGCACTCGAGACCCACGAGACTGCACGAGTACGCCAGCGCACAGCCCCACTGTCCGGCGCCGGTCTCGGTGCACAGACGCTCGATCCCGAACTCCTTGTTGTACCAGGCCTGGGCGACGGCGGTATTGGGCTTGTGGCTCCCCGCGGGCGAAACGCTCTCGTCCTTGTAGTAGATCCGCGCCGGAGTCTTGAGCGCCTTCTCGAGGGCGTAGGCCCGCCGCAAGGGGGCCGGACGCCAGCGCGCGAGGAGTTCGAGGACTCCGTCCGGGATGTCGACCCAGCGGTCCTGACAGACCTCCTGCTCAATGAGGTTCATGGGAAACACGGGCGCCAGGGCGTCCGGACCCACGGGCTGTCCGTCGGGCCCGAGCGGTGGCGGCGGCGGCGAGGGCAGATCAGCGGCGAGGTTGTACCACTGGCGGGGCATTTCTTCAGCACTGAGCAGGATCTTCGGGTCGCGCATTCGGGGGGTTCCTCCTTCAAGAAATCGGACGCCCTCGCGGGGAAAGGTCATCCGCAAATCGTTCCTGATACTGTACCGGATCTCTGCGCAATCGTCGTCGAGAAACAATTGAACGAACCGCAATGCCGCGGTGTTTGCATCGCAGTCTTACCGCAAAGATCGCCAAGAACACGAAGACCATCACATTTGTGAGCCATCGCACCATCCCACGGAGAAATCGGGCAACGAGATTGCCCGGTTTCTGCTGGACTGAGTTTCTTCGCGAACTTTGCGCCCTCGCAGCTCATCCATCTGTTGCGGTGCCTGGCGTCCTTTGGGCCTTCGCGGTTCACTCTTCCGCGGACAACCGTCTCTCGAGCTCCTGCACTTCCTCCCGCCAACGATCACCCTGCGGCAGGGCGAGGCGGATCCAACCCAGCACTCCGAAGTCCTCGCCCGGCCAGAATCCGACACCGCGTTCCTCGGCGAGCCGTTCACACCACCCCGCGGTGTCCGGGATGACCGGGTCGAGCCGATCGCGAATGTCGATCCAGAGATAGAACCCGCCCGCCGGAATCTCGGCGTCGAATCCGGCCCTCCGCATGGCCCCGACCAACATCTCCAGACGCCCGTACACTGCCCGCCTGATGCCGTAGAAGTACGATTCCGGCACCTCGGGAAGCGCGAGCATGGCCCGTTGGGGTGGGGTTGCCGGCGGGTTGAGCAGCGCCGCCTGAGCCCCCGTCACGAGCGTCACAAGCTCGGGATCGCCAATGACCCAGCCCATCCTCCAGCCGCACAGCGCGAGACTCTTCGAGGCCGAGCCCACCCTCACGAGGGTGTCCCGAGGGTCAACGGCAGACGACTCGACGATGCCGCCTGCGAAGCGGAAAGCCGCGTAGGCTTCATCGAGGATCAATCGAAGACCGTGTTTTCGGCAGCTGTGAATCAGCCTCGACAACTCCCGGTTGCCGAGGGTCGTTCCCGTCGGGTTCGACGGCGAGGACAGGACCACCGCCCTGGTCCGCGGCCCGACGGCGGTGAACATCTCGCGGGCCCAGCCCTCGAAGGCGTCGCCGTGCTCGACGATCCCCACCGGCACGCCACCTAATTTTCGGATCATCGCCGGATAGGCCGGGTAGCACGGCAAGGGGTGAATCACCTCGTCACCAGGCTCGATCAGGGCGGCGAAGAGCGCGAGCAGACCACCCTTGGCGCCGTGGGTCACCACAACGTTCTCCGGCCCGAGGCTCCCATCGCCCTCCCGATCCGCCAGGATGGCCCGGAGCTCGGGCTCGCCACCGGGCGGTCCATAACCCGAGGCGGAAGCGCCCCCGGTGCGTCCGAACATTTCCTGAATCTCGGCAGGGGGATCGAAGCACGGCTCGCCCACCAGCAGATTGACCGGGTCGCCGGGGTATCTCTCCAACGCGGCGATCACACCGTCGAGTGCTCGTTTCACACGCCGTTCCTTTCCACGTCTTCCAGGGTAGCCCGGCAGGTGGTCATGAGATCGGAAAATCGGCCGTCATCCGGCTGTTCAACGGCCTCCATCCACTCGTCGAGCGCCTGTCGCAGCCACCGGCCGGTGTCGGGGGTGAGCTTGTTGAGGGCCTGGATCTCGTAATAGAGCGACGGATTCTCGCCCGCAACCTCACGGGTGGTGGCCATCTGGCGACCAAAGGTCACGCCGGCCACCTCGGCCAGCGCGGGCGATCCGATCCCGGAGTGGACCAGCGCGCGGGCAAAGACCAGGTTGGCGAGGTGGGTCAGCCCGAGGACCAGCCCCATCCGACGATCGTGCTCGCCGGGGTCCATCTCCACCAGCCGGGCGCTGGTGTCGGCAAAGAGCCCTTCGACCGTCTCGAGATCGGCACGCGGGGCGTCGCTGCAGAAGGCGACCGTGCGGCCTTCGAGCATCCGCACATCGGGGCCGAACATGGGGTGGAAGGAAACCACCCGGATCCCGGTGGACCTCAGCCGGTCGAGGACCGTCTGGAGATGGCCCTTGAGGCTGCACATCTCGGCCACCACTCCCCGCGGTTGCAGCGCCCCGAGCTCTTCCAGGATCTCGGCACAAACGGTCATGGGCACCGCCACCATGATGAGATCGGCGTCGGCCGCATCCTGCAACGAGCCCGCCTCCTCGAATGGCGTGTCGCATGATGACGGATCGATGACCCTCACTCTGTGACCCTGACCCGCGAGGAATCGACTGATCCACCGGCCCATGCCGCCCTTGCCGCCCACAACGACCGTGTCGAGGGCATCGCCCGAATAGACCGCGTCCTGTAGGGTCGCCTGCTCCTCCACCGCTTTCTCGATGAGAAAACGTGCGAGGTCGCGACCGAGGCCGGCATCGAGACCCAGCAGCGAGCTCGCGTCCTCGAAGCGCCGGTAGACCTGGGCCTCGACGCCGAAGTTTCGAACCGGCACCGCAAGCGCGCGCTTGAGATCGCCGACCTGCCGGGCGAGCTCAAGACGTTCGCAGACCAGGTGGAGAATGCGCCGGTCGAGGGCCTCGATATCTCGCCGGTGCTGTTCGAGCAGGGCGTGTGGATCGGCAGGCGAGATTTCAGGTGCGTGCATCTGTCCTCCGTCGGGGCCTCGACGGTGGCGGGCAGTAAAAAGCCCGCCGTCGCCGGCGGGCCGTTGAACAAAATTCAGTGAGACCTTCGCCGGCTCGGTTCAACCCGAATATAGACGTAGTAAGCGAACGAAAAAACGTCGACGGTCATCACCCACTCATCCTATCAGAGGTTCTGTGGCGTTGGGTCAACGTTCGACGGAGCGAAACCGAAGAGGATCGACTGAGGAGCGGTCTTTGCGGTGAGACTGCGATGTGGTTCTTTGTCCCCTTTGTGTTTCAAGCCGAGGTCACTTCGAAGAACTCCAGAGCGAGGGCGACGACAGCCTCGGGTTGCTCGACGACGACGGCGTGGCCGGCTCCTTTGATGATCCTGAACTCGGCACCCGGGATCGCCCCGGCGAGACCTCGGCAGCGCTCGAGGGGGATGAATCCGTCGAGCTCTGCGGCGACGACGAGGGTGGGACACCGAACCGCGCCGAGCTCTGAGCGGAGGCTGAAGGACTCGGCGGAGTCGAGCAGTCCCACCAGACCCTCGAACCACTGCGTCGGGAGCGCCGCAATCTGCCGACGCCGGAGGACCCGCTCCTCGCGGTGGGCCTCGACATAGGCCGGCGAGTAGACCACCGGCTCGAGGACATCGGAGAGCACCCCTCGGTCAGGCCCTTCCAGCGATCGGACCGTGGCCTCACGCCAACGCGCCACCTCGTCGGCCATGACATCGGTAAAACCGTCGGCTGAGGCGATGGAGAGCAGTGATCGCACCCGGTCGGGGTGGCGCGCCGCGACGAGAGCTCCCACGGCTCCGCCGAACGAGGTCGCGAGGACATGAACCGACTCGACCCCGAGGTGGTCGAGAATCTCGACAACGTCGACGACGTGTTCCCCCACGTCGACGGGCGGCGAGCCGGGGCTCAGCAGTTGGCCCCGGAGATCGCACCGGATCACCGTGAAGTGATCGGTCAGCGGCGCCGCCACCGGCTGCCAACTCGGCGCGGTCATGGCGATCCCGTTGAGCAGAAGGATTGGTGGCCCCTTGCCGTCGGTTTGGTGGTGGATCACGAGGCGATCCCGAGATGGCTTCTTTCGACTTTGTCCCCGAGAGTATGCCAGGCACCATTTTGTCGGACAAAATGAGAGCCAGGCACCTCCGAGGAGCGCCCCATTCTCGCCAACCCGGAAACACCGGCGAGGTGACCGGCATCCCCTCCCATAGCGTGTCGAGATCGGTCTCGCGTACGGACCGTCACCCCTCAACTCCCTCCAGCGGCTCGAACCCCAGGCTCTTCGCCTCGAAGAACCGCCGCAGGGTTTTGAAAAACGGATCCGGGCTCTCGATATAGACAACGTGGCCCGCCCCCGGGATCTCGAGCCACCGGGAATCGGGCACGATGTCGAGGATCTTCTTCTGCTGCCACAACGGGATGGCGCGATCCTGCGAGCCCGCAATCAGTATGGTCGGCGTCCGGATTGCCCGATAACCCGGCATGTTCTCCTCGAGGGCGCCGAAGAACGGATTCTGAGCTTCGGTCAGTCGAATCAGGCAATGCCGCTGATCGATGTAGCGGTCGTAGAATCGCTGCCGCATCGCTTCGAAGGCGTCGGGCGGGATGGCCGCGGCGAATGCCTCACCGAAGATCTTCTCGTACATGTACTGGGTGTAGATCTCGAAGACCTCGTCGGTCGAGCGGTAGAAACGGAGCGAGATCTCCTGATAGAGCTCGAAGAGCTTCTCGTGCGAGATCAGAATTCCCGACAGGACCAGGGTGTGGAGTCGTTCCTGGTAGAGGCGTGCGAAGTCGAGACCGATGAAACCGCCGTACGAGATGCCCATGAGGTGCAGTTTCTCGACCCCGACCTCGTCCATGATCAACGTGAGATAGCGTGCGAACTCCGGGATGAAGTAGGGCACGTCATCGGTGGATGAGTCCCCCTGGCCCAGGTAGTCGAAGAGGATGACATCGTAGCTGTCGGTCAATCGCGGCAGAAAGCCGTACCACGCCTTGCAGTGCATGGCGAGACCGTTGAGCAGACAGCAGCACTCGCGATCACCGGTGCCGTGGTACTCCCACCAGATCTTGAAGCCGTCGACCCCGAGGTGACCGGATCGGAGCGGGGTAATTTCGTCTTTGGGCATAAATCCTCTCCCCCCCCTCTCCCTCTCCCCCTCCCTTGTCTTCTCCATCCCAAGGGAGAAGGAGGGGGAGAGGGAAAAGGAGAGGGAAACTCCGCCTACTCCGCTCTGCGGAGCACCGTGCACACGCTCGCGCAGATCGGCCCACCGATGTTGAAGGTGGCGGCGATCTTGGGATCCGGCACCTGGAGCTCGGCCGGCACCTTACCCTGGAGCTGCCAGGCCGCCCAGCCGATCATGGCGATCCCGGTGGCACCCACAGGGTGGCCCTTGGCGATGAGCCCGCCGGAGGTGTTGATGCCGCACTCGCCCTTGGCCTCGGCCTTGCCCTCGCGCCAGTACTCGGCGCCCTTGCCGTACTCGGCCTTGCCGATAACCTCGGTACCGATCGCGCCCATGACCGTGAAACAGTCGTGGATCTCGGCGACGTTGACATCTTCGGGCTTCTCCCCGGCCATGGCGTAGGCCGCGCCCATGGCCTGAAAGGCGCCGAAGGGTTTGAGGATGTCGCGCCCCCCCTTGAGCAACGGGTCCGTCGCCTGGCCGACGCCTGCGATCTCGACGCAGTCGGCCTTGGCGACCCCAAGGCGTGCGAGACCCTCTTCGGTGGCAAGCAGCATCCCGGCGTAGCCGTCGGAGATCTGCGAACAGTCGTAGGTCTTCAGCGGCAGTCCATCGACGATGTAGCGGTTGCGGCCTTCGGGGGTCGCCGCCTCGTCGACCGAAACCTCGATCTTCTGCATCTGGGCAAAGGGGTTGTATGTCGAGTTGGCGTACTCGCGCGACGAGATCTCGGCGAGGTCGCGTTCGGTGACGCCGTGGGCCTTCATGTAGGTCTCCATGACCTCGGCGAAGAGGTGGGGAAAGACATAGGTCTTGCCCACACGTTCGTCCGGGTGCGAGAAGTAGCCGAGGACCTTGCCGACGAGGGCGCCGTCCATCTTTCCATCGTCGTTGCGCATCTTTTCGTATCCCACCGCGATGCCGACCTCGCCGAGCCCGAGCTGGAGCTTCTGGATCACCGAGAGCACCGCCTGGCCGCCCGAAGCACAGGCATTCTCCACCGTCTCGATGGGTTTGCCGGCGAGCCCCGGGTTCATGGCCATCAACCCCGAGAGCAGGCCCTGCTCGTTGAGCGAGATATTGCACGCCGCGCCGATGGACCCCACGTCCACAGCCGACGGATCGGCGCCGACCTCGGCGTAGGTCGAATCGATGGCCGCGGCGACGATCTCCGGCACGGTCATGGCGAGGAGCTTGCCGAACTTGCTCTGGTGGTAGGCTGCGATGTAGATGGGTTTCATTCAGTGTTCTCCTTCATGGTCGGTGTGTTTCCGACCTCTCCCTCTCCCTCTCCCTCTCCCTTTCCCTTGTTCGCATCGCAAGGGAGTGGGAGAGGGAGAGGGAGAAGGAGAGGGTTGGTCATGCCTTCTCGCGACGCTTCCAATCTTCGACGAGCTCGCCCTTGACGACTTTCCCGTACTCGGTTCGGGGCAGCTCACCTCTCACTATGTACTCTTTGGGGACTTTGTAACGGGCGAGCCTGGCCTGGAGAAAGCTCTCGAGGGCCTTGGGGTCCACACCCTCGCCTTCCACGGGCACCACATATGCGACGCCGACTTCACCCCAGGTCTCGTGCGGCGCGCCGATCACCGCCGCATCGGCCAGCGACGGGTGCTGTAGCAGCTGGTTCTCGATCTCGGCCGGATAGACGTTGACCCCACCGGAAATGAACATGTCCTTGGCGCGGCCGGCGATGGTGAAGAAGCCGTCCTCGTCGCAGGTCGCCATGTCGCCGGTGTGGAACCACCCCCGACGATCGATAGCTGCAGCGGTCGCCTCCGGGTTGTTCCAGTAGCCGCTGCTGACGTGCGGTCCGCGAAAGCAGAGCTCGCCCACCTCTCCGGGCGGCAGGGTCTGGCCCGTCTCGTCCACAACCTTGGCCTCGGTGAACATGAGTGGTCTGCCGATGGACCCGGCCTTGGTCCATGCCTCCTCGTTGGTCATGGAAAAGCAGTTGACCCCCACCTCGGTGAGGCCGTAGCCCTGACGCAGCACAACTCCACGTTCCCGGTAGAAGTCGATCAAATGGCGCGGCAACGGCGCACCTCCCGAGATGAACCAGCGCACGTGATCGAGCTTGGCCGTCTCGAACTCAGGACAGTCGGCGAGCATTTTCCAGATCGTCGGCACCCCGAGCACCACCGTGCAGCGTTCATGCTCGATCGTCCGCCACACCTCGGCGGCGTCGAAAGCCGAGTGCAGTACCACCGTGCCGCCGGCGAGCATCAGCGGGGTGAGAAACGCACCCAGACCACCGGCGTGGTAGAGCGGGGTGAAGATGGAGGTCACGTCCGACTCAGTGAGCTGCCAACAGACAACGGTGTTGTACGCGTTCCACGCCACCTGCCGGTGCGGCGTGATGACTCCCTTCGGCCGTCCGGTCGTTCCCGATGTGTAGAGCAGGCAGTACGGGTCCTCCGGTCGGCACTTCCGGCGCACCGAGCTGCCCGCGCCGCGGGTCAGCACCAGATCGGCGTAGTCGTGGTCATCGGGATGATCTTGCTCGTCGAAGGCGATCCAGCGATCGATGTCGACGGTCGCACGCAGCCGCCGAATCGTGGACCGGTGCTCGTCGTCATACATGAGTGCCTTGAGGCCCGCGTCGCGAACGATGAATCCGAGCTCGTGCGGCGTCAGCTTCGTGTTGAGCGGCACCAGCACGATACCGCTCTTGGCCGCGGCAAAGACCGCATCGAGAAACTCGACCCGGTTGCCGGCGAGAATCCCCACCCGGGTTCCGGGGCGGAACCCGAGACCGTAAAGCCACATCCGCGCACAACGAACCGCTCGTCCGTCGAGCTCGGCGTAGGTGTAGCGTTGACCGGAAGCGGCCTCCACGAGGGCGGGACGATCGGGCGACAGCCGGGCGCGCGCTCCGAGGACATCGGCGCAGATCATGACGTCGCCTCTGATTCCGGCTCCCG
>JARFRM010000027.1 GCA_029287235.1 Thermoanaerobaculales bacterium
GCGGGTTCGAGTCCCGTCTCCCGCTCCAGAGATTCTGAGCGATTTGTTGGCCCACGTAGCTCAGTGGTAGAGCACGTCCTTGGTAAGGACGGGGTCACCAGTTCAAGTCTGGTCGTGGGCTCCATTCATCGATTTATCAACGGGCGGGTTCGTCACCTCGCGAACTGAAAGCGCCGGACAACTGAGGGAGGCAAGAATGGCCAAGGAGAAGTTCGAGCGGACAAAGCCGCACGTCAACATCGGGACCATCGGTCACGTGGACCACGGTAAGACGACGTTGACGGCGGCGATCACGAAGACCCTTGCGGCAAAGGGTTTGGCTGACTTCACGCCGTTTGATTCGATTGATAAGGCGCCGGAAGAGAAGGCGCGAGGAATCACGATCAACACGGCCCACGTGGAGTATCAGTCGGAAGCGCGGCACTATGCGCATGTGGACTGTCCCGGTCACGCCGACTACGTGAAGAACATGATCACGGGGGCGGCGCAGATGGATGGTGCGGTGCTGGTGGTGTCGGCGGCCGACGGACCGATGCCGCAGACGCGGGAGCACATTTTGCTTGCGCGTCAGGTGGGCGTGCCGTTCATCATCGTCTACATGAACAAGACGGACATGGTGGACGACGAGGAGTTGTTGGATCTCGTGGAGCTGGAAGTGAGAGAGCTTCTGAGCGAGTACGAGTTTCCCGGCGACGACATCCCGGTGATTCGTGGGTCGGCATTGAAGGCCGGCGAGAGCGACGATCCGGACTCGGACGACTGCAAGTCGATCTGGGAGCTTCTTGCGGCGATGGATGATTACATTCCGCTGCCGGAGCGAGACATCGACAAGGACTTCCTGATGCCGATCGAGGACGTGTTCACGATTTCGGGTCGCGGCACGGTCGTGACGGGACGGATCGAGCGCGGGAAGGTGAAGGTCGGCGAGGAGATGGAGGTCGTCGGCATCCGCCCCACGATGAAGAAGGTGGTGACGGGTGTGGAGATGTTCCGCAAGCTGCTGGACAGCGGTGAGGCCGGCGACAATGTCGGGCTCTTGCTGCGAGGAACGGAGCGCAAGGACGTGGAGCGCGGGCAGGTGGTAGCGAAGCCCGGATCGATCACTCCGCACTTGAAGTTTCGCGCCGAGGTCTATGTTCTGACGAAGGAAGAGGGTGGGCGGCACACGCCGTTCTTCCGCGGCTACCGGCCGCAGTTTTTCTTCCGGACGACGGATGTGACCGGTTCGGTGAATCTGGACGAGGGTGTGGAGATGGTGATTCCGGGCGACAACACGAACATCGAGGTGGAGCTTCTGACGCCCATCGCGATGGAGCGCGGGCTGCGGTTCGCAATTCGTGAAGGCGGCCGGACCGTGGGCGCCGGATCCATTACCGAGATCTTGGAGTAGATATGGCCAGCGAAAAGATCCGCATTCGGCTCAAGGCCTTCGACTATCGACTGTTGGACCAGTCGGCGACTGAAATCGTCGACACCGCGCAGCGGACCGGCGCCCGGATTTTCGGGCCGATCCCCCTGCCGACGCACATCCAGCGGTTTACCGTGTTGCGGTCTCCGCACGTGGACAAGAAGTCCCGCGAGCAGTTCGAGATTCGCACTCACAAACGGCTTCTGGACATTCTCGAGCCGACCCAGCAGACCATCGACGCTTTGATGAAGCTCGAGCTGCCGGCCGGTGTCGATGTTCAGATCAAGGCCTACGGCGCACTGTGAGGTTGACATGGTACGCGGCATACTCGGCAAAAAAGTAGGCATGACTCAGATCTTCGACGACAACGGGCACGCCGTGCCCGTGACGGTGGTCGAGGCTGGGCCGTGTATCGTTGTTCAGCGCAAGTCCACCGATCGCGATGGCTACGAGGCGGTTCAACTCGGTCTGGTCGAGTCCAGTCCGAGACGTAATGCGCCCAAGCCCATCCAGGGCCACTTCGCCGCAGCCGGCGTTCCTCCGACCCGACATCTGGGCGAGGTTCCGGTGGATGTGGAGGACGAGGCCAAGCCCGGTGACTCGGTGCTAGCGGACATCTTCGATCCTGACGAGAAGGTGCACGTCATCGGTCGTTCCAAGGGACGCGGGTTCCAGGGTGTGATCAAACGCCACGGCTTCGGCGGTGGACGGGCCTCCCACGGTTCCATGTTCCACCGCGCGCCCGGCTCCATCGGGCGGTCGGCGTGGCCGTCGCGGGTTTTCCCCGGCCAGAAGATGCCCGGTCAGATGGGCGACGCCAGGGTGACCATGAAGAACGTGACGGTGGTCAAGGTCGACACTGATAGAAATCTCCTCTTCCTCAAGGGCGGTGTTCCAGGAGCGCGGAACAGCTACATCCGCATTGTCAAGGTATAGGGCGGGAGAATGACAATGAAGATCGACGTCAAGAACTGGATGAACCAAATCGTCGGCTCGGTCGAGCTCCCCGACGACGTGTTTGCCCGCGAGGTCAACGACCACCTGGTGTGGGAGGTCGTTCGTGCATACCTGGCGAGCCGCCGTCGTGGAACCCATTCCGCCAAGGATCGTTCCGAGGTGAAGGGGACCCGGGCCAAGCCGTGGAAACAGAAGCACACCGGTCGCGCCCGTGCCGGTTCGCGGCAGTCGCCGCTGTGGCGCTCGGGTGGAGTCGTGCATGGACCGAAGCCGCGCTCGTACGTCCAGAAGGTCAACAAGAAAGCTCGCAGGGCTGCGCTTCGCGGTGTGCTCTCGCAGCGGATCGCCGAGGGCCGGTTGGTGGTGCTGGAAAGCATGCAGCTCGATCAGCCCAAGACCAAGGAGTTCATGAAGCACCTCGACGCCCTCGGAATGACCGGCGAGAAGGTGCTGCTGGTGGACGGTCTCGAAAATCTCAACCTCCATCTCGCGAGTCGCAACCGGCCCGAGCTCACCATGCTCGACGCCACCTCGCTCAACGCGTACGAAGTGCTGAACCACCGTTGGATCGTGGCATCGGAGCCCGCGGTCCGCTCGCTTGCAGAGGTGCTGTCATGAAGGCGCGCGAGATCATCCGTCGTCCGCTGCTCACCGAAAAGACCACTTTGATGCAGGAACGGGAGAACACCGTCTGCTTCGAGGTCGATCGGAGAGCCAACAAGATTCAGGTCCGTCACGCGGTTGAAGAGCTCTTCGACGTGCAGGTCGCGTCGGTGCACATCGTCAACCGCAAGGGCAAGCCGATCATGCGTTACGGCCGCGTTGCCAACCATCGGCCGGCCACCCGTAAGGCCTACGTCAAGCTCGCGCCGGGCTCGAAGAACCTCGAGTTCTTCGAGGGCGTGTGAGGAGTTCCGTATGGCGATCAAGAACCACAAACCGACGTCTCCGGGCCGGCGATTCCCCACCAACCTCGATTTCGAGGAGGTCACGCGATCGAAGCCCGAGAAGAAGCTCACCAAGGGCAAGAAGCGTTCTTCGGGGCGCAACTCCGACGGCCATATTACGGTCCGCCACCGCGGCCAGGGCCACAAGCGGCGTTATCGCACGATCGATTTCAAGCGCGACAAATTCGATGTGCCGGCCAAGGTTGCTACGATCGAGTACGACCCCAACCGTTCGTCCTTTATCGCGCTGCTCCACTATGCCGATGGCGACAAGCGTTACATCCTGGCGCCGGTCGGCATCAAGGTGGGCGATACCGTGATTGCCGGTGACAAGACGGATGTCAGGACGGGCAACGCCATGCCCATCGGCAACATCCCCCTCGGCACGCTGGTCCACAACGTCGAGCTCAAGCCCGGCAAGGGTGGACAGATGGTCCGCTCGGCCGGCGCCTCGGCGCAGATCATGGCGAAGGAGGGCAAATACACCACGCTTCGGATGCCCTCGGGCGAGATGCGTATGGTGCTCTCGGTCTGTATCGCCACCATCGGTCAGGTCGGCAACACCGACCACTCGAATATCAAGATCGGCAAAGCCGGCCGTTCTCGCTGGCTCGGCATCCGACCGCAGACGCGCGGTACCGCGATGAACCCGGTGGACCACCCGCACGGCGGCGGTGAGGGTCGCAACAAGGGCCGCCACCCGGTTTCTCCGTGGGGCTGGCCGACCAAAGGTGCGAAGACTCGTCGACGCAAGGCGTCCGATCGCCTCATCGTGTCGCGGCGAAAGAAGTAGGGGGAGAAGATGGCTCGTTCGATCCGCAAGGGACCGTTCGTCGATGAGCACCTGATGAAGAAGGTGCAGGCAGTCTCGGACTCCGGCGACCGCCGCGTGATCAAGACCTGGTCGCGCCGCTCAACCATCACCCCGCTCATGGTCGGCACCACCATTGCCGTGCACAACGGTCACAAGTTCGTGCCGGTCTACATCACCGAGAACATGGTCGGGCACAAGCTCGGCGAATTCGCGCCGACCCGGACATTCCGCGGTCACGCCAGCGGTCGGTCCGACCGGGGCGCACGGTAGGGGATGACCATGGACGCTCAAGCAACTTTGCGTTACTATCGCTCGTCGCCGAGAAAGGTTCGGCTGGTCGTCGATCTCGTTCGCGGCCAGGCGGTGGAGCCGGCACTGACTTCGCTCCAGCTCTGCCGCAAGTACGCCGCGGCCGATGTTGCCAAGCTGGTGAAGTCGGCCCTGGCCAACCTCGAGCAAGCCCAACCAGGGGTTGACGTCGACAGGGTCTTCATCAAGACCATCACCGTCGACGGCGGGCCCAGTCTGAAACGAGCCAGGCCGGCCTCGAAATGGGTGCGGTCGCATCGCATCCTCAAGCGGACCTGCCACATCACTGTCCAGTTGGCAGTGCGCGAAAACTAGGAGGCACCAGTGGGACAGAAAACACACCCGTACGGGTTCCGCCTCGGCTACAACAACACCTGGCGTTCGCGCTGGTACGCCGACGGGTCGAGCTACGCCGACCTGTTGCATGAGGACCTGCGGCTTCGTTCCGAGCTCATGGCGCGGCTCAAGAATGCCGCCGTCAGCGCCATCGATATCGAGCGCACGGCGTCAAAGCTGAGGGTCAACATCCTCTCCGGCCGTCCCGGAATCATCATCGGTCGCAAGGGCGCCGAGGTGGACAAGCTGCGTGATGACCTCATGCGGCGCTACGGTCAGGACATCCACATCAACATCCAGGAGATCCAGCGGCCGGAGATCGATGCCCATCTCATTGCCGCCAATGTTGCCCGGCAGCTCGAGCGACGCATTGCCTTCCGGCGCGCCATGAAGCGCGCGATCGAAAATGCGCTTCGTTTCGGCGCCCAGGGGATCAAGATTCGTTGCGCCGGCCGGCTGAACGGGGCCGAGATCGCTCGTTCCGAGAGGTACCTGCAGGGGCGTCTGCCGCTGCATACCCTCAAGGCCGACATTGATTATGGGTTCGAGACCGCCTACACCACCTACGGCGTCATCGGCGTCAAGGTGTGGGTCTATCGAGGCGAGCGGCACCGTGCCCGCCCGCACCAGAAGCGTCTGTGAGGAGTCGTCATCATGTTGATGCCGAAAAAGGTCAAGTACAGGAAGCAACAGCGCGGAAAAAACCGCGGCATCGCCCATCGCGGGAGCACCATCTCCTTTGGTGACTACGGTCTGCAGGCGATCGAACGTGGTTGGATCACCGCGCGCCAGATCGAGGCGGCACGTATCGCCATGACCCGCCACGTCAAGCGCGGCGGCAAGATCTGGATTCGAATCTTCCCCGACAAGCCCGTGACCAAGAAGCCCCTCGAAACCCGCATGGGTAAGGGCAAGGGCAACCCGGAAGAGTGGGTGGCGGTGATCAAACCGGCCCGCATCCTCTATGAAATGGAAGGCGTCGAGGAGCCCATCGCCCGTGAGGCCATGCGTCTCGCAGCGCACAAGCTCCCGATTCGGACCCGGTTCGTCAGCAGAGGAGAGCGGCGATGAAAGCCCCGACATTGCGTGAACGTTCGCCGGAGGAACTGGCCAAGACCCTGTCGGATCTCGAGGAGCAGCTCTTCAAGCTCCGGTTCCAGAAGTCGACCGGTCAAATCGAGAACCCCGTGAAGATTCGCGAGGTTCGCAAGGATATCGCCCGGGTGCTCACCGTGATCAACGAGCGCCGGGTTCAGGAGAGTGCATGATGGTCGAAGTCACTCAGACAAACCGCAAGACCTCCAAGGTGGGCGTGGTTCTCTCTGCCGCCGCCGACAAATCGGTGGTGGTGAAGGTGGAGAACTTCGTGATGCATCCCCTCTATCACCGGTTCTTGCGAACCACCAGCAAGTTCATGGCGCACGACGAATCAAATACCTGTAACAAGGGTGACCGTGTCCTCATCGAGGAGTGTCGTCCCTTGTCGCGCCGAAAGAAGTGGCGCGTGCGCAAGGTGATCGAGCGCGCGAAGTAGGCCGGGAGGACCGCAATGATTCAGATGGGAACGATGCTTAAAGTGGCCGACAACTCCGGCGCACGAAAGCTCCAGGCGATCCGCCAACTCGGCGGTTCGGCGGCGCCGCGGTACGCCGGAATCGGCGACATCGTCGTTTGCTCGGTGAAAGAGGCCGCGCCGGAGTCCGACATCAAGAAGGGCGCCGTGGTCCAGGCGGTGGTCGTGAGGACCAGGGCCCGCAAACGTCGCCGCGACGGCTCCTACATCAGCTTTGACGAGAACGCCGCAGTGCTCGTCAACACCGAACGCGAGCCGGTGGGCACCCGGGTCTTCGGACCGGTGGCGCGCGAGCTCAGGGAGCGTCGGTTCATGAAGATCGTCTCTCTCGCGCCCGAGGTTCTGTAGGAGTCGAAGATGAAGATCAAGAAGGGTGACAGCGTTGAGGTCAGGTCCGGCAAAGATGCCGGCAAAAGGGGACGGGTGCTGCGGGTCGATCGCGACCGTGGCCGCGTTGTGGTGGAGGGCGTGAATATGATCAAACGCCACACCAAGCCCAACCCGCAGAAGAAGATCCAGGGTGGGATCGTCGAGCGAGAAGCGGCGATCCACGCCTCGAATGTGATGGTGGTCTCCCCCGATTCCGGGCGACCCACCCGAGTCGGCTACAAGATTCTGGACGACGGACGGAAGGTCCGCGTTTCCAAGGTCGACGGCGCGATTCTCGACCGTTAGGAGGGACGATGGCGCGCTTGCTCTCTATGTATCAAGACGAGGTCTTTCCGGTTCTGCAAAAGCAGTTCGGATTGACGAACCCCATGCAGGTGCCTCGGATAGAAAAAATCACCTGCAACATCGGTGTCGGCGAGGCTTCGAGGAACGCCAAGGTCCTCGACGTGGCGGTCGAGCAGTTGACGAACATCACGGGTCAGAAACCGGTGATCCGCAAGGCGAAGAGGTCCATCGCGGCCTTCAAGCTTCGCGAAGGGATGCCGGTGGGTTGCAAGGTGACCATGAGACGTCAGCGGATGTACGAGTTCCTCGAACGGCTCATTGCCATCGGGCTGCCTCGCGTGCGTGACTTCCGTGGAACCTCACCGAGCGCATTCGACGGCCGCGGCAACTACACGCTGGGTGTCCGGGACATTCTCATCTTTCCCGAGGTCGATTACCAGAAGATCGAGGGAACCCTCGGCATGAACATCACGATTACCACTACGGCGCCCACCGACGATCAGGCAAGAGCACTGCTCGCCGGTCTCGGGATGCCGTTCAGAGAGCGTTAGGAGGAAGCCGTGGCAAAGAAGTCAAGTATTGCCAAGAGCCTTCGCAAGCCCAAGTTCAAGGTTCGCCAGCGCAACCGGTGTCGAATCTGTGGTCGACCCAGGGGTTTCATGCGCAAGTTTCAGCTCTGCCGCGTGTGCTTCCGGAAGCTGGCCCTCGAGGGATTTCTCCCCGGGGTGACCAAGGCGAGCTGGTGAGGGGTTTCGATCATGAGCATGACTGATCCTGTGTCCGATTTTCTGACCCGCATCCGCAACGCCACTTCGGTCCGCCATGATCGGGCGGACGTGCCGGCGTCGAAGATGAAGCTGGAGATTGCGAAGATCCTCAAGCAGGAGGGTTATATCCGCACCTTCAAGATGATCGAGGAGGGTCCGCAGGGGACCATCCGCATCTACCTCAAGTACGCCGATGACGGCGAACCCGTGATCCACGGTCTCCGCCGGGTTTCCAGGCCCGGCCTCCGCGTCTACCGCGGTGTCGAGGAGCTCCCGAAAGTCAGAAACGGGCTCGGCGTTGCGGTGATCTCCACCAACCGCGGGGTTGTCACGGACGAACAGGCACGGGGCCTGCGGGTCGGTGGCGAAGTCCTGTGTGAAATCTGGTAGGGGGAGACCATGTCACGGACTGGAAGAAAACCGATCCCGATTCCGAAGGGTGTCGAGGTCAAGGTCGAAGGCAGCCTGGTACGCGTCAAGGGACCCAAGGGCGTACTCGAGGTCAGCCTGAATCAGGGAATCTCGGCCCAGGTCGCCGATGGCGATTTCACTTTGGACCGCAGCGATGACGAGCAGCAGAGCCGTGCGTATCACGGCCTCGCCCGTGCGCTGATGGCCAACGCGATCACCGGTGTGTCCGACGGCTGGTCCAAAGCGCTCGAAATCATCGGTATCGGCTATCGCGCCGAGAAACAGGGCAACGAGGTTGTCTTCAACCTCGGTTACTCGCACCCCATCAACTTCGCGATTCCACAGGGCATCGACATTGAAGTCGACGGCAAGGCGAATCGAATTACCGTCCTCGGTATCGACCGTCAGAAGGTCGGCCAGGTGGCCGCTGAGATCCGCGGACTGCGGCCGCCCGAGCCCTACAAGGGCAAGGGCGTGCGCTACGCCGACGAGCAGGTTCGGACCAAGGCCGGAAAACAGGGAGCGACCGCATGAGCCGCATCAGAGATCGTAAGCAGCGTCGCACAAAGATCAAGCGTCGTTCCCGGCAGCATGTGCGGGGAACCTCCCAACGACCGCGGCTGGCGGTGTATCGCAGCCTGCGCCACCTGTACGCCCAGGTCATCGACGACGAACGGGGAGTCACCATCGCCGCCGTCTCGACCCTGGAGAAAGCGTCCGCTGGGGATCTTTCCTCAACCGGCGGTGCTCAGGCGGGCAAGAGGGTGGGCGAGCTCATCGCCGAGCGTGCCAAGAGCCAGGGGGTCGAATCCGTGATCTTTGATCGCGGTGGCTTCCAATATCACGGAGTGATCCGTGCCATCGCCGACGGCGCCCGCGAAGCGGGCCTGAAGTTCTAGGGACAACTACGATGATGAACCGAGAGCGTGACAGCGAATTCGCCGAGACCGTCGTCCACATCAACCGGGTCGCCAAGGTTGTCAAGGGCGGTAAGAATTTCTCCTTCTCGGCGGTAGTGGTCGCCGGTGACGGTGCCGGTCGGGTCGGTTACGGAACCGGAAAGGCCCGTGAGGTGCCCCCCGCCATCCAGAAGGCCTCCGAACAGGCCCGCAAGGAAATGGTCAAGATTCCCCTGGTCGGCGGAACCGTGCCGCACAAGATCTGGGGCCGGTGGGGCGCCACCAAGGTTCTGCTCCGGCCGGCCTCGCCGGGTACCGGTGTGATCGCTGGCGGCGGCGTCCGCGCCGTCATGGAGTCTGCCGGGATCCAGGACATCCTCACCAAGATCGTCGGAAGCAGGAATCCCTTCAACGTGGTGCGCGCGACCTTTGACGCCCTCCACAACCTGATGACCGATGACCAGGTGCGGCGTCTGCGTGGCGTCGACTTTGTCGGCTCCGGCCAGGAATCCGAACCGGTCGAACCGGCCGCTGAGAGCGAAGAGAAGGTGGATGAGAACGTGGCTGAAGAGGCCGCTGCCGAAACCGCTGTCGAAGCTCCGGCGGAGGAGGCTGAGAAGTCATGACCGCTGAAGAGAAGAAAGACGATGTGACCCCGGCCGCCGAGGCCGAGGAGAAGAAGGCCCCGGCCAAGAAAGCTCCGGCCAAGAAAGCCGCGGCGGCGAAGAAGGCCCCGGCAAAGAAGGCCCCGGCAAAGAAGGCGCCCGTAAAGAAGGCTGAGGAGAAAAAGGCTCCGGCAAAGAAGGCGCCCGCAAAGAAGGCGGCGACCGAAAAGGCTCCGGCAAAGAAGGCGCCCGCAAAGAAGGCTGAGGAGAAAAAGGCCTCGGCCAAGAAGGCCCCGGCCAAGAAGGCCCCGGCCAAGAAGGACGACGAGAAGAAGCCGGCGGCGACAAAAGCCGCTCCCAAGAAGGCTGCGCCCAAAAAGGCTGCGGCCAAGAAAACCACGAGCATGATCAAGATCACCCAGGTGAAGAGCGGAATCGGGTACCAGGGCAGGCAGAAAAAGGTGCTTGCGGGTCTCGGTCTCGGAAAGATCGGCCGTACCGTGACGCGGAAGGACGATGATTGCATCCGCGGCATGGTGACCAAGATCTCTCATCTGGTGAGGGTCGAGAAGGTGGAGGGCTGAGATGGCCAACGAACTTCACAATCTCAAGCCGGCCGAGGGTGCCACCCGCAAGCGCAAGCGTGTCGGGCGGGGACCGGGATCGGGCAACGGGAAAACGGCCGGACGCGGCCACAAGGGCCAGAAGTCGCGCAGCGGCTATTCTCGGCGCTATGGTTTCGAAGGCGGTCAGATGCCCCTCGTCCGCCGAATCCCCAAACGCGGATTCACCAACATCTTCCGGGTCGGGTTCCAGGTCGTGAATCTGCGCGATCTCGATCGGATGTTCTCCGATGGTGACTCGGTCACCCCTGAGCTCCTGGTCGAGAAGGGTCTGATTCGCGGTGGTTCCAAACCGGTCAAGGTCCTCGCATCGGGTGAGCTCAGCAAGAAGCTGACCGTGCAGGCGCACGCCTTTTCAAAGAACGCCCAGGCGACCATCGAAGCCGCCGGCGGAAGCTGTGAGACGGTGACGACGTGATCGACAGCTTTCGCAACATCTTCGCCATCCCCGATCTTCGAAACCGGGTGATCTTCACATTCGCGTTGCTTGCGGTTTATCGCATCGGTGCCTTCATTCCGATTCCGGGAATCGACCCGGTGGCGATCAAGGAGTTCACCACAGCGGCCGAAGGCACCGTCCTCGGCTTTCTGAATCTCTTCTCGGGGGGTGCTCTGGGGCGGATGACGATTTTTGCTCTGGGGATCATGCCCTATATTTCGGCATCGATCATTCTCCAGTTGTTGACCGTGGTGTGGCCCTATCTCGAGAAGCTCTCGAAAGAGGGCGAGCTCGGCCGGAGGAAGATCACGCAGTACACGCGCTACGGAACGGTGGTGCTGTCGGTGATCCAGGGAATGGGCATTTCCTTCTTCCTCGAGCGGACCACGGCTCCCGGCGGAGCACCGCTGGTGCCCGAGGACCTTCAGGGCTGGGGTTTCCGTCTGCTCACGGTGCTCACCCTGACCACCGGGACCGCGTTTGTCATGTGGCTCGGTGAACAGATCACCGAACGCGGAATCGGCAACGGGATCTCGTTGATCATCTTCGCCGGCATCGTCGTCGGACTCCCGGGCGCCATCGTCAGCACCATCACGGATGTGAGGACCGGCAGCCTGAGCGTCATCACCATTGCGATTCTGATCGTGTTCATGGTCGGGGTGGTGGGCGCCATCGTCTACATGGAGCGGGCGCAACGACGAATCCCCATCCAGTACGCCAAGCGGGTGGTCGGGCGCCGGGTCTATGGTGGCCAGAGCACCTACCTGCCGCTGCGCCTCAACACCGGTGGCGTGATCCCGGTGATCTTCGCCGCCTCCATCATGTCCTTCCCCCAGACCCTCGGTCAGATGATCGACAACAGGTGGCTGCAGAAGATCGTCGAGGCGCTCAACTACGGAGAGCCCCTCTACAACCTGATCTACTTCCTCTCCATCGTGTTCTTCTGCTACTTCTACACCTCGATCATCTTCAACCCCGAGGACACCGCCGAGAACATGCGCAAGTACGGCGGGTTCATTCCCGGGATTCGTCCCGGCAAAAGAACCGCCGAGTTCATCGACAGGATCCTCACCCGGATCACCCTGGTGGGTGCGCTCTACCTGGCGTTGGTGGCGATTCTGCCGCAGATCCTGATCTCGGGCTTCAAGGTCGCGACCATCCCCGTGATCGGACCGACCATGGACGCCTTCCTGCCCCGGTGGTTCACCGAGGGTCTCGGGATCAAGTTCTTCTTCGGCGGAACCTCACTGCTCATCGTGGTCGGTGTCGCCATGGACACGGTGCAACAGATCGAGTCGCAGCTCGTCATGCGTCACTATGACGGCTTCATGCGGCGCGGGCGGATTCGCGGGAGACGGTAGTGAGTCCGACCTTTTCCAGCCTCAACCTGGTGCTGCTGGGCCCTCCGGGCTCCGGCAAGGGCACACAGGCGCGCCTGTTGGCCGAACGCTACCAGTTGCCGCACATCTCCACCGGAGACATGCTGTGGGACGAGGTGGCCAACGGCACCGGGATCGGGGGCGAGATCCAGAAGAACCTCGATCGGGGGGAACTGGTTTCGGACAAGGTCATGAGCGGTCTTATTCTTCAGCGGATTGACCGTGAGGACTGCGCTCGCGGATTCATCCTCGAGGGCTACCCGCGCAAGCTCGGTCAGGCCGAGCTGCTCGACGGCATCCTCGCGGAGCTCGGTCGTCGCATCGAACAGGTCGTTCTGCTCGACGTTCCGGACGACGTGATCGTCGCCCGCCTCAAGGGCAGGCTGATCCATCCCGGGTCGGGTCGTGTCTACCACGTGGTGGAGGATCCGCCCAAGAAACCGGGCGCCGACAATTTGACCGGTGAAGCACTGGTCGAGCGCGATGATGACCGCGAAGAGGTGGTTCGTGACCGCCTTCGCGTGTATCACCGGCACGCTCGAGCTCTCATGGAGTACTACCGCAACCGCGATCAGCTGGTGGTGGTGGACGGGAATCAGTCCATCGCTCGGGTCGCGCAGGCCATGGACGAGTCCGTTGGTGTCCGGGTGGGCGTATGATCGTCCTCAAGTCCGCCGCCGAGCTCGATGCCATGCACCGTTCCAATCGGGTGGTCCACCTCGCCCTCAACGCGGTCGCCGAGGCGGCCGCGCCGGGTGTCAGCACCGCCGAGCTCGACTCACTCGCCGAGGAGCTGATTCTCTCGGAGGGAGGCAAGCCTGCCTTCAAGGGTTACCGCGGATTCCCGGCCACGCTCTGCACCTCGGTCAACGACGAGATCGTGCACGGCATCCCAAGCCCGAAGGTCCAGCTCAGAGAAGGCGACATCCTGAGTGTCGATTGCGGTGTCATCCTCGACGGCTTCTTTGGTGATGCCGCTCTCAGCTTCGGGATCGGGCACGTCAATGGTGTGGGTGAGCGGCTCATGAATGTGACCAAGCGGTGCCTCGACCATGCCGTCGAAGCGGTGGGTCCCGGCAAGCGACTGGGTGATATCGGCGCCGCCGTGCAGACCCACGCCGAGGATTCCGGATTCGGTGTCGTGCGTGAGTTCGTCGGTCACGGGATCGGACGTTCGCTGCACGAAGAACCGCAGGTTCCCAACTATGGACAGGCCGGTCGTGGGCAGATTCTCAAACCGGGTCTTGTGCTCGCGATCGAGCCCATGATCACCGCCGGGAGTTGGCGGGTGAAGATCGACGACGACGGCTGGACAGCGAGGACCGAAGACGGTAAACTCGCTGCCCATTTTGAGTTCTCGGTGGCGGTCACGTCAGACGGCCATCGTGTGCTCGGTCTCGAGGAGTGATTGAATGGCCAAGGAAGAAGCGATCGAAGTGGTCGCAACTGTGGTCGAGCCTCTCCCCAATGCGATGTTCCGAGTCGAATTGGAGAACGGCCACGAGGTGCTCGCGCACATTTCGGGGAAGATGCGCAAGCACTTCATCCGCATTCTTCCCGGCGACAAGGTTCTGGTGGAGCTCTCGCCCTACGATCTCAAACGTGGGCGGATCGTCTACCGCTACAA
>JARFRM010000037.1 GCA_029287235.1 Thermoanaerobaculales bacterium
TATACCGAGCTGCTCCTGGAGTCGGAGCCCGACGAAATGCCCGAGGTCGCCGCGACGGTCGACGAGATTTCAGGGCGCCTCATCGACGAGATCCAGAACCAGCGGTCGTTGATGGCCGCGGAAACCGGCGAGCTGTCGCCGAAATCTACTTCCATTCGGACGAAGGAGATCCTCGAGGAACTGGCGGTGGCCTACCGGCACCACGAGGTGGCCGAGGGCAAGATCGTCACGGTCGCAGCGGATTCCGACGACCTGACGCTCCAGTCAGACCACACGCTGCTCCTTCGAGTGCTGGGCAACATGGTGAAGAACGCCCTCGAGGCGTCGTCGGCGGGCGAGACCGTCAGCCTTGGCTCAAAGGTCCACAGCAACGAGGTGGAGTTCTGGGTGAACAACCCGACGGTCATGCCGCGCGAGGTTCAGCTTCAGGTCTTCAAGCGGTCATTCTCGACCAAGGGTTCGGGGCGCGGAATCGGCACTTACAGCATCCGACTCCTCGTCACGAGATATTTGGGCGGTTCGGTCGATTTCGAAAGCTCCGAAGGGCACGGCACGACCTTCCGGGTTCGCCTGCCGAGAGGTGTCTGACCCGAAATTGAAATCTGTCCAGACAATTGGATGGGACGGCCCGCATCAAATTCCAGAAGGCTGACGATTCCACCTCGATGTGTAGATGCTCCGCAAAACCGCAAATGCAGTAGCTGTGGTCCACCCGAAAAGAATGATCCCGTTGGCCGCCTGGAAGGATGCAAGAAGCCGCCATCGTTCGTCGAGAACAACGTCGCCGTAACCGAGCGAGGTGAAGGTGACTGTAGAAAAGTAGAGTGACTGCTCCACACCCGAAATCGCGCCCAACGCCAGATAGGTGGCAGCCCACGCCGACACCTCTAAAATCGTGGCGACAAACATCAGGAGAACCGTCGCGATCACTGCCTGAAAGCGATGCACGAACGAGGTCTGCCAGTCGATCTTTTCGTAGGGCTGGAGGAGTTTCAGCGCGAGGACCATGAACGCCGCGTGGATTACGGTTGTTACGACGAGCATGAGGCCTGCGATCACGAGGTTGTTCAGCATAAACTCTCCTCTATCCTGTGAATCGTCGGAGAGGGCGCGGCGATGCAACTGCCGGCCCCAGGCAGGACCACCATCAGAGCCAGAAGAAAGACCAATCGCAGCACTCCTCAATCGTCTCGGTTTTGCAGGAACGCCTTGACCGCCTTGCGATTCGTGGAGAACAGGCGGTCTGAGCCGATTTCTTCGACGAGCCCGTAGGCGTTCATTGATTCGATGAGCTGTTGGTTGGCCCGGCTCACGGCGAAACTCACGTCACGTTCTTTCAGCATCCCGAGTATCTGCCGGAGGGCTTCGGCGCCGGTGGTGTCCATGTCGTTCAGGCCCTGGGCATCGAGAACAAAGTATTTCACCTCCGATGGGGCCCGTCGAACCAATCCCTCGATTTCGTCCAGAAACGGATTGGCGTTGGCGAAGAAAAGGGGCGCGGAGAAGCGGTAGATTATGAATTTGCTGGCGGATCCGAGCTGTTGTGGATCACCGGGTATGAAGTGACCGCCGTCGTGTGCCTCCAGCAGAAGTGTCGTGTAGGGACTGGAAGTTCTCCGTACCAGATCGATGATCGACATCAGAAAGGCGATGACAACCGCCCGCAACGGACCGAGCGTGAGAACCGAGAGCAAACAGACTGCGGCAATCCAGAACTCGGTTCGCCGCATCCGCCACAGTGCCCGAAGGTCGCCGACCTTGATCAACGACAGCACGGCATTGGCCACGATCCCGGCCAGAGCCGCCTTGGGAAGGACTGCCAGCAGCCCGGTGAAGAACGCCATGATCACCGCGACCGCTACCGCAGCAACCAGGCTTGGCAGCTGGCTCCGCGCGCCGGCGCTGTCCATTGCGGCCGAGCGCGAGACGCTGTTGCCGGTGACCATGGACCCACTCAGCCCGGCGGAGGCGTTGGCCACACCGTAGGCAAACAGGATCTGATCACCGTCCACCTTGTCGCCATATTTGCGGGCGTAACCACGCGCCAACAACAGTCCTTCACAGAGGGTGATGGCGACGATGGCGAATGCTCCGGGGAGTAGCCGAATGTAGTCCGTCAGCGGCACAGCCGGCAGGGTGAAGGCCGGGAGGCCAGACGGGACGGCGCCGAGCACCCTCACCCCTTTTTGCTCCAGGTCCAGGACGACGACGATGATGGTCATCACGACCAGCGTCACCAATGCGCCCGGCACCTTCGGCACGTACCGCTTCATCAGTCTGACCATGACCAGCGACCCCAGACCGATCGCCACAGCGTAGAGATTGGCGTTCGGGATCTGTTCGAAAAGCGCCCACACATTCAAGAAATAGCCCTCGGTCTCGAGGGCCATGCCCAGGGTCTCCTGGACCTGTTCGGCGAGCGCTTCGTGTTGTTCGCTGATATCGAATCGGACTCCCAGGATCTTCCTCGCCTGGTTGGTGAAGACCTGGATACCAAGCCCGCTCACGAAACCGATCATCACGGCCTGGGAGAGGAAGTTCTGGAGGAAGCTGAGGCGGAAGAACCACGCCAGCATGAAAAGCACACTGCACATCAGGGCGAGAGCCAGGGCGAATTGCACGCGGATCGGGTCTCCCGGTGCGGCGAAGCCCGCCAACGCCGCCGCCACCAGAGCGGCGGTAGCCGGTCCGGGACCGCCGACGACGCTGCGCGACGCCGTGAAGAGGGCAAACACAATGAGCGGCACGATGCCCGCGTAGAGACCCATCACCGCCGGCAAGCCGGCGATCTGCGCATAACCGATGTTGAGCGGAATGACCAGCGCCGCGAGGGTGAGGCCGGCCGAGATTTCGCTCGGCAGGTCGGCGATCTTGATTCCACGCAGGCTCGTCAAAGGCCTGGGCCAGATCACCTTGCCATTAGAACGCTGATGATCGAGCTCTTCCGCCATCGTTCTTCTCCCCTACATCGAGGTCTCACCATGTCGAGCGAAGTATTTTGCTGCGAGAAATGAGGCGGCCATCTGGACGGGAAGCGCCAGAGCCACCATCACGATCACCCGTTGATCGATGCCCTCGATGGCAAAAGGTGGCGCGAGTGACGCCCCGAGGTTCCGTGTCGCCAACCCGAGGCTGAGCACGATCTTCTCGCCGCGCGGCAGCCCGAAACTGAACCGATATGAGGCGGAGATCGCCACAGCGAAAAACACGATCAACGAAGCCAGCGCGAAGCTTCCCGCCGAACCGAGAAATCCTTCACCGTAGATGATCAGGCACAGGACGATCATGATGATCGCAGCAACGCCCGTAGTCACGTTGACGACAGGCTGGATTTTTTCGGCGACGGAGGGCGAGGCGCGGAGAATCGCCATTCCGAACAGCATCGGCACGAGAATGAACAGCACCAGCGGCTTCGCAATGATCCATGGGCCGACAGTCAAACCCTTGAAGATCAATGGGACCATGATCGGCATGTAGACGATCAGGAAAACCGAGGCAACCAGCATGAAGGTCGCCGTGGT
>JARFRM010000141.1 GCA_029287235.1 Thermoanaerobaculales bacterium
TTCCAGGGACACGATGGTGTCTCGGATGAGCTCGGCGTTTCTCTCGCTGCTCGAAAGCGACTCCACGGGGACCACCATCGAGTCGTAGCCGAAGCGTCGAAGGTGGTCGGCGATGGAGTCCGTGATCCCGAGCCACCCCGAAAAACAGTCCCACCCGACCCCCTGGGCGATCACGGCCACCAACCCGCGATCCGAACGACCCAGATCGACATCCGCTCGCCTTTCGGCGGGCACGTGGTTCACCCGCGTCAGCGCCTCGTCACAGGGTCGAACGTCCGGCAGATCCTTCCCCCGCTCTTCGAGAATGGTGCAGAAGATCTCCCGAAAACGTGGTTGCCGATCCTCGATTCCCGGCACCAGCACGATCGCGTCGACGCCGTCCGAATAGGGCGACGGCGGCAATGAAGAGCACGCACCGACTGTGAGGCAAACAACGACACAGGAGACCCGAAACGGTGTCGTCCAGCTTCGCGACACGCTGTCTGCCTCCCTTCGTGCTGCTACTCGTCCAACTCGAGCACCGAGTACTTGATCATCCGCACAGTGTAGGTCACCGAGACACCGGACTCTGACAACTGATAGATGGCGCGTTTTTCATTTCTAGCACCGCCGACGCCCCCCGCCCCGGTACCCACGTCGTCCTTGTCGCCCGCGCCTGCCTCGATCCCGGCGCCGATCTCGAGTTTGCCGTCCGCCAGGTCTTCGAGTTTGTCACGATCGAAGAAGATGATGATCAGTCGGAATTTCCGCACGCCCAACCCACCGCCGACATCGAGTCGGCTGACCTTGAGATAGGTGCGTTCCTCGGTCTCGTTGTTGACGACCACGCCGATCCCTTCGCCCGCACCGACCATGGGCACCTTGGTCGCGGTGTTCGACAGGATCGCGTAGCCGACGGCGTTGTCGAGATCGGCCTGCGCCTCGGGACGCGCAACAACGAGCTCGGCGAGAGTCTTCTTTTCGAGATCGACCAGGTGGGCCTTCTTTTCTCCATCACTCATCGACCGGTAGGAGGACGAGCAGGCGTTCACCACGATGAGCGACAAGGCCAGTGCGATCAGAGCAACAAACCTTCGACATCTCCCACCGGCGCAGCACTCCATTGCAGTCTTCACAGCTGACCCTCCGGCACGATCTTGAAGAACCAGGCCTGAACGCGCTGCCAACCGCTCTGCGCCGGTTGCCTCGTCACGGTTCCTTCGGCCGACTCCCATGTGAGTTTTCCGTTCTCGTCAAGGCGCACCCGCCAACTGTTGGCCGGCGCCATGTCGCGCTCGGCGATCGCCGCCACCTCCTCGGCCAGGGCGGGGCTGGTCACGATCATCCCCATCTCGGTGTTGAGGCGGATCGAGCGGGGATCGAGGTTGAGGGAACCGATGTAAACGTACTCGCGATCCACGACCAGGGCCTTGGTGTGCAACCCTGCAAACTTGGCCTTGACGGGGTCGGTATCGACGACCCCCGCCTGGATCTCGGGGTGGGCGCTGAACTCGTAGAGTTCGACCCCGGCTTCGATCAGAGGCTTGCGGTACTTCTTGTACTTGGCGGTCACCGCCGGCACGTCGTTCGACGCCAGCGAGTTGGTCAGCACACGTACCCGAACGCCTCGATCGGTGGCGTTTTGGAAGATCTCCATCATGCGGTCGCCGGGGATGATGTAGGCGTTGACGATCAGGACCTCTCGCTGCGCCTGCTCCACCAGGTTCACCAACCCGAGGACGGCGTCGAACGTCTGCTCATCGGTCTCATCGATCAGCCTGTCGTACTCCAGCGTCGAGGTGCCGGGCGACATCCGTTCGATGAGGGTGGCAAGCTCCTCCGTCCAGTCCCGACGGGTGACTGGGAATCTCGCCAGTTCGTCGGAATCACGGAGCCGATCGAGCTCCTCCTTGCGTTTCTCGGCGATGGACTCCCACGACACCTCCTCGACGAAGGCGGTGGCGGGGATGACCCGATCGCTGTTCCAGAAGTGGTCGAAGATCTCGGAGGACTCGGCTGCGGCATCACCAACGACGATCATGTCGAGATCGTGGAAGTTGTACTTGTGGTGGAGTCCGAAGTAGTGATCGCCGATATTGCGACCGCCGAGGATCGCCGCCTGGTTGTCGGCAATGAGGAGTTTTTTGTGCATCCGGCGGTTGAGCTTTTTCGCGCGCGCTGCCGTCTCGGCCACTCGGGCAGCGCCCTGGCTCGCCCAGGGGTTGAAAACCCGAATCTCGATGTTGGGGTGGGCGCTCAGGGCGGCGAGACTCGCCTTGCCCTTGAGAAACAGGGTGTCGTCGACCACGGATCGCACCCGGACGCCGCGATCGGCAGCTTCAATGACATGCTCGAGCAGCACGAGTCCGCTGGGATCGTCGTACCAGAGGTAGTAGAGCATGTCGATCGACTGCTCGGCCGAGTCGATCAACGCCAGCCGCCAGCGCAGGCCGTCGCTGTTGAGGTCGACGGGGGCGTACCCGGAGAGGCCGGTATCGTGACGGCTCGAAAACTCGGTCGCGAGTCGGCCCAGCGTGGATCCGGGATCGGGCTCGAGCGCGACACTCGGAGGCGCTGGCGGATAGTCCGTGGGCAGCGAGGCGCAGGCCGCGACGATGCCGAGCATCGCCGCGACGATCCAGATTGGCATCTCACGAGCCATCACAGGCTCCCCGCACCCCGATCAAACACCGCATCAGTTGAGCTTCTTGTTCTTCCAGTACTTGGTGCCGGCGATGTCGGCCGAGGCCATGAGTCCCGCTTCACTGAGCTGGTAGATCGCGATCCCGTTGACGAAACCGGTCTGCGCGCCGGCGCCCGCGGTGCCGGCGGCGGCCTGGGCGGTTGCGTCCGCCTGCCAACCCTTGTCGACGAACTTCCGGAAGGTCTTCTCGTCCTGGAACAGAAAGACCACCTGGTACTTCTGGGCGCCGAGACCGAATCCGACCCCGACCGTCCCCATCTTCATGTAGGTGCGCGCCCCGTTGGTCTTGTTGACCGCGACGCCGTTGCCGCCGCCACCCGACCAGCCGATGGCGATCTTGAGATTGTCGAATGCGGCCCAGCCGTAGGCCTTGGCGAACAGCTGACCCGCGTTTTCGCTCTTGGACAGCGCCTCGTCGAGGGCTCCCTTCGCCTCGGCGTCGATCTTGGCTCGCTTCGCGTCCTTGTTGAGGCTCTCCCAGCTCTCCTCCGCAGGCAACGGCCCGGCCGACAGGATCAGACAAAAGACGGCGCTCACGATCAGCACATTTCGGATCCCGCTTCTCATGGTTTCCTCCATTCAATCGATCATTGCGGTCATTCGCTTTCGCGGATTTCGAAGTGACGACTCGCCAACGTGTAGGCGACGTGGTACTTGGCGATGTTGGACACGTACTGGACGGTCTCGCGGCCGATCCGCTTCGCGGCCACGCGCTCGACGTTGCCGAACCAGACGTCGGCATCGAGGTTGCTCCGGGCCGCCTCCTCGCGCAGCTGGTTCACCCGGGCAGGCCCGGCGTTGTACGCCGCGAAGCTGAAGAGGGTCTGGTCGAGCGGATTGATGCCCGGGTCCGAAAAGTAGCGGTCGCGCAGGAAGCGCAGATACTTGGTCCCGGCGTGGATGTTGTTCTCCACCGTCGTGATGTCCGGGATCCCGACAGCCGGGTCGGCGGCGGTGGACGGCAGCACCTGCATGATCCCGACCGCTCCGGCCGAGCTCCGCACCGACTGGTCGAGCCTCGATTCCTGGTAGGCGAGAGCGGCCAGAAGCAGGTGGTCGAAGTCGTAACGCTCGCCGTACCTCTTGAACACCTCGACCGTGCTCTCGAAGCGCGCGCGGTCCCCTCCGGCGAGCGCGTTGCGCGCCCACTTCGTGCCCTTGAGGTAGCGGTTGAGGACGATGTTGCCGAGCAGGGTCCCCTTCTTGTGCTTGCGAACAAAGGCGTTGATCACCTCCTCGAGCTGCGGGCTCGACCTGCGAAACGCCCAGGCGATCCGACCGCCGGTGCGTACCTCCAAGTCCTCGTGAACGGTGACGTTATCGAAGATCTGGCTCCAGAAGCGGGCCTTGTGGCTGTCGACGACAATCGCCGGCAACAGCCCGGCATTGACCATGTCGAGCAGGTCCTCGTCTTGGAGGAACTCTGCTGCGGGAACCAGCTCGACGGGGTCCAATCCCCGCGCCCGGAGGTGGTCGTTGAGATTTTCCATGCTGCGCCAATAGCTCGACGAGCGACGAACGTAGACCTCACGGCCGGCGAGGTCGTCGAGTGAGCGCAGCGTGATGTCGACCGCCGGTCCCGTGACGACCAGCTCGCTGACATCGCTCAGGAAGGGGTCCGAGAAGTCGACCGTATCCAGCCGTGAGTCGGTGATGGTGAGGTTGGCGGCCGCGATATCGCCCAGACCTCGTGTGAGCGCCGGCAGTAGCTCGTCGCGTTGCACCGGGATGATCAGGACCTCGACCTTGACCGTTCTCCGACCGAGTCGCTGGTTGATGAATTTCTCGAACTCGGTCAGTGCCTCGTAAGTGGCGCCGCGCTGGGTGGCGCCGTCGAGGAAGTACTGGCCCAGTGAGTAGACCACCAGCGCCCGGACCACCCCCCGCTCGACCATGATGTCGAGATCGCCGACCCACTCCTGGTCGAGGTAGAGCTCGGGATCGAAGCTGTCGAGGGGGCGCGGGCCGTCCGCGACCGGCTCCTCGGACTGATCGAATCCGGGCCGCTCGGCCGCGGTATCGCGCTCGGTTTCCGCGTCTGCACAGCCGCCGCAGACCAGAAGGAGCGTCGCAAGACAACCCATCCACGCCGTGCCTGTCATCGTGCCGTCCTTTCGTCAGCAATCGTCACACGATCCTAACACTGAGTCCGCTCGGCGACTTCAGCCGACTCCGCTTCATCTGCCCGAGCCTCAGAGCCGTTCCGCCACGGGCACCGTCCACGTGTCGAAGCGCCCGAAGTCGGTTTCGTAGAGACGCATGATCGGGCCGATGCCGATGTCCTCACGGTTGATCGGCAACCAGTTCTCCTCCGGCACGCCCGGCGGCTGTTCGGCGGCGATGTAGATCTCGATGCCCCCGTCCTCGTTGAGCTTCATTCCCGCGTTTTCACCGACGCTGTACTTCTTGCGGTCATTGGGAATGAAGAAGCCGTTTTCTGTGTCATAGAGCGTCACTGACCAGAATGCCCCCGCCGGCGGCATCTCATCGGCCGTCATGCGGATGACGTAGTCGTGCATCGCGTTCATCGGCTCGCCGTCGGCGGAGACGATGGCCGGGTACACAGCCTCGGTGGCCGGCAGGCCGATCGGCCCCAATACCGACTGGTACGTCAGAACCTCCTGGCTGATCTGACCCTTGGGCTGGAACATGGCCTGCAGGTACTTTTCGTCCCACTCCGGAACCCCGACCTTGGCCATCTCCTCCGCCCAGACGCGCTCGGCGGTTTGGCGGAACTTTGCACCGTCGATGGCAACAACCGCATCCGGTTCGTACGGTTTGCCGGGTGCCACGCCCAGCGGCTCGTACGCCGACAGCACAGCCCGGTCGACCTCGTTGTCCGGGTCGAAGGTGGTGTGGTTGAAGACGAACTGCATCACCTCGAGCAGGTTCGAGCCGAAGATGTCGAAGTCCGTCGCACCAACCGGCGGGAAGTCGGGAGCTTCGACCGACACCGCCTCGTCGCCACGGTACTCCGAAAGGGCCACGCACCCGACCTCGTTCATGGCGTCGAGATTCCTCTGCATGCGTTCCGGCTCGGACGCATGCGGCATCGCGCGCAGGAATGCGATGACGAAGTCTCCGGTCATCTCCACGACCGCGTCCACGCCTTCAATCGGCTCTCCGGAGTAACCCGGAGTGCGCGCCGTGTAGTAGAGCAGCCGGGTCGGCTCCTCGAAATCGCCCTTCGTGGTCGAGAGCGGAATGTCGACGAAGTGGTCGTAGGCCGACGTCTCCAGGCTCACGTAGGTGGAGTCGAAGGCCGGATACTCGACGATCACCGGTTCGGCCCTCAGGTCGAGCATGCATCCCGCGTACAGCGTGTCGTTGTTGGGACGGGCAATCGCCGTGTAGGTATGGTCCTTCAGCGCGGTGTCGGCGAAGCATTGATTCCAGCCGTCGGAGTCGGTCTGAGAGCCGTAGGACATCGCATTCTTGTTGATCACGTTGTACATGGCGACGTACTGGTACGACCGCCGGACGATGTTGTCGAGCTCTGCGTCGGTCAGCTCGCCGGCCGCGGCCGGTGTCTCGGTCTTCGCGCAGCCTGCGGCACCGACCATGATTGAAATCAAGATCACCGAATTGAACACCCTCGACAGTCTCATTGTTGCCTCTCTCTCCTCTTGCACGTCACGTCGATCATCACGGCGCCGGGATCACCGGAGGCGGCGTCCAGGCTCCGTCAAGCGCCTCCGCCTCGGGGCCGTAGAGACGCATCACCATGTAGAACGG
>JARFRM010000163.1 GCA_029287235.1 Thermoanaerobaculales bacterium
GCAATCGGGGCCCTCGGCCATGAACTCGAAGTCGATCCCGTTGAGCTGGGCCTGGTCGGTGATGCAGTGCTCGTTGGTCATGACGTGGCCGGCGTTGCCGACCAGCCAGCCCGTGCACCAGGCACTGCCGTTGAGGAGCAGTCGCGCCACCGCGCGCGAGGCGTCGTAAACCTCGGGTTCGGAGGCCTGGTAGCACTTGGCCTCATCTGTGTCATCGGCGCCGCAGAGCGACTCCGGTTCCTCGGGCGGCCGCGCCAGGTTCATCTTCTCGCCGAGGCCCTGACTCCAGAACCAACGGATCTCGTCGTCGTTGTATCCGCGTCCGTACTTGTCGATGGAGTAACCGAAGGAGCTCGACTCGCCGGTGGTGTAGAGCTCGATGACCACCGCATCGCCACGGATGTGGGTGGCGTAAAACCCGTCCGCGGTCGCGCCGAGGTCGTGGCGACCGAATCCGGTGTAAGTCCATCGCTGGCTCCCGTCGGGCGATCGAACGACGACATAGTCCCCGGCGGCGAGGTCCATCCGCTCGAAGTGGGGAGCGATGTAGATCGCGCCGGGAAACCGAATGTGGTCAACCCAGGTCAACATGGGCTCCGCCTCACCCGAACTCTGGTAGGGGTGCGGCGATTCGAATTTTTCGAAGATGTACTCACCCGCGGTTGTCGGTGTGGTTGCAGAAGCCGCCGGGGTTACCAGCAGCGCGATTCCCAGCATCGCAATGACTCCACGTTGAAGCATATGAAACCTTCCTTTGCCTGATCCGCGTCCCATCAACAACTGATCCGCCCCCCAGAAACCGATGTCTCGGGACAAGATGATGATCGAAATACCATAGCACGACGCTCGGAGAATGTCTCAGGGACTTACCTCGCTCCAGGCGGAGGCGTCGCCCCCCTCGAATCCATCCCGAAACATCAACCCCGGCGGCAGATCTTCGTAGCCCCGGACAACGATGTCGTCGATGTGCCAGCCGTCCTCGGTAACACTGACATCGGTGTCGATCCTGAAGCGCACACGGGCGTTGGGAGCATCGTCGAGGGCCGGAATCTCGAGGACCACCCGATCCCAGCTCGCGGTCTGGAAGCCGTTGAAGGAGGCCACGGTCGTCCAGGTCGATCCGCCGTCGGTGGAGATCTCCACATAACCGTAGTCGTAACCGGTCTCGAGGGCGTGAATGTGCGAGAACTCGACCACGACTCCGACGACGTCGGTCAGGTCAAGCACCGGCGAGGTCAATGAGTAGTCCCAGTTGTCCCCGTACTCGCCACCCGGGCTGTCGGTCCAGGAGTGGGTCGGGCTCGACGACGCCTCGCTGGTGATCGCCCACTGGCCCGCGGCCGTCCATCCCACGTTCCCACCCTCCACATCGTCTTCCATGAGAGTTTGAAACGGGTTCAGGGCAAAGTCCAGGATCGTGGTCGACCCGGCGTCGGCGACGACACCGGCGGCGGTCTCGGTGCCGTATCCGGCGGCCGAAGCGGAAACCTCGTAGGTCCCCGCAGGGAGCATCAGATCGTAGCTTCCGGTGGCCGGCCCCGATACGGCGGAGAACGCGCCCGCGGTGATGGTGCCCTCGACGGGAAGTCCGGTGACGGCGTCGGTCAGCATGCCGGCGATGTGGGCCGCAGTGCTCGGATCGAGCACCCAAACCGAGACGGCACGGACCGTTCCCCAGTAACCTGCGCTGTCCTGACCTCGCAGGAAGATGGTGTGGCGCCCGTCGGCGAGCCCGGCGGATGAGAAGGACCCGGTCACGGTTTCGATGGAGCTGTCGAAGGCGCCGTCGGCCGCGCTCATTGGGATGGCGACCGCTCCCGCCTGCCAGGGCGGAACGTCGACAAAGAGCTCCGCCGCCGAGATCGCCTCGACCGACGCCGGGGGAGAGGTCTCGCCGGGGCCGAATCGGGTGTCGTCGACGATGGAGGTGACGGTCACCGTCTCACCCGGGTTCGGCGCGCTCGGCAGCGCGTTCGGCGACATCACCTCGGGACCGGACGACTGGGTGTAGGGCGCACGTACCGCCCGCGCCGCGTAGAGCAGCGCCTGGAGGTTGTCCGGGTAGATGGTGCTCTCGAAAGAGGCGCAGTCCTGGAAGAACTCGGTCCCGAGCTCGAACGTGAACGCGGGCATCCCCATCCGGCCATAGCCCCAGTCCTTGGTGGCGCCATCGACCGAGTAGATGCTGCCGAGACGGGCATAGTAGCCGGTGAAGTTCGAGAACTTCCTCGCCAGCCGAAGAATCTGGGTGTCGTTCGGCGCCGGCGGATCCTGGTGACCGAAGGCGGTGAGCACGTCCCCTCCGGAGCTGTGGACATCGATAAAGATTCCGGTGGCGTCGTCGGGAGCAGGTGAAGTCAGGTCATCGTTGCGCCAGTCGGGGAAGGTGGCTGTGATCCAGTCCTGGACGGCCTGCGTCTCCGGTTCCGATGCCGGTGACGGTCCACGGTAGTCGGTGTCGCACTCAAACCCACTCGAGCCGCCGCAACAGCCCCAATAGAAGTCGAAGTTGCGATTGAGATCAGCGCCGCGGTCGCTGGAGGTCGGTCCGCAGTAGTTCTCGTTGGTGTTCTTTCGCCACCACGCTCCGGTCTCGGCGTGCTTCCGCCCGTCGGGATTCGTGATGAGCATCAGGTGAACTTCGTGATGATCGAGCAACCAGGTCACATCGGGATCGAGATCATATGTGGCGAGGAGATACTCGCCGAAGCGCATGACCGTTTCCGGACTCACGAGCTCTCGGGAGTGGACGCCGCCCATGACCCAGAGCCGGGGTTTGTCGGCCGAAGGAATGCCGTTGGTGGTGTTGGTCAGCCGCAGCACCATCAGGTCGTAGCCCAGGATACCGCCGGGGGTCGCTTTCTCCCACGAATCGCCGATATCGATCCACTCTGCGAGATCGGGATGGGCGGCCGCCAGGGCGGCGCCATCGGCCAGAGTCTCTTCCACGGTCCGGTAGCACGGATAGCCCGGAATCCCCTCGGTCTGCTCCGTCAGACGAACAAAGGGCCGGTTGTACTTCTCGGTGCGTTTCTCATCGATCTCATAGTGGAAACCGAAGTCGCGGAGCACTTCGAAACCTTCGGCATCCACTGCGGCATCGAGGATGCCACGCTCGGGATCGACATCCCAGATGTCAACCCACCGGTCCAGGAATTCGATCTCGTCGCGGTCCGAAACCTCGACGCGGACCACGTGAAACTCCACTTCCGGGACCTCACCAACGGCGCCGAAAACGGGCGTTGCCATCTGCAGGGCGATCAACGCCATCAACGATGCACCAATCCTGGTCGGGGTCAGACGCATTAGTTTCTCCTCCGTCTCGGGCCTGGGAATGGTATCAGAGGAGGAAACAAAGATGGAGCGACGCGGAGAAGCCAGCAACTTTGCGTGCTCGTAATCCACTGGATCGACGATGAATTATGAATCTGAGCATTTCTCCTGCCGAACGATTTCGAACGGTTGGTGAGTTGCTTGACAAAGCGGACACGCGGGTCCTAATATCCCTCGCGATGCTGTCGCGCAGTGCAGAATACGCGGTTCGCGCCCTCTCCCTTCTCGCCCTCCGCGAGGGAGACGACGCTCTCCATTCCGCAGAGATCGCGGACCAACTCGGTCTGCCGCCGCAGTTCCTGACCAAGATCCTCCGCCGCCTGACTGCCACCGATCTGGTGACCTCGCAACGAGGACGGGCGGGCGGATTTCGCCTCAACCGATCGGCCGACGAAATCTCGCTGCTCGCCGTTGTCCGACCCTTTCAGGACGGGCTTGCCGGCGTCGAGTGCCTGCTCGGTCAGGAAGACTGTTCCGATCGCGAGGCATGCCCACTGCACGAGCCCTGGGCAAGGATCCATCGGTCCTTTCACGACCTCCTCGCCGACACGACTCTGGCCGATGTGGCGGATCGAGCGATCAGAAACGGCTCCGCCGTCACGAATTCGGCACAATCTCGCGGGGCGGAGGGATAATGCACACGGCACGAACAGCACACACGCCTTTTGATTCGATGAGGGGGTATCGATGAGCGTCCAGATCGAGCAATTCAGCTACGACGATGCAATTGTTCGTCGCTTCACGCTGGTGACCTTCGTGTGGGGGGTCGTCGGAATGTTGGTCGGACTAATCGTCGCCCTCCAACTGGCGGCGCCGATCTTCAACTTCTCACCGCTGCCATGGCTGACCTTCGGCCGCCTGCGCCCGCTCCACACCAACGCGGTGATCTTCGCCTTTGCCGGCAACGCCGTCTTCGCCGGGGTCTACTACTCCATGCAACGACTGCTGAAGACACCGATGTTCTCCAAAGCCCTGAGCAATCTCCACTTCTGGGGATGGCAGCTGATCATCGTCTCGGCCGCAGTGACCCTGCCGCTGGGGATCACCCAGGGCAAGGAGTACGCCGAGCTCCAGTGGCCCATCGACATCGCCATCGCGGTGGTGTGGATCATCTTCGCCATCAACTTCTTCGGCACCATCGCCAAACGGCGCGAGCGCCACCTCTATGTCGCGATCTGGTTCTACATCGCGACCATCGTCACCATCACGGTGTTGCACGTCTTCAACAATCTGGTCGTGCCGGCGGGGCTCTTCCGCTCCTATCCGATCTATGCCGGGGTGCAGGACGCCTTCATGCAGTGGTGGTACGGCCACAACGCGGTCGGCTTCCTGCTGACGACACCGTTTCTCGGCATCATGTACTACTTCCTGCCGAAAGCGGCGAACCGGCCGGTCTTCTCGTACCGGCTGTCCATCATCCACTTCTGGACCCTGGTCTTTCTCTACATCTGGGCCGGCCCGCACCACCTCCACTACACCGCTCTGCCCGCCTGGGCCTCGACTCTGGGCATGCTTTTCTCGGTGATGCTCTGGATGCCGTCCTGGGGCGGAATGCTCAACGGCCTGCTGACCCTGCGCGGCGCCTGGCACAAGGTCGCTTCCGACCCGGTGCTCAAATTCTTCGTGGTGGCCATCACCTTCTACGGGATGTCCACCTTCGAGGGGCCGCTGCTTTCGGTCAAAGCGGTCAACATGCTGTCGCACTACACCGACTGGACCATCGCCCACGTCCACGCCGGCGCCCTCGGCTGGGTCGGCTTTCTCGTCTTCGGGATGATCTACTGGCTGCTGCCGCGGCTCTATCAAACCGAGCTGTGGTCGAACAAACTGGCCGAGGCCCACTTCTGGCTCGGCACCATCGGCATTCTGCTCTACATCGTCGCCATCTACGCCGCCGGACTCACCCAGGGCCTCATGTGGCTCGCCTTCGACGAGGAGGGCTACCTCAAGTACGCCGACTTCGTCGAAACCACCCTGCGACTGATCCCCATGTACTGGGTGCGCGTGATCGGCGGCACGGCCTATCTCGCCGGCGCGGTGCTCATGGGCGTCAACATGCTCATGACCTGGCGCAGCCGACCGAAACCGCTGCAGACCCCGGTTCACGAATCCCCCGCGCTGTCAAAGACCTACATCGATCATCCGGAACCCGCCTCACCCCTCGCCACATCGGGGACCCACGTCGCCAACGTGGCCTACACCCTCGAACGGTTCTTCCGGACCACCTGGCATCGCAAGTGGGAGCGGCTGCCCGTCAAGCTCACAATCATGGTCGCCGTTGCGGTGATCGTCGCCTCGCTGTTTGAGATCATCCCGACGTTTCTCATCCAATCCAACGTCCCCACCATCGCCACAGTGACGCCCTACACACCGCTCGAGCTCGCCGGCCGCGACATCTATCTCTCCGAGGGCTGCTACAACTGCCACTCGCAGATGGTGCGAACCCTGCGCGCCGAAACCGAACGCTACGGCGAGTCCTCCAAGGCCGGTGAGTACGACTACGACCACCCGTTCCAGTGGGGCTCCCGCCGCATCGGTCCGGACCTCCACCGTGTGGGCGGCAAGTACCCCGATCTGTGGCACGTCCGTCACATGGACGATCCCCGCGCCATCACTCCGGGTTCCATCATGCCGGCCTACCCGTCCATGCTGAAAACACCCCTCGATTTCGACAGCATCCCGGTGGTCATGCGAGCCCATCAGATCCTCGGTGTGCCCTACACCGACGACGAGATCGCCGGCGGGATCGCGGCGGCCACCGAGCAGGCCGAGGCCATGGCTGTCGAGGTCGTCGTCCAGGGCGGTCCCGAAGGGCTCGAGGACAAACAGATCGTCGCCCTCATCGCCTATCTCCAGCGGCTCGGCACCGACATCACCAAACCCGAGCCGGTGGCGGTTGAAGAGGAGACCGGCGAGTTGCCTGTCGAAGAAGTCGCCACGACCGAGGTCGATCACACGGAGGACGCATCATGAAGCTCTCGGACATCATGGGCGCCGCCGGCCTCACTTCATGGGCCGAGATCGGGCTCATTATCAGTTTCCTCACCTTTGCCGCCATCGTGGCCTATGTCTTTGTCATCCGCAGCCGGGCCTCGTACGAAGACGACCGGAACCTGCCCTTCAAGGATGACGACGTCACGCTCTCGGTCACCGAAGGAGGGAAGACCTCATGAGCACCAACGAACACGAAAGCAACCACTCGGCACCCAGCGAGGATCACCTCCTCGAGCATCTCTACGACGGGATCCAGGAGTACGACAACCCACTGCCGAGGTGGTGGCTGGCCATTTTCTGGGTGACCATCTTCTTCGCTCCGCTCTACATCCTCTTCTTCCACTTCGGCCCCGGGATGCTGGAGATCGAGCGCTACGACGAAGCCATGATGGCTGCCACCGAAAGGCAGATGGCCGCCATCCTCGCCATGGGCGAGATCAATGAGAATATGCTCGTCGGGCTCATGGACGACCCCAGCATGATGAATGGCGGCAAGAAGGTCTTCGTCGCCAAGTGCGCCACCTGCCACGGGATGTTCGGTGAAGGCGGAATCGGTCCCAACCTGGCCGACGACCATTGGCTCCACGGCGCCCAGCTCATGGACATCTACCGCACGGTCCGTGAAGGCGTTCCGGCCAAGGGGATGCTGGCCTGGGAGCGCCAACTGCGGCCGGCGGAGCTGCTCGCGGTCAGCGCCCACGTCGGGGGGCTGTTGGGCAGCGATCCACCCAATGCCAAGGCCGCGCAGGGCGACCAGGTCGTGCGGGTCGCTCCCGAGCCGACGGCCGAGGGTGAGGAAGCGACCGTCGAGAGTGAAGCGGGCGAGATCGAGACCACTGCGGCCGACGCCTGAGGGTAAGGAAACATGAGGGTGCCAGGAGAAACAAAGTTAACAATCTCGTCGGATGACGAGATTGTTAACTTTGTTTCTCCTGGCACCCACGGGCTTGCCGCATGATTCGACCAACATCCAACGCCCCGGAAGCTCAGGAACAGATTCTGTCGACCATGAATCGCGACGGCAGCCGCCGTCGGATCCGGCCGAAGGTCTCCAAGGGCCGCTACTACCGGCCCCGCTTTCTCACCGCGTGGGGGCTGATCCTCAGCTTCGTCCTCATTCCGATCATCAAGCTCAACGGCAAACCGTTGATGCTCCTCGACATCGCCAAGCGCGAGTTCACCTTCTTCGGCGCGACATTTCTCCCCACCGACACGTTTCTGCTGATGTTGCTGCTGTTCAGCATCTTTGTCGGGATCTTCCTCGTGACCGCTATTTGGGGTCGCGTCTGGTGCGGTTGGGCGTGTCCGCAGACGGTCTACATGGAGTTCATCTACCGGCCTCTGGAGGTCTTCATCGAAGGCGGTCGAAATCAACAGATCAAGACCGACAAGACCGGTATCTCGGGCCGACGCCTGCTCAAGCACATCGTGTTCTTCGTCGTCTCGGCCTTTCTCGCCAACACCTTCCTCGCCTACTTCGTCGGATGGAGCCGACTCCTCGACTGGATGACGAGTTCGCCCACCGCCCATCCCATCGCCTTCGGAGTGATGATCGGCACCACGGTGCTGATGTTCGGCGACTTCGGCTGGTTCCGAGAGCAGACCTGCATCCTGGCGTGCCCCTATGGTCGCTTTCAGTCGGTGCTCCTGGATCGCCAATCGCTCATCGTCGGCTATGACGAAGAACGCGGAGAACCGCGGCAGCCGTGGCGCAAGAAGGAAGACCGTACAGGCGGTGACTGCATCGACTGTGGGCTCTGCGTTTCTACCTGCCCGACCGGGATCGACATCCGCGAGGGCGGTCTGCAGATGGAGTGCATCGCCTGCACCCAGTGCATCGACGCCTGCGATGTCATCATGGACAAGATCGGCAAGCCCCGGGGGCTGGTTCGCTACACCTCCCAGGCCGAGCTCGAGAGCGGCAAGCGCACGTTCATCCGGCCTCGGCTGGTGGTCTACTCGGTCATGTTGCTGGTGATGTTCGGCACTCTCGCGTTCTCGCTTGTCGGAAAATCCACCGCCGATGTGACGATTCTGCGGGGTCTCGGCGCACCGTTTTCCGTCCTCCAGACGGGTGAGGTCTCCAACCAGATCCGGATCAAGATCGCCAATCGATCGGGTGAGGAGCGCAGCTACACCTTCGAGCTGGTCGATGCCGTTGGCCTCACCCTGGTGGCGCCCGAGAACCCGCTCACGGTTTCGGCCGGCGATTCGCAGATGACCGGCGCCTTCATCACCACGAGCCCGAACTCGTTCATAGCAGGCGAGATCGATATCTCCCTGCGTATCACCGATGGGGTCGATTTCGATGAGCTGAAACCATACCGGCTGGTGGGACCGGAGGTGCGATGAAAAATGGTGCCAGGAGAAACTTTCTTAACTTTCTGGCGCCAGAACGCCAGAAAGTTAAGAAAGTTTCTCCTGGCACCTTCGGAGGCGCTCAATGAAACCTGGGACTATCTGGCCCCTCGTCATCGCCGCTGCGCTGGGTCTCCACGTCGTCGGATCGATGGTGATGGTCTACTTCGCCACCTCCAACGATTCCTACGCCGTCGAGCCCGACTACTACCGGAAAGCGCTCGCCTGGAATGACAAGCGCGCCCAGGATCGGCACAACTCCGACCTCGGTTGGCAGCTCGA
>JARFRM010000174.1 GCA_029287235.1 Thermoanaerobaculales bacterium
AGCTGGGTCTGATCCCCGACGTGGATCAGGTCCGCCGCAATTCGGACCCGACCGGCTTCGCGCTGCGTACTTCCCTCGAGCACGTAGTCGACATCGAGCTCGCGGCCGATCTGGTCGATGGGCGTGTCGCCCCCCTTGTAGCGCATGATCGATGTGCGGGCGATGACACTCAGCCCCTCCGGGTGCAGCTTGCCGAGCTGGGTGATCATCTCCTGGGTGAAAACGTCGGAGAGATACTCCTGCTCGGGATCGCCCGAGAGATTGACGAAAGGCAGCACCGCCATCCGCACCGGTTCGACGCCACCAACCCTTCCTCCCCCCAGGAATCGCCGAACCCCACCGACATCGAGGATCGCCATCATCGCCAGCACACCGACGAGACCCGCCGCCAGACGCAGCCAGCGCCGGCTCACCGAAACCGGTTTCAGGGGCGGCGCATGCGTTTCGGGAACCGCCATCCCCGCCAACTCCAACGCCTCACGGACCTCGCCGGCGCTCGGGTATCGTGCACCGGATTCCTTTTCAAGACAGCGGTCCACGACACCCTGCAGCCGGGTCGACGATGAGTCTCCTCCGCCAGTAGCAAGCGGCGGCGGTGTCGAGCTCAGGATCTCGGAACTCAGCTCGAACCCGGTATTGCCCTTGAACGGCCGTTCGCCCGACGCCAGCTCGTACAGGACGACACCGAGCGCCCAGATGTCGCTGCCCGCATTGGCCGGTTCTCCGCGCAACTGTTCCGGCGCCATGTAGGGCAGGGTCCCCGCAATCATGCCCGGCAGCTCCAGCGAATCGGCTGTGAAAGTCGTGGCGTCGTCGAGCTCATCCTTGCTCATACGAGCCGCAAGCCCGAAGTCCAGGACCTTGGCTCGGCCCTTCGGGGTGATCACGACGTTGGCGCTCTTGAAGTCGCGGTGCACGACCCCATGGGAGTGCGCATGCTCCAGAGCGTCCGCCATCTGGCTCCCGAGACGCAAGACTTCGTCTTCGGCAAACCGCTCGGCCGCGAGGCGAACGCTGAGGGCCTCGCCCGTCACCAGCTCCATGGCGATGTAGGCCTGGCCCTCGGCCTCGCCTACCTCGTAGATCGTGCAGATGTTCGGGTGGTTGAGCTTCGAGGCCATCCGCGCTTCGCGGAGCAACCTGGCGCGGGCGGACTCATCGGCCGTCGTCTCAGCGGGGAGCACCTTGAGCGCCACTTCGCGCTCGAGACTCGGATCCCACGCCCGCCACACCTCGCCCATCCCGCCTGCGCCCAACCGCGCGACAATCTCATAGCTCCCGAACCGGCGTCCGGGAGCCAGAACCGGGGAGTCACCGTCCAACTCCTCCGGAGTCGTGAACGACTCCAGGATGTCGGTCTCGTCTCCGTCACGGTTGTTCATTTGTTCCCTTGTCTCGACGGCTGAAGTATAGCAGCGGGCTCACTGACAATTCGTCGGACGAGTTGTGGTCAGGCCCCACGGGCCTGAAATAGGACAGTCCACCCTCATCGACACGATGTCACCACGATTCCTTGAGATTCGGGGTGCGGGTCGTTTACGGTCCATCCGTGGGCGCCGCCCGCAGATCACGCAGATGGACGCAGATTTCATCGCACCATCGCAGGGTTGAACCGCGAAGACGCAAGGAGCGCGAAGGCGCCGCCTAGACATCGCACGCAAGATCATCACAGCCATCTCTTGAGTCGGGCCTCCTCGTCTTTTCAAGGTCGTCTGACCGTCGCGGCTCGCCGCACTCTCCGGATGGCCTCTGAAGCTGGGCTCACGCCCAGCCTACAGCCGTCGATGCGATGGCTTTGCGATGGCCGTCTTCGCGCTCTTGGCGGTCTTTGCGTTTCAAAAAATGGGCTCAGGCCACCACAATCGATGCCGTATCATTCCACCATGACTTCCGAATCTCGTGTTGCTCTGGTGACCGGCGGAAATCGTGGGATCGGGTTCGAGATCTGTCGGCAGCTCGCCCAAACGGGCGTGGACGTGCTCCTCGGTGCCCGGGATTTGAACAAGGCGAAGGATGCGGCAGACCTGCTCGCGGCCGAGGGAATCTCGGTTACGTACCGGGCGCTGGATGTCACGTCGGCCGAGTCCGTCAAAGACGCGGTGGCGGGCATCGAGCGAGACAAGGGCCGGCTCGAAATCCTGATCAACAACGCCGGCGTCTTTCTGGACAAGGACGGGACGGCCGAGACCATCGATCTCGATCGCGTCCGGCGCACGATGGAGACCAATGTCTACGGTCCCATCCTGATCTGCCAGGCGGTCGTTCCCATGATGAAGAAACAGGGCTACGGGAGGATCGTCAATCTGGCCAGCGAGCTCGCATCGCTGACCGACATGGAGGGACTCTACCCGGCCTACCGGATGTCCAAGACCGCACTCAACGCGTACACAAGGGTATTGGCACAGGAACTCTCGGGAACCGGAATCCTCGTCAATTCGATGTGCCCGGGCTGGGTCAAGACCGAGATGGGCGGGCCCAACGCGATCCGCGAGATTGAGGACTCGGCCGACACCGCCATCTGGCTCGCCTCCCTCCCGGACGACGGTCCCAACGGCGGCTTCTTCAAGGACCGAGAACCCCTACCGTGGTGAAGCGATCCGCATCCCGAACTGCGGGCACGCCCCTCGGAACGCAGCATTCGGTCGATTCGGCGGTCAAACGGCGCCTGGGGCGGTTGAACGGTCGTTTCAGCGGCCGAGCGGATTCGACCCGGACTTCGCGCAGCTATCACCAAGACATCGCAGAGATGCCCGCAGATCAAGCAGATGGACCCAGATTCCATCACAGCATCGCCTTCCCAACGCTGAGGCGCAGAGCCATCGCAGTTGGGAGCGGGTCAGGCGGTCTTTGGACCTCATCTGACTTCGTGAAACGTCTGAGGTACCGAAATGTCTCTGAAGGGCAGGCAGGATGCCTACCCCACAACAGACGCCGCGATGATTGCTAGCCCGAAGTATTCATGAGCTGTCTGCTGCGGCCAACGATGCATCCGCGCCAGCCGTGTTTTCTCACCTTGTGTTGCTCAACGTACTGCTCGCCAGCGAGCGGTCAGTGCCGATCTCGCGGCCGCGATCTCGGCCTGACTCGCACCGCAGCCGAGCGCGGGTTGTGGGGGCGGCGATCTTGGCTGCCCTTCAGACCTCTTCCAGTCGGCATTGCATCTCAACGCAGTCAGACACCGTTCAATCAAACAGTGCGGGGTTTCAAATGCGATGGCCTTTGCGAAGAACTTCGCGGTCTTTGCGGTTCAATAATATGCGCGCCGGCCACCGCGATAGATGAGCCGAAGGCCACGAGAGCGCCCGAGCCCCAACCACCCCTCTGTGTCTCTGTGGTGAAACGCAGCGATCGCTTTGCCTACCGCGCTTCTTCCGCCTCGGTTTCCTTCACCTCGTTGTCCTTGTCGAAGGATGACGGTGGGGTCGAAGGCGGCTGGGCAGTCTCGGGATCCCAACCGCCGCCGAGAGCGCGGTAGAGATCGACCAGGTTCTTGATCACGAGTCCTTCGCTGGAGGCGAGATCATCCTGCCGAAGCAACAGCGAGCGCTCGGTGTCGAGGACATTCTGGAAATCGGTCAGGCCGGCCCGGTACTGGGTGAGAACGAGATCGAGCGAACGCTGGGTGGCGTCCACCGAATTCGTCAGATGGCCTCGGCGGGCGACCTCCTTCTCATAGGAGGCCATGGCGTCCTCGACCTCCTCGAGAGCGAGCAGCACTGCGCGTTCGTAGTTGAGGATGAGCTGCTCGGTTCGAGCCTTCTCGGCCGCAATCTGCGAGCGGATGGCGCCGCCGGCGAAGAGATTCCACCGGATGGGCAGCCCGATGGACCAGTTGATGCTGTCGGTGCTGAAGAGATCACCGGCCGAGGTGGACTGCAGTCCGAGAAAACCGGTGAGCGAGAACTTGGGATAGAGCTCGGCGGTGGCGACTCCGATGCGTGCTGTCTGGGCGGCCAAACGCCTCTCGGCCACGCGGATATCCGGCCGCTGGCGGAGCAGCTCGGCCGGCAGGGCCGTGGTCACGGCCTCGGGTTCGGTGGGAATCGGGACCTCCCCGGAAAGCTCCTCATCGAGGGCGCCCGGACTCATGGCCAGCAACACCGCGAGCCGGTTGAACGCGATGATCAGGCTGCTCTCGAGGGTTGGAATCAACGACCGGGTGTTGGCCAGATTGCTCTCGGCCTGGGCGACATCGAGGGCCGAGACGAGTCCGGAGTTGAAACGATCGGTCGTGAGCTTGAGGGTGTTCTCCTGACCCTCGACGTTATCGTGCGCCAGCCGGAGTCGCTCCTGGAGCGAACGAACACTGACATAGTTGGTCGCGACCTCGGCGTAGAGGGTCACCAGGACATCACGGTAGTCCTCGACCGAGGCATCGACCTCGGCATCGGCTGCCTCGACCTGACGCCGGATCCGGCCCCAGACGTCGAGCTCCCAACTGGCGCCGACGCCGATGTTGAACAGATTCGCAGGTTCGAAGAGTTCGTCCGGAACCACCCCGCCGAGGACACCGTTCTTCGACTGATCTGTCCGGTTTGCATCCGCATCCAGGTTGACCTGCGGCACCCGCGCTCCGGCCACGACCCCGCGCAGAGCGCGAGACTCCTCAACCCGCCACACCGCCTCGCGAAGAGTCAGGTTGGATGCGCCCGCCCGCTCGATGAGCGAGCTCAGGGTTTCATCGTCAAAGACCGACCACCAGGTCTGGAGCGGCGCGGCACCCTCGCCGAGGCCATCGGTGGCAGCCTGGTGCCAGGCATCGGGCACCGTTGAAAGCTCGGGCTCCTCGTAGTCGGGACCGACCGTGCAACCGCCCACAACCACGAGTGCAGAAATCAGTGCGAGCGACGAGGGCGCGGCCATCCACCGCAACCACGAAGGCACCAGGACACCAAGAATGTCACGAAGAAAGACCCTTTGTGTCTTTGCGTCTTGGTGGTTGCGACGGGCGAGCGAACCTCCCGGGAACGATGGGTTGGGGCGGAGCGTCTTCATGACGAAACCTCCTCTCCGGCCAGAGAGGGACCAGGCTCGTTTGGAGGTGAGACTGGTGTTTCGCCGCCCTTCCTCTCGGTCATCCGCGCAACCATGTAGTAAAGATAGGGAGTGATGATCAGGCCACCGACGGTGGCGAGCAGCATGCCGCCAAAGACCGCGGTACCCAGGGAAACCCGGCTCGCGGCGCCGGCGCCGGTGGCGATGACCAGGGGAATCACCCCGAGTATGAAGCTGAACGCGGTCATTAGAATGGCCCGGAAACGGAGCGTTGAGGCAGCGATCGCGGCTTCGAAAACCGTCTTGCCTTCCTGGTTGAGCTGGTTGGCGAACTCGACGATGAGAATCGCACTCTTAGAGGCCAACCCGATCAGAAGCACGAGCCCGATCTGCATGTATACGTTGTTGTCCATCCCGCGGAGAAGCGTGGCCACCGCCGCCCCGAGCACGGCGATGGGAACCGTGAAAATGACACTCAGCGGCAGCGTCCAGCTCTCGTACTGGGCGGCGAGAAAGAGATAGACGAAGACGATGGCCAGAGCGAAGATGAATCCCGCGGCGCCACCGGCGGCGATCTGCTGATAGGTCACGCCCGTCCACTCGAAGCTCATGCCAGGAGGCATCGAGTTTCGGGCGACCTCCTCCATGGCCTGGATCGACTGACCCGAGCTGAAACCGGGTGCGGTGTTGCCGATGATCGACGCCGAACTGTAGAGGTTGTATCGGCTGACGGTGGTCGAGCCGACCCTGTCGGTGACGTTGAGAAGCGTGGCGAGCGGAATCATCTTGCCGCCGCGGTTGCGGACCTCGAGCTTGGTAATGTCGTCGCGTTCGACGCGGAACTGCTGATCGGCCTGAACATAGACCTTCCAGGTGCGGCCGAAGAGGTTGAAATCGTTGGCGTAGGCCGACCCGAGGTTGGCCTGCAGGGTTCCGAAGATGACGTCCAACGGAACGTCGAGACGTTTTGCCTTTTCGCGGTCGACCTCGAGGAAGAGCTCGGGCACTCCCGACCGGAAGGTCGTGTTCATCCCGGCGAGGGCCGGGTGGGCTGCACCCTGCTGGATCATGTCCATGGCCACCAGTTGGAGGGTTTCGGGGCCGATGCCGCTGACGTCCTGTAACTCCATTTGGTTGCCGCCGGTCGCGCCGAGGCCCTGAATGGGCGGTGGTCGCACCGCGAAGACCACCGCGTCCTCGATCTGTCTGAGTTGCGGGTTGAGGCGATCGACCACCGCCTGAATCTGATCCTCCTTGTCGGGTCGATCATCCCAGTGTTTGAGCACGACCCAGACCGCTCCGGCATTTGGCGAGACCACGGAGTCGATGACGTTGTAACCGCCGATGTAGATCGCGCCGCGGATGGAGTCCTCACCCTCGAGGACCTCGGCAACCTGATCGAGGACCACAGCGGAGCGGCCCAGCGACGAGGCGTCGGGCAGCTGGGCGGCGATCATGAACCAACCCTCGTCCTCGGAGGGGACGAAGCCGGTGGGAAGGCTTGTGATCCCGAGCCAGGTGGCGATCATCAGACCGACAAAGGCCAGCGCGGTGAAGGCCGCCTTTCGCAACAGCCCCGTCACAAGCGCGGTGTACTTTGTGGTCGACGAATCCATGATCCGGTTGAAGAGCCCGAAGAAGCCCTTCGTCCGTTCCTTGGACGGCCGCAGCAGCATCCCGCAAAGCGCCGGGCTCAGGGTCAACGCGTTGAGCGATGAGAAGAGCGTCGCCACCGAAATGGTGATGGCGAAGGGCCGGTAGAGCCGGCCGGTTATCCCGGGCATGACGATGGTGGGGACAAAGACCGCCAGCAGCACGAGCGTTGTCGCCACCACGGGACCGGTGATCTCGACCATGGATTTGGCAGTGGCCGCCTTGGCGTCGAGCCCCTCATCATCGATGATCCGGATGGTGTTCTCCACCACCACGATGGCGTCGTCAACCACGATCCCGATCACCAGGATGAGGCCGAACATGGTGAGACCGTTGATGGACAAACCGAGGGCGAGCATCACCCCGAAGGTCCCGAGCAGCGAGACCGGAATGGTGATGGCCGGCACCAGGGTGGTGCGGACGTCCTGAAGGAAGATGTAGACCGTGAAGACCACCAGGAGGATGGCGACAATGAGGGTCGAGACCACCTCTTTGATGGACTGGGTGATGTACTCGGTGGTGTCGTAGATGATCCGGTGTTCGAGGCCCTCGGGGAAATCGGCCCCAAGCCGATTCATCAGGGCCTTGATGCCGTCGCCGATCTCCAACGCGTTGGCCCCGGGGGCCGGGTAGACGGCGATGGCGACGGACGGCGCACCGTCAAGAAGCGCGAACCACTTGTAGCTCTGGGCGCCGAGCTCGACCCGGGCCACATCCTTGATTCGCACCAACTGACCGTCATCACCCCGTTTGACGATGATGTTTTCGAACTGTTCGACGGTCTGGAGCCGGCCGAGGGTGTTGATGGCGTACTCGAAGGGCTGGTCGTCAGGCGCCGGCTGGCCGCCGATCTGACCCGCCGCCACCTGGACGTTCTGCTCCTGCAGCGCACCGAGGAGATCCATGGTTGTGAGCCCTCGGGCACGGAGTTTCAACGGATCCATCCAGATCCGCATCCCGAAGTCCTTGGCGCCCATGATCTCGACCTTGGACACGCCGTTGACCCGGGCAAGGACATCCTTGATCCGGGTGGTGGCGTAGTTGGAGATGTAGAGCTCGTCAAAGGTCCCGTCGGGCGAGACCATGTTGATCATGAGGGTGATGTTGGTGGCTTTCTTCTCGACCTTGACACCCTGGCGTGTTGTTTCCTCGGGAAGGACCGGCAACGCCTCGTTGACCCGGTTCTGCACAAGCACCGTCGCCATGTCGACACCGGTGCCCACCTCGAAGGTGACTGTGATGGCGCAGCTGCCGTCGGCCGAGGACTTGGACGACATGTAGATCATGTTCTCGACGCCGTTGATCTTCTCCTCCAGCGGTGCGGCCACGGTTTCGGCCACCACCGCGGCGCTTGCGCCCGGGAAGCTCGTGGTCACCGAGACCGAGGGCGGTGTGATGTCCGGCATGCTCTCCACCGGTAAGAGCTGGATCGAAAGCACACCCACCAGCACGATGACGATGGAGATCACCGACGCGAAGATGGGGCGATAGATAAAGAATTTACTGAACATCAGCTAGCTCACGAACCGGAACCCGCGGTCTTGGGCGTCACCGGCATCCCCGGTCGGGCGCGCTGGAGACCCCTGGTGATGTATCGCTCCCCGGGTTCGAGACCGCTGAGGATGAGCCGGGTGTTGTCATCCTGCAGCTGACCGGGCTCGATGTATCTCCGCTCGACGACATCGCCGTCGCCGACGATCATGAGGTAGCGGCCACCGAGATCGGTCCCGAGGGCGGTCTCCTCGACGAGCAGCGCAGCTTCGTAGAGTTCGCCCGGCAGGCGAACGCGGACAAAGAACCCGGGGAAGATCTTGGCGTCATCGTTGGGGAAGACACCGCGTACGCGTATCGTTCCGGTCCCGGTGTCGACGGTGTTCTCCAGCGAGTCGATCTGGCCCTCGATCTCGAGACCGGTCTCTTCCAGCAGCAGGGTCGCCCGCATGTAATCACCATCCCCAGGATCTCTATGACCGCCACGCTGTTCGAGGGCCTGAGCGACAAAGCGTTCCGAGACCTCGAAGTAAGCGTAGATGGGATCGATCTGTCGGACCGTGGTCAGCAGCGTTGCTTCACCGGAGCCGACCAGGTTGCCGAGATCGACATAGTTGCGGCTGACAAGCCCTTCGATGGGCGACTCCACGGTTGTGTAGTCGAGCTGGATCTGAGCGTTGGTGAGCGCCGCCTGGGCCTGGAGCATAGCCGCCGACGCCTGGTCGCGTTCGGCGCGGGCTCGGGTGACCTCCTGCTGCGAAACCGCGTTGGTCGCCACCGCCTGTTCGAGTCGGTCGAGATCGGATTCCGCCCTGCGCAGTCCGGCCTCGGCGGCCTTGAGCCCCGCCGCGGCCCGGTCGCGCTGGGCTTCATACGGCTCCTGCTCGATGACAAAGAGCAGCTGGTTTTTCTTGACGAATGAGCTCGGTTCAAAGCTCATCTTGTCGAGAAAGCCCTGGACTCTCGCGCGGATGTGCACCGACTTGAAAGCCTCGGTCGAACCGACGAACTCCTGGAAGACGGTGACGTCCTTCTGGATCGGCGTGGTCACCGTCACTTCGGGAGGCGACGGCGGCGCCACCTCGGGGGCCTTGGCGCACCCCGAAACACCCACGAACGCGACGAGAGAAAGCAATACACACCGGCGAACAACATCTGATTGGAGGTTTGTCATGACGGATCATTGTCCTCGTTCCCCGGATCGGTAGTCAACCCGTTTCACCTGATGAGGATCTAGCACGCATGCCCGACCTGGATGTAGGCGTAGGTGTCCTCGGGCCCGGTTGCGATATCGACCCCGACCCACAAGCTGTCCTCGGGCCGGAAGAGCCATCGTCCCCCGATACCGCCGGCCACGATTCCGGACTCGTCTTCGTATCTGCGGGAGTCGCCACTGGTGGCGCCGACACCGACAAAGCCGAGGACCGCCCACCGATCGAAAACGTTCCACCGCAGTTCGGTCTCGATGGCCCCGGCGATTTCGTTCTGGTAGCGCAACGCAGGGATGCCGCGGATGGAGATCCACGGGTAGGCCCACAGCGGAGCATCGCCGCCCACGGCATTGGCTTCGAGTCGGAGACCGAGGACGAATCGCTTGGCGAAGGGATGGAACGAGAGCAGTTTGAGTCCGCCCTTCCAATAGTTGAACTCCCCTCCCAGCGCATCGTCGTAACGCCACACCACCGCTTCGAAGAACTGTCCGGCATCCGGTGTCATGGTGTTGTCGCGGGTGTCCCAAACCGCCTGAAACGCGAGCCCGCCGTCGTTGGTGTTGCGCTCGAGGAGGCCATCCAGCGCTCCCTCGCCGAGCTTGAACTCGCCATCCGCGCTGAAGTAGGAGAGCTTCCCACCCAGAAAGAAATCACTCTCACCGAGTCGGAACCTGATGCCCTGGTAGAGGATGACGCCTTTGAGGTTGAAGGCGTCGTGCCGGTTGTATAGGCGGGCGCGATGTCTTCCGTGCCGGTTTCCTCGTCTCCCTTGCGCTTGTGAAAATACCCGACGGCGGCGCCAAGACCATAGCCGATGGCCGGCTCGGTGATGAAGATCGGGATCGGGATCACCGGGAGGCTCTTCTTTTTCTTCTTCTCGGTCGCGCCGTCGTCGTCCTAGGTTGCCGAGGCCGGCTCCGTCGCGCCGGTGTCCTGGGCCGGCAAAGGGGCCGCCGATGCGAGCAGGATGCCTGCGATGACCCACCCGGCGACGAGCCACCGAGTCGAGATTCGAAACAGTTGGATGTTGTTGGCTTTGGACAACGATCATCCTCCCAGGGAGTCCCAACCCAACCTCAGAATCCGTTGCCCGATGTAATGAAACCGGCTGTGGCAAGATACCACCGGAAACCAATCAACCCAGTCGGGTGAAGCGCCCGGATCCAATGGAGGAAAATCGTGGAAAGCGTCCTGACATCAGAAGAAGATCGCAATTTTGTCCGTCGTGCGGTTGAGTCTGCCATTCGCATCGGTCTGCTCGCCGGGCTCGCCTGGTGGTGTTTCGCCATCGTCAAGCCATTCGTCATGCCGGTCCTGTGGGGCGTGATCTTCGCGGTGGCGCTCTATCCCGTGTTTTCTTGGCTCAAGGGCAGGATGGGGGGGCGCGGAGGTTGGGCTGCGACAGTCCTGACCCTGATCGCGCTGGCGGTGCTGATCGTCCCCATCGTCTTTCTCTCGACATCCGTGATCGAGAGCGTGCACCACGTCTCCCAGGGTGTCGAAAACGGCACATTGAAGGTGCCGCCACCACCGGAGGGAGTTGCTGGCTGGCCCGTTGTCGGGCCGCAGCTTTCCGAAGCGTGGGGCGAGGCGTCCGCCAATTTCCAGCACTTCTTCGAACGATACCGGGAGCAGCTCCAACCGGTGTGGGCCTTTGTGGTTGCGCAAGCGGCCAGCGCGGGGGGGGCCACCCTGGTCTTCTTCCTGGCGATTCTGATTTCAGGTCTGATGATGGCCAAGGCCGGTCCCGCAGTGGCCGGGCTCGAGATCCTCGCCGTTCGGCTGGCCGGCGATCGGGGCGTGGACCTGGTAACCACATCGGGCGCGACTATCCGCAGCGTGGTCCAGGGTGTGTTGGGAGTCGCCTTCATCCAGTCGCTTCTTTCGGGAATCGGGATGCTCGTCGTCGGTGTCCCCGGGGCGGGCCTCTGGGCCGGGCTGGTACTGCTGCTCGCCATCATGCAGTTGCCACCGGCCCTGGTCATGCTTCCGGTCGCCGTCTATGTCTTCACCTCGGCGAGCACGTTCACGGCCGTACTTTTTCTGATCTTCGCCCTCGTGGTGAGCGGCAGCGACGCCTTTCTGAAACCGCTCTTCCTCGGCCGCGGGATGTCCATTCCCATGCCGGTGATCCTGCTCGGCGCCATCGGCGGGATGATGCTTTCCGGGATCGTTGGTCTCTTCATCGGGGCGGTGGTCCTTGCCCTCGGCTATCAACTCTTGGTGAGTTGGGTGGAGGTTGGATCGGAGGAGGTGGCCGGTACGATGGAACCGGAGTCCGATTCCGCGGCATCGTCAGATTGACGGAACCCAATGGGCTACAGACCCAGGAATCTCCTGACGCATCACATTCCCATCGTCCATGGTGCCGAAACACCCAAGGTTTCGGGCCGCTTGATCGAAAGCACCGAGGAGTTTCCTGGGTCTGGCGACTCGGGCGTCAAAAGACCTCGGGCACAAACCGTCGGTTGGCAATCGACGCCACATCGTCATAGGCGCCCTTGGTCTTTCGTTTGCCGAACTTGATCTTCTCCAAAGGAATATCTTCGTAGGGGAATTGAGCCAGAAGGTGGGTGATGCAGTTGACGCGTGCGCGCTTCTTACTGTCGGCGCGGACGATGTTCCACGGCGCGTGATCGGTGTCCGTCGCCTCGAACATGGCGTCCCGTGCGCGCGAGTAGTCGTACCAGCGGTCGTAGGAGGCGAGATCCATTGGGCTCAGTTTCCAGACCTTCCTCGGATCCGTCATCCGCGACCGGAACCGATCCTCCTGCTCGTCCATCCCGACATCGAACCAGTATTTGATCAGGTGAATTCCACGCTCGATGATGAACTGCTCGAAGCCAGGGGCGCCCTCGAGGAAGTCCTCGTACTCCCGATCGGTGCAGAAGCCCATCACCTTCTCGACGCCCGCCCGGTTGTACCAGCTGCGGTCGAAAAGCACGATCTCGCCGGCCGCGGGGAAGTGGGCGATGTAGCGCTGGAGATAGATCTGGGTCTTCTCGCGATCGGTGGGGGCCGGGAGGGCGACCACACGGAAGACGCGGGGACTGACCCGCTCGGTGATCCGCTTGATCACACCGCCTTTGCCCGCCGCGTCGCGACCCTCAAAGACCACGATGGCGCGCGCCCCGGTCGCCTTGGCCCAGAGCTGGAGTTTGACGAGCTCGGCCTGAAGGCGCGTGAGTTCCTTCTCGTAGTCCTTGGTGGAGAGCTTGTCCTTCTTCTTGTCGCCCTTGGCCATGCCGAGCCTCCCGGTGGTTCTTCTACAATGTGCTGCCGTCGATTCTAGCCTGTTCCTCCTGCGCCACTCGACGGAGTGGTTACGCCATTGTGGAGCAGGCGCGATTCTGTGGAGAGATCTCAATCGGAGAACTCGCCCACCAGCCGTTCGACCGCGTTGCCCCGTTTCCCGATCGCGGTCGCCTTGCCCTGGAAGAATGGGGCCCTGCCGCCGCCGCGGCCATCGAGGATGGTGCAGATTTTGGGGCCGACCGATCCGAGATCCAGGCCAGAGGTCTCGCTGGCCACCAGGAGGAAGGCGCCATCGATTCCGGATCCCACGGTCAGCAGTGCGATCCGTTCGGGAGTGCGTTCCAGAAGCGCCTTGCCGATCTCCTGGAGAAAGGGTAGATCGCGGTCATCCCAGTGGGCCGAGATTACGGTTTCGTCGGTCGCCGCCAGTCGCTCGGCCTCGGCCCGGGCCAGTTCGGCGAGGATCTGGCGACGCTCCCTCGCCAGCGATTTTTCCCGTGCGAGCCTCAGCTCGACCAACTTGGGCAGATCATCGTCAGCAGCGTCGAGGAGTGAACGCAGCCGTAGATTCCGCGCTTCGTGTCCGGCCAACCGACGACGGACGCGGTCGCCCGCGACAAAGAAAAGTCGCGCCCCGCCGCGCATGGTTTCGGAGCCCAGCAGGGCTAAAGTGCCGATCTCGGCCGTGGACCGAACATGCGTGCCGCCACAGGTGTTGAGGTCGAGGCCCTCGATTTCCACCAGCCGGATCTCGCCGCCGTGCCCCTCGGGCAGGAGACGCGACCGGACGCCGAGGGCCTCCATTTCGTCGATCCCGGCGTGGCGGATCGTCACCGGGCGAGCGGTCAGGATCTCCTCCGCAACCGCATCTTCCAACCGCCGAAGCTCCCCGCCCGAAAGCGAAGGAACATCGAGCTCGATGTCGCAAACCGACGGGCCCATGTGAAAGGCCGTCGTCGCCCATCCGAATCGTCCCAGAGCTACGGCGGTGAGCAGGTGCTGGCCCGTGTGCTGCTGCATGTGGTCGAACCGGCGCCCCCAGTTGAGAATTTGGTGGACCGGTCCGGGCGGCAGCTCGCCACCCAGAAAATGACGGATGATTCCATCCGTCTTCTGCACATCGACAACCTCGACACCGCTCATCGTTCCGTGGTCCGCTGGCTGACCGCCACCTTCCGGGTAGAAGACCGTGTCGGAGGTGACCACAAATCGGCGACCACCATCAGCTCCTGTTTCGACAACCTCTGTATCGAGATCGTTGAGGTATGCGTCACGCTGGTAGGCCAAGTGCTTCATGACTCGTGAGTGTAGCAACGGTCGGGGATCCTCGGTCCCCCCTCGCTACTCGAAGTCCAGAAAGAACGTCAACCGCAGGTGGAAGTCGGTCCTCGGCTGGACACCTTCATCGTTGCGGTCGTAGGTGGTCACAATCGTGTTGGGCGTGAGGCGCAGATGCGGAGAGAGACGGAACTCCACTCCGCCGAGAAAAAACGTCGCCTTGGCGCTCGGGTCAAACGGGATGTATGAAATGTTGTTGCCCTTAGGGCTCGGTTGCATGAGTCTGTCAACCCTGGCAACCAGCGATGTCTTCACTCCCAGTTTGCGAACCACATACGCTGAAGCGAGTTCCAGGCGCGGGTCTTCCTGGCGGTTTTGATTCGAGTACTGAAAACCCCACCGCAACTTGTCCTTTTCGTAGGCGACGAAGACCTGAAATGTCGAACGGTCCCTCGGACCCGTCAGCCTCTCGAAACCGAGATAGAAGTCGATTGTCCACCGTTCGGAGGGTCGCCAGGTGAGCGCACCCATCCACTTTTCACCATCGCCGCTCTCGTTGCCGAACTCGCTGCCTGCGCCCACCATGACCCGGTAGCTGAGAGTGCCCGAGGCGTTGAGCGGTCCCTTGGCGGAGATGCCGGTGTCACGGCTCGCCTCGCCCTGCAGATCCATCGGTGTCCTCGCCAAGTATCGAAACCCCCAGATCGACTCAATGAGATCGAAGGTCGGTGACGGCGACAGTCCGAAGAGGACTCGGTGGCGGCCGATCTTCCGTTCGGCATAGAGATCTTTGAAGTCGACCTTGAAACCATAGGTTTCGAACTCGCCGGTCTGGTTGAACTCCAACCGCAACCGTCCGACCCACTTCTTTGAAAAATCAGCACCAAAGGTGAGGTATCCCCGCCGGTAGACCAACCCGGTTGCTCCCTCGCCCTCATCCGTGTGGTGGCTGACGATGTGGTAGGCGTCGCCGAAGAGCAGACCACCAACCCTGAACTTCCGATGATCCCCATCCCCACCGTCCGCATGAGCCAAAAAACAGAATCCGACCACAAGCACCAAAAAAGAAAAGGTGCCAGGCACGTATTTCCGTATTTGTTTCATCGCTCCTGCTGCGCGACTGAATCGAGTCGATCCGCGGCCTCGGCAAACAACTCGTCGTCGGATCGCCGTTTCACGCCTCTCCGAACCCACAAACTCACCCCATCCTCGCTCTTGCCCAATGCCACTGCAAGACTTTTGACCTGGACGCCATAGCGTTCAACGCCGATCAATCCGATGAGGTCTCGAGCCCAGACAATCTCTCGCTGTCTTCCTCGGCCTTCTAGATCAGCCCGGTCAACACAGAGATGAGCACACGCGATGGCCAACCACTCTTCAGCACCCAGGCGCGGGCGGTATGGCGCCGTGCTTCTTCCAAGTTCATCCACCATGGCCGCGCTGTGAACGTGGAGTGGTCGATCCCCGGTCGGCCGACCCCTTGGCCACCACGGGAGCCTCCCGGGAGCTTCGCGTGACCAACTCGAGGAGCGCACCTGCCTCAGGGCTGATCGATAGGCCGCGACAGCTTCCTGTTGAGTTTCTCCATAGATCAGGAGTGCGTCATCGATGGAAACGATCGGATGCTGCCTCATCTGCAGCATATCTCGATGTCCCGACCACCGGTAACCGCGCGGATCCTTGACCAAACCCGCCTTCACTGGATTGAGATGAACATAGGCGACCAACTGTTGCAGGTATCCCTGTTCATCAACCCGAATGGCCTTGTATCTCCCCTGCCACAGCGGGCCGGACAACCCTGCACTCCAGTTTCTGAATCGAGTCGTTTTCTGTTGCAGCGTCTTCATCGAACGCGACAACGGCACAGCGTTCATTCTCACCACCAAATGGTAGTGGTTTCCCATAAGCACCCAAGCGAAGACCTTCAGTTCATCCCGGACGACGACCTCGCGAAGCACATTGACAAAACGAGCCGACAGGTTTTCTTCCTGAAATGGGATTGCGTCCCCGCCCACCTTGTTGTAGACGTGGTAGATCCTGCCCCCTTCGAGAATTCTTGGTGGTCTCGGCATGGTTACGAAAGTTATTCTAACAAATACGGAAATACGTGCCTGGCACTTATTTTGTGTATTGGTCGGGATTGGGGCGCGCTATTGAGTGGAGAGCCAGTCGGAGAGAAACGGCAGGGCGATCACGAGTTCTCCCCCGTTTCTGGGCATGACCAAACCGAGGTGCTCCAGTTCAAGCAGCGCCGGCGTCTCATGAGGTTCTTTGTTCCATCGACCGAGATTCACATCGCTCAGAATCGCCCGTTGCTCTTCGTCGAGCAGCTCGAGATCGACCTCGAAGAGGCTGGTGATCGATCGGTCACCGGCGACGGCCGCCACCGCACGTTCAACGCTCCCGTGCTCGACAACCCGTTTGCTCAGAAGCTGGAGGAGGAAGGGGTGGCCCCCGCCCCACCGGCAGATGGCGTCGACATCATCGTCGCTCAGATCGGGGCGGGCGTCACCCCCAAGGTGGCGTTGGCGAACGAGAGCGCCGGAGGTCTCGGGACTCAGGCGACCGAGGTAGAGCGGCGGCAGGAAGCCATCGAGAAACGGCGAGGTCGAGGAACCCGTGGCGAGATCCCACAAACGAGGTCCCGACGCGAGCACGGTCCGCAGACCGTCGTGGGCCAGCAGCGCCCGGCGGAGCCGTCCGATGACGGCCTCCGAACGGGAGGCCAGACTCCTCAACTCCTCGGCCTCGTCGCAGAGCAGGAAGAGCGTCCTACCATCGGCGTGGAGACGGCGGCGGAGCGATCCGATCATGCGGAAGACATCGGGATCGAGCATCTCGTCGAGGGTCAGACCGGCCTCGACGAGCCGTGGTTCGGCATCGGCAAGGGCCTCCTCGAAACTGAAGGCGAGTGCGTCGGGGTCATCCACACCCTGGAGATCCCAGAACACAGGCAACAACCTTCGTTCGGGATGAGCGATCGCCACGTGTTCGAGCTGTTTGAGGAACGAGGTCTTGCCGCGACGACGGGTACCGACCACCCAGAAGCCGTTACGCGGGCCGTCCAGTACCTCGGCGAGCTGGGCCCCACGACCATAAAAGCCTTCAGCACGCACCCACTGCCCCACCACATAGGAACCACCGGGAAAGCCGGCCGGCGAGGTCGCCGCCGGCGCCGGTGGCGACGCCGTTTCCGACCCGATCAGCCGGTAGCCGCGCTTGGAGATGGTCTCGATGAAGCGCGGGCTGCGCGCATCGTCGCCGAGGGCCCGGCGGAGACCGGCAATGGCGCGGGTGAGCACCGACTCGGAGATGAAGACCTCCGGCCACACGGCATCGATCAGGTCTTCACGCGAGACGACCTCTCCGGTCGTCCGCGCGAGCCGGACTAGGACGTCCATCATCTTGGGTTCGAGCTGGACATCGCCGGCGCCCGACCGCGACAGACGGTTGAGCTGCGGCTGGACCAGCCACTCGCCGAGGGTGAAGGGTGCGTCCGAGGGTTTCATTGATTGACATTCTAGTGCCTCCCATCTTCGACGGAAGAAGGGAGGGGGCAAACCCCTCCCCTGCGTTGCGTTTTCGTAGGAGCGGGTCTTACACCCGCCCTGTGATCGTCTTCCACATTCTCAGAACCGAAACCCGCCGCCGAAGCTGAACATGAGGGGGTCGAAATCGATGGAGCCGCTTCCTCCTCCGTCCAACTCGTCGAAGTTGTAGGTTGCGTCGAGGTAGGAGAGCGACCCGCTGAGGGCCCAATTCCCCCTCTTGGTGAGAACGATGTCGATGCCGATCTTGGCGCCCCAGGTGACCTCCGAATCGTTTCTGGATTCCCACGACACCCATCCGCAGTCATGCTTGGTCGGCCAGCAACCATCGTCCCAATCCGAGTGGACGGTCCACTTGCTGTAGCGGTTGAACGCCAACATGGGTCCCGCATAGACGTTGACGGTCGGAGTCCTCACGAAGTGGAAGTTGGCGGCGAGGGTCAAGGCACTCATCCCGAGGACATCCACATCGGTGCTGTAGTGTTTGGTTCCGACGTTGGCGGAAACATTCAAATCCGCGCCGATGGTGGTGGACCCGAACTCGAGGCCGAGGTATGGGAGAACCTTGTACTCGATGTTGGCGAATCCGCCACCGCCCCCGCTGAGCCTGGCATCGACCGAGCCCGGATCCAGATCCACCGACGTACTCCCACTGGTCTCCGCAACGACGAAGCCGAAGCGCAGGATCCAGTCGCGCACCTTGGGTTGGTCGATCGTCGTGCTCTCCTCGGCCACAGGTTCCTCATGGGCAAACGCGCTCGAGGCCATGGAGATCAGGAGTGTGACGAGGACCAGAATCAAAAACAGGGCGGTCAGATTGGTTTTCTTCATTTCTTCCTCCGTTTTCGAGCCGTTTTCCAGTCGGCTGCGTATGTCATGACTGAGTGTCGGCCCCCGGGGCTCGAGGCGCCTGACGGAGTTGTGAGGTTTTGATGAGGATTCGGATAGGATGAGGTGGTCGATGAAAACTCCTCGCCAGTGTCTTCAGGCAGCGATCGTGTTCCTGGCCCTGTCGGTGTGCCCGTTCGCCACCGGTCAATCGACCATCGAGCCACCCATCATCAACCCCGGTGCGCGCAGCCTCGGTCTCGGCGGCGCCTTTGTCGCCGTGGCCGACGATGCCACCGCCGCGTGGGCCAACCCTTCCGGGCTGATGCAACTGGCGCGTTCGGAGATCTCGCTGGAGGGGCGTTCGTGGAGTGAGGATCGCGAGGGCGTCGCCTCGAACGAGTCGAGCCTCGGATTTCTGTCCTTTGTCCTGCCACGCCAGAAATGGTCCATCGCGATCTACGTCCAAACCTTGTCGAGCCTGGAGTTTCCAACCGAGTGGCAGGCCAACAACCAGATTGACCCCCTTTCGGGTCTCGTCGTCGGCAACTTCGGGGTCTCAGCCGCGCTGCGTCTGAGCGAAGCGGTGAGCATCGGGTTCGGTCTCACCGCGTTTGCCGGAGTCCTCAGCGAGGGGACATTCGATCCCGACGGGACCTATCCGTTCTTGGACGACATGGCCGAGAGCGACGTCGGGGCCACAGCCGGCGTCCTCTGGGGTCTCAACGACGCTTGGGCGCTCGGCGCCTCCTTTCGGAGTGGCGCTGATTTCACCTTCGCCAGCGGTGGCCGGGCGACCATCCCCGACATTCTGGCGGCCGGTGCGAGCTGGCGATCGGCGGGAGGACACGCCGTCCTCGCTGCCGAGGTTGAGCAACTCTACGGCATCGAAAACCGAACGAGGCTTCACCTCGGTGGAGAGTGGGTCTTTCTCAAGGCCAAACCGCTCATCGGTCTGCGCGGTGGCGCCTGGTACGACCCTCAGGGAGGCGCGGTGTCCATCACCCCGGAAGGCGACCTCACCAACGCCGAGGCGGTCTTTCACACCGCGGCCGGGATCGGTTTCGCCTGGAAGAAGTTCCAGCTCGATCTTGCCGGGGATTTTTCCAAGAGGACGACCATCGTTTCACTTTCGATGATCTTCACGTTCTGACCCGACCCTTCAGATCCGGAGCACCCCTTCCACATCCTCGAGCGTGATCCGGCTCCGGCCCTCGTCGTGCACCCGTTGAACCGCTGCCAGCGCGATCTTCTGCAGGATGTACGGTCGACCGTCCGCCTCTTTCAGCAACCGATCCACCGCATCGTCGTCGATGGCAATGACCCCGCTCAGTGGCTGAGTCGCCAGATCCCGGGCGGCAGCCGGGTCGATGGGCCCCACCTCGATCTCTTCGAAGAAGTTGTACCAGGGGCTGCCCTCATGGTCCCACTCACGGGCGATCCCGACCCCCGCGGCCACGGCCACCAACTGATCGGCGAAGCCGCGCATGAAGAGGCTTCGCAATCGCTGGTTGGTGCGGTGAGAGTAGCCGTTGAGCTCATCGATCTCGTCGAGGAGCAGCACCAACTTGGCCCGCTTGTCATCGGCACACTCGATGGTGGGCAGAACACGCCTCAGATCACGCGTCAGCTCGCGCGAGTCGTAGCCGTCGGCGACCCGGGCAGCGGACATCTGTTCGTCACCGACGGTCTCCCCCACCGCCTCGGCGACCGTGGCGAAAAAGGCCTCTTCCGGAATCCCCTGAAGATCGATGGGTACCGGCACGAAGCAGAACCGCGGGTGGTCGAGCTTGGGCAACCGAACCCGCAGCTGATGCAACATCGACGTTTTCCCGATGCGCCGCTCGCCGAGAAGCAGGAGACTGTTGTTGGGCACGGTTGCCAAGACCCGGCCGAGGAGGGGGCCACGGCCGACGAAGAGTTCGGGATCGTGCACCGGGGGGCCGGCGACATAAGGGTTGAACCGTCGGCGCAGGAGCCGACGGCGTCGAAGCTCTCTCCGGATCATCACGATCGCAACTCCGAGCAGGAAGCACGCAATCACCCCCCCCCACAACCACGGCGAACGGATGACCGGACGTCGATACACGACCGCGTACTCGCTGCGCGAACTCAGACCTTCATCGTCGGTGGCGACCAACTCGAGGGTCGTTGCACCTGCGGACAATGTCGTCTCGAGACGGAACTCGGTGATGGCCACCCCACCGACCACCTGGCTGGACAGCTCGCTCGCCACCGGCGTCCCATCGCTCGCCGTCGCGGTCAACTCCACCTTGGTGTCGTCGATGATCACGCCGTTCAATCTGAAACCCGAGTCGCGCACCATGTGGACCAGAGATCCGTCGGTCGTCGCCTCTCGCATGTCCGCGAAACGGATGGCCGGAGGGAGATTCTGAGCCGGGCCCTCGCCCAGGAGCCGGCGACTGAGCAGGGCATAGGCCTGCTGAATCAATCGAAGCGCATCTGCGTTGCCGCGATCTCGCGCCAGCACCAAGTTTGCGGCGGCGATGGCCTCCTCGAAGTCACCGAGGTCGAGTTCTCCCTGGGCCTCGGCCAGCAACCGACGCACCTCTGCGCTCGCCTCCTCATCGGCGATACGACCCAGCAGCCGGTCTTCGAGATCCTTGGCGCGAGCGTCATCGGGCTCGATTGCCAGCACCTGCTGGACCAACCCGAGGGCGGCATCAAGCTCGCCCTTGGAGAAGAGCTCCCCCGCCGTGTCCAAACGATGGGTTCGATCATCGGACGGAAGGTCCGGCGACTGATCGGCGAGCTCGGCCTGCACCTCTGCCAGGAGGTCGCCCGCAACGCTCTCCGGCGCCAGTTCGGCCGCCTGGCGGAAGAGCGCCGCCGCTTGAGTGAGCTGCCGATCTCCACGAAGCTGTTCGCCCTCGCCGATGAGCTGCGCCGCCCGTTCGCGCTTCGACCGATCCTCATCGCGGCGAGCCAACTCCCGGCGAAGTGCGTCGGCGAGCATTCCGGCATCCGCATTGTCGGGCGTCAGAGCGAGCGCTCGATTGACGGCGGCCAGGGCCTCATTCAGCCGAGCGGCACTTTGATGCTCTCGCGCCTCGGCCAGATTCCGTTCAACGAGGGTCTGAACGGCCTGCCGCTGCTCGATCCGCTGTTTCTCCAGGGCGTCGGTGGTGCGCCTTCGGAATCGATCCAGCTCAGCCGACGCGGACTCGGAACCCTGGATGGCGCCGATCTGCTCCTCGGTGTCGAAGGCCCGCAACGCCGCTTCATATTCGCCACCTGCAAAATAGGCAATCCCGAGCTTGAGGTAGGGGAAGTAGTCGATGACCCGCATGCCGTAGGTGCGCACCCGCGCGCCCGAATCGCCGCGTCGCTCGATGGCCCGGTTGAGCTCGGTGATGGCGACAGCGGGATCGTTGTCCATCAGCGCCTGTTCGGCCCGAGCGTAGTGCTCGTACCACTGATCGGCACAGACGGGTGCCGCGCTCGCGAGGAGCGCGATGACGAGCAGCGGAATCCATCGCAACCTCAGATCCATCGCCGGAAGTGTACTCCGAGTCTGTCGGATTCGACCCGTCACGGTTGAGCGTTCGTGATTTCACCACAGAGACACGGAGTCACAACGGGGTGAATCCACGCTCGAACGCTCTCGTGGCCTTCGGCTCGTCTTTCGTGGTGGCCGGAGCTCATTCGTTGAAACGCAAAGACCGCCAAGAACGCTAAGACGGCCATCGCAAAGCCATCGCATTGGAAAGTCGGAGACGCTTTCTTGAGCAGCGTCTGACTCCGTTGATACGCGACTCCCACCGGTAGGAATCTGAAGGGCAGCCAGGATGGCCGCCCCCACAACCCGCGCTCGGCTGCGGTTGCTCCGTGCGATGGTGCGATGAGTCAATATTGCGATGGCTTTGCGATGGTCTTGGCGGTCTTTGTGCCCTTCGCGGTGAAACTGCGATCTGCGATGACTCTGTGCCGCTCTGTGACTCCGCGTCTCTGTGGTCAAAACCTCCCACGCACATGCCATCCATCGGGCACGGGTCAAAACATATGAAAGAGCGGGCAAATCACAGCAACCCCTCTCGACCGATTCTCATTCGGCGCCTCACTCGCGATGAGCACCATCAGCGTCTGTCGATCGGTCCGGGGCCGGCCAACCGCAATTCGAGGTCGGGATCGAAGACCTCGTTGCGCTCCATCAGCTCGAACATGAGTTGTCCCCACAGCGGGCTCGAAATGTCACCGTGATCGCCACTGACCTCCTCGGGAACCTGGAAAACCCAGAAAGGTGTGTCGTTCCATCGACCGGGCACCTCGGTCAGAACGACCTCGCCATCCGCCACCTCAACCGTATGACTGAAGAGGAAGGGAACGTGGCCCGCGGTTTGAATACCGAGTTGGGTCTGCGAAGGCACAGACGGATCCGGGTTGGCGCGGTATCGGACAAAGACCGAGTTGAGCCTCATGGCAAAGGGAACCATCCAGCGGGTCACCCCATCGGCTTCCGATGTGGCGGACACCATCAGTGGTCCACCGGCGCTTCGACGAGCCCCGTTCCGATCCTCGAGGATGAGCCTTACGCCGGTGCGCTTGAGGGCGTCGATGAGCTGCCTGGTGTAGAGCGCCTCGGTGGAGGGATTGGCCGAGACGATGAGGTCATAGCCTAGGGGCACCGATCCTCCGCTGTCCTCCACCGAGAGGATCTCCGCCATCACAGTCTGACCGACGGTCTTTTCGAGAATCAACCCACCCATGGAATGCCCGAGGAGAAAGCACTTGGACTCCGGATTCTCGGCGGTAGCCCGCAGGGTTCGCTGCAGGACCTCCACCAGCTGCATGGAGGCCACCCGGTGAGCGGCCACGCGGCGATTCCAGAACGAGGCGTCGATGAGGATCGGCAGCGAGTAGGTGCGGCCGCGCCAGCCGATGAAGAGCCCGACCACCGGCCGCGCCGGCTCATCGGAGCTTTCTGACGAGGCCTCCGAATATTCCGCGAGCCTTCTGACCTGATCTTCGAACCAGGCCAACCGTTGTCCGGACTTTCGATCCCTCGATGCGTTGCTCTTCCAGCCGTGGATGAACTGGTGCAGCACGACGCCGTTCTCGCTTCCGGCATTGAGGTCTCGGATGAGCTCGACCACCGCGCGGAGCTGGACGAGATCCCATGGCTCGCCCTGATCGTCGAACTCGACCACCGACACAACATAGGGCAACCCGCCATCGGTCCGGTAGACCCTCAGATAGTCCTCGGGCTCGGTGTTGAACTGTCGGTTGCCGACACACCCGAAAGGCAGGGCCACGCCGATCGCGACGACGACGAGGAAGACGAGGATCGCCCGTCTGAAGGAGAACCTCCATCGGCGGGGCGGACGGTTGTCGGGCTGAGTTCGTGGCATCGGCTGTCGCGGTTATTATATACGCACCATGCCGACGAGAAAGATCATTCGTTTCGCCGCCGTCTCGGCCGTCGTGGTGATCCTCCTGATCCTCGCAGCCGCGACCCTGGCCCAGCGCTCCAAGCCGGCCCTCTCGCTCTGGCACACGGTCAACCTGAAGACCGAGTTCGATGCCAAGGACGCCACAGACGGCTTTGGGTGGAATCAGTATCTCGAGACCGAGGACCGGTTGTTCCGCGAGCTCGATGAACGGGTGGCCCGAGTCACAGATGGGGTGAATCCGATGTGGAACCGCTACGCCCCCGGCGGCGCCAACAACCCCGAGACCTTTCCCAGAAATTGGAATCGTTCGTACGAGCTCGCGCCGCCGGACCCGGTGGGCGGCGCTCTGCTCATCCATGGCCTCACCGATTCTCCCTACAGTCTTCGACGCACGGCGGAGATCCTCAACGGCCTGGGTTTCCACATCGTCGGGCTTCGCCTTCCCGGGCACGGGACCACCCCCTCGACCCTCCGTCGCGCAGAGGTCGAGGACTGGCGCGCCGCGGTCCGCATCGCCTACGACCACCTGGTGGAGACCGTCGGCGATGATACTCGGATCTTCGTCGCGGGCTACTCCAACGGTGGTGCGTTAGCCCTCGACCTCGCCCTCGGCACCGTCGCCGGTGACGAGGTCCGAACCCCGGATCAGATCGTGCTCTTCTCGCCCGCCATCGGGATCACAAGGGCAGCGGCTCTGGCGCGGATCCACCGGCTGATCAGCTGGATGCCGTGGTTCAACAAACTAGGCTGGGGTGGCATCGAGCCCGAGTACGACCCGTTCAAGTACACCTCGTTTCACAACGACGCCGGGTACCAGACCCACGTTCTGACGAAATCGGTCCGCGCAGGGCTCGCCGGGATCCAGGGACTCGAGAGCGCCCGCCGATTCCCCCCGGTCCTCACCTTCATGTCACTCGCCGACGCCACCGTCCTCGTCGAGGCCGTTGTCGATGGTCTGCACGACCGCCTGGTCGACGAGGACAGCGAGCTCGTCATTTTCGACATCAACCGCCAGGCCAAAATGCGCGGGTTCTTCCGAACCGATCCCGCCAAACGCCTGACATCGCTGACCGACAGATATTCGACCCCATATCGCCTCACCGTGATCATGAACGCCGACGAGACCACCGGCGCACTCGAGGAGTGGACCCGGGCGGCGGGCGCCACCGAGGCAGTCGTCACACCCCTGGAACTCAAGTGGCCGAGGGGTTTCTACTCGCTCTCGCACGTGGCCGTCCCGTTTGCGCCCGATGATCCGATCTACGGGGTCCTCCCGAACCCGGATCAGAGATTCGGGATCCAGCTCGGCAGCCTCGAGCCGCGGGGTGAAAGGGGGCTCCTGAGCGTCCCCGCCGATCATTTCAACCGCCTGCGTTCCAACCCGTTCTTCCCTTACATCGAACAACGCCTCATCGACGTCGCACGAGGAACGGCAGAAGAATGAACCGCAAGGACGCAAGGAGCGCAAGGACCATCATTTGGATGAGATTTTTGGCCGGCTAAGACAGCTGCCGACAAGCTCATCCAATAGCGATGCCTGGCGTCCCTTGCGTCCTCGCGGTAAATATTCCACGCGGATGCTACGCTGATCGCTATGGAACTCAGCGTTTTCGACATCTTCAAGATCGGCATCGGGCCCTCGTCCTCGCACACGGTTGGACCCATGCGGGCGGCGGGCTTTCTCCTCGACAAGCTCGACCGACACAACTACTTCGATCAAGTGGTCCGCATCCAATGCGAGCTCTTCGGTTCCCTCGCCGCCACCGGCCGCGGCCACCACACCGATCGAGCGGTGATCTGGGGCCTGCTGGGCGAGGAACCCGAAACCATCGATCCCGACGACCAAGATCCTCTATACAGAGGAGTCGTCGAGACCGGTGAGCTGAATCTCGGCGGGCGGCGGTTGATTGGGTTCAACCCCGATCGCGACATCGTGTTCAAACCCTCGGAGCAACTGCCCCACCACCCCAACGGGATGCGCTTCACGATCTATGGACCCGGGCAGGCCGATGTCTACACCAAGGACTTCTACTCTGTGGGCGGTGGCTTCGTCGTAGGTAACAAGACCGCCGGGAACGACCAACTCATCAAGGAATCGCCACAGGTCGAATTTCCGTACGCCTCGGGCGACGAACTGCTCGAGATCGCGCGATCGGCGGGCAAGAGTATCGCCGAGATTCAGCTGGCCAACGAGCATGCCTGGCGAAGCGGTGAAGAGATCGAGAACGGCCTCGAGCTCATCCAACACACCATGAACCAGTGCATCGAACGGGGCTGTCGCACCGAGGGCACCCTGCCGGGTGACCAGGGGATCGAGCGACGGGCTCCTGCGCTCCACCGCGCCCTGACCACCGAGAACGAGCTCGCATTCGGCGACCCCCTGGGGGCCATGGACTGGATCGTCCTCTACGCCCTCGCAGTCAACGAGGAGAACGCGGCGGGAGGGCGGGTCGTCACCGCCCCGACCAACGGCGCGTCTGGGATCGTCCCCGCCTGTCTCCGCTTCCTCGATCGGATTATCAAACGCCCACCGAAGAATGCGACCCGTGACTACCTCCTTACCGCGGGCGCCGTCGGCGCGCTCTACGCCACAAATGCATCGATTTCCGGCGCCGAGGTGGGTTGCCAGGGCGAGGTCGGGGTCGCATGCTCCATGGCCGCCGCGGGCCTCGCCCAGGCCGCCGGGGGCACCCCACGTCAGGTGGAAAACGCCGCCGAGATCGGGATGGAACACAACCTCGGTCTCACCTGCGATCCCATCGGTGGGCTGGTCCAGATCCCGTGCATCGAGAGAAACGCCATGGCCGCGGTCAAGGCGGTCAATGCCGCGCGGATGGCGCTGCGCGATGAGGGCGCACGCCACGTCTCCCTCGATCAGGTCATCCTCACCATGCGCGAGACCGGCCGCGACATGCAGTCGAAGTACAAGGAGACCTCGACCGGTGGACTGGCGATCAACGTCACGGAGTGCTGAGCAACCACGGGTAACACTCACCGTCTCGAGCGAGGAACACTCCCCTCGAAGTCGGCAACGGCCGGATCGTCGATTCCCGCATCCAGAGATGATTGAGTCTGAATATCAATATGCTAGGCTATGACGACGAGTCGAGGAGACAATTCATGGCCAAGTACGACAACATTCTCGGTGCGGTCGGCCGCACCCCCGTCATTCGAATCAACAAAATCGCCCCGGACGGAGTCAACCTCTATGCGAAGGTCGAGTCCTTCAACCCCATGGGATCGGTCAAGGACCGTCTGGCCCTCGGGATCATCGAGGATGCCGAGCGGTCGGGTCATCTCCGGCCAGGTCAAACCGTGATCGAGGCCACCAGCGGCAACACGGGAATCGGGCTCGCCATGGTCTGTGCTCAGAAGGGCTATCCCCTGGTGGTCACCATGGCCGAGAACTTCTCGGTCGAACGGCGCAAGATGATGCGATTTCTCGGCGCCCAAGTAGTGCTGACACCGGCATCGGAAAAAGGCACCGGAATGCTGAAAAAGGCCGAGGAGCTCGCCGAGGCGCACGGCTGGTTCCTCTGCCGCCAGTTTGAAAACGAGGCCAACGCCAACGTTCACTCCAGCACCACCGCGTGGGAGATCATCGAGGACTTCAACGGTGAACGATTGGACTATTTCGTCACGGGTTTCGGCACCGGCGGCACCCTCAAAGGCATCTCCCGGGTGCTCAAGGCCGAACGAACCGACACCAGAATCGTGGTCTGCGAGCCCGACAACTCGGTGATGCTGGGCAGCGGCATTCCACAGGAGCGAAAGGCCGACGGTTCCGTTGCGTCGAGCCACCCGGGATTTCGCGCCCATCTCATGCAGGGCTGGAGCCCGGATTTCATCCCAAAACTCGCCGAGGATGTGATCGTCCAAGGCCTCATCGATGGTTTCGTACCCGTCCCGGGCAACGCCGCCATCGAGTGCTCTCAGCGCCTCGCTCGCGAGGAGGGCATCTTCGTCGGGATCTCCGCCGGCGCCACCCTGGCGGGCGCTCTCGAGGTCTGCAAGGGAGCACCCGCCGGATCCACGGTGCTGTGCATTCTCCCCGACACCGGCGAGCGCTATCTCACCACCCCCCTCTTTTTCGACATCGCCGAGCACATGACCGACAATGAGCTCCTGATCTCGCAGTCCACCCCGAGCTACCGCTTCGACGCTCCAGCTCCGCCGCCTGTCGCCGATGTCGAGCCTCCGCGCATCACTCCCGAAGCCGACGCCTTCATCGACGAGGTCCTCGGTGACCCTGACGAGCCGGTGGTGATGTTCGCCTTCGAGTGGTGCGAGTTCTGCTGGTCGGTTCGCAAGATGTTCGCCGCGGTCGACATCCCGTACCGATCCATCGACCTCGACTCGGCGGCCTACCAGGACAACGACTGGGGCGGTCAGATCCGAGCGGCGCTCAACGCCCGCTTCGATGTCAAGACCATCCCCCAGATCTTTGTCTCCGGCCGCCACATCGGTGGTGCAACCGAGACCTTCGACGCGTTCAACGACGGTGATCTCCAAGCGATACTGTCATCCACCTCGCTGGTCTACAACCGCGAGATGAGCGTCGATCCGTACTCGCTCTTGCCGACCTGGCTTCACCCGAGGTAAAGACCCGAGCCTCCTGCGTCAGCCCCCGGACTGCGGCCCTGAGCGGGCGATGTCATTGGTGGATTCCGTGCACGCGGCCCCGGCGATCACTTGCCGTAGACGAGCGTGCCGCCGACGTGCCCCAAGGAGGCGATGACCACCATCCCGGCGACAAGGAGAGCGAGCTCGACGGCCGCCAGCGTCACGGACAGGGGCGACCCGAGATCGACGAGTCCACTGCCGGCGGAGAAAACGGCGCCGGAGGCGTGGAGGACGATGGCCGCCCCGCCGAGCAGGAGAAAGAGGATCGAGAACGCGATCTTGAGTCGGATCTGGCGGTAGCTCCGCCGTCGATACCGCCGATTCCAGTCCCAAAGACCCGAGGCAAAGGTCACGACCGACAGCCCGACCGAGAGGACCAGCAGCACCAGGGTGGCGTCGGCCAACACCGGCGCCCCGGTCAGCATCGGCTCGAGTCCGGGAACGAACGGCCGCGCCATCGAGGCGACCATCAGGAGCGCCGCCCCGAGCACGGCGAACGGGTAGAGCCCGATTGGCGCGTGGGTGGCGAGAGGATGGACCCTGGCCTTGGGCTGAGGCCGGAAGAGCTCGACCTCGAGGACCACCGGCACCGCATGTCCGTACACCTCTTCGATGTCGATCACCACCCCGCAGACGGGGCAGACGAGGAGGCGGTTCTTGCCGGCGTCGACGATCGCGATTTCGAAATGGCAGACCGGACAGTTGAATGTCCTGCCGTAGAACCGACGCTTGAACTTCTCGGCAATCCTCGCCGTGATCCTACGGAGATCGGCGAACATCAGTGGACTTCCCGCATCCGCATGAGCTTGGCGACGATGATCATCTTCTGAATTTCGGTGGCGCCCTCGTAGATCTGGTAGATCTTGGCGTCGCGGATCAGCTTCTCGGCGGGCATCTCGGTGGTGAAACCATAGCCGCCGAGCACCTGAGAGCACTCGATGGCGGCGTTCATGGCGACATCGGCGGCGAACCACTTGGCCTCGGCCGCCTCACGTGCGTTGTCGGATCCCTGATCAAAGAGCCACGCGGCCTTGTAGGTCAGGTATCTGGCCGCGTCGAGGCGGGTCATCATCTCGGCCAGTTTGAAGGAGATCCCCTGATTGGAGATGAGCTTCTTGTCGAATGTCCGTCGCCTCTTGGCGTAGGACAACGCGATGTTGAGCGCCGCCTTGGCGATCCCGTTGGCGCCGGCGGCGACCCCCGGGCGGGTGTGGTCGAAGGTCTTCATGGCGATTTGAAAACCGTCGCCCTCATCTCCGAGCCGGTCCTTCTCCGAAACCTTGACGTCCTCGAAGGTCACCCGCACGGTGTTCGAGGCGTGCTGGCCGAGATTGATCTCCTTGGGTCCGCGGATGATCCCCGGGGTGTCCGCGGGCACGATGAACCCGGTCGGCTTGTCGTCGACCCGGGCGAGTACGAAGTACCAGCTCGCCACCGAGCCGTTGGTGATCCACCACTTGATCCCGTTGAGGACGTAGTCGTTCCCGATCTTGGTCGCGGAGGTCTTGACCCGTGAGACATCGGACCCCGCCTCCGGCTCGGTCACTGCGTAGGCGGAGAACATGAGTTGCTCGGTCATCGGTGCGAGGAAGCGGCGTTTCTGGTCATCGTTTCCGGCCAGGATCACCGGGTACTGCGAGAGCCCGTTGGCATCGATGGCGGTGGCGATGCCCGAGCACCCGGTGGCCATCTCCTCAAGAACCATGCAGTGGTCGAGAACCGAGTGCGGGGACCCTCCATACTCGGCCGGAACATGCGGATTCATGAACCCCTGATTGAACGCCTCGCGGCAGATATCCCGGGGAAACTCGCCGGACCGGTCGTACCTCATGGAGTTCGGGCCGATGAACTCCTTTGTGAAGGCTCTCGCCCGCTCCACCAGCTCGGTCTGCTCCGGGCTGGGACTGAAATCCATCATCTCTCCTCCTGGACGTTGATGAGCTTGGGCGGATCGTCGGCGAACTCGGCCACACACTCGAGGATGTTCATGGGGGGATCGAAATCCATGTCGGCCTGGTACGAGGTCCGGGCGAGGCTCTGCCGGCCGAGGGAGATCCGCAAACCGTATGCGGAGAGCGCGAAAACCACGGTGCAGTTGCCGCCGATCACCGCCAGCGCGAGCCACGATCCGAGCCTCAGGGGTGTCTCCGAACCAAAGACCTGAAGGAGCTCGATTCCGACAAGGATGACCAGGAAAAACGACAGGGTGAGCTTGATGCGGTGACTCGGCGGCCAGTTGACGTACATGTGGTTGCGTTCACTGATCCCGGTGAGGATCGACGGGAGGGCGATGAGGAGCATCCCGACCAACGATCCCCGGAAGAGAACGGCCCACACCGGGGGACCGATCCCGGCAAGGGTCACCGAGGAAGCCTCCAAAACCAAAGCCGCCGCGGCAAGCGGCGCCAGCGCGATGACCGCGTGAACCAGCATGGAGTGCAGGTGTAACGGGTGGTGATCCACATCCCCTCCAGGAGCGACCGAATATTCCGGTCGTTGAATTCTTATTTGATCATATCATCCAATATTGAATTGAGAATTGATCTCTATAGAGGGCGTTGCCCTGGAGACCGCGCGGTCCCAACCCGAGTTTTCCGATGGACCGGGCAAAGTCTGCACCGCATTGATGGTGGATGGATTTCGGAGCGTCATTTGTGGCCGCTTTTCGCCTGTTTCGCCGGTTCATACTGGTGGTATGGGCCGAGAAACAGGCGAAAAACGGGCCAAATGCCGCCCGAAAGGCGCCGCCAATTCTATGCGGTGCAGCCTCCTAGCCCGACCTTCTCACCAATTTTCGTCACGAGGGCGTCGAGGCGCTCTGCACAGCTGGGATTTCTCATCTTCGGGCGCGGAGGCGTACTCTGCAGT